>NZ_SLTR01000018.1:0-76055 GCF_004347715.1 Halomonas marinisediminis | reverse complement strand
CGGGAGATCGACCACCCGATCCCAGTGGTCGAACGGTTCTATCACTGCTATCCGGGGATTAGGATGACTGACCGGTCAAGATGACTGGAAAGGCCTGTATCGCTAAAATGGCCGGCTTTCCTTTTATTCACTCTTTTCCTCTAGGGGAAGTTCCGAGGAGCAGGCCATGCAGTCCGCTACACAGACGCCGAAGGTCGGCGTGATCATGGGGTCGAAATCTGACTGGCCGATAATGGAACATGCCGTCGAGATGCTCGAGCGTCTGGGAGTGGCCTACGAGACCCGAGTCGTCTCGGCCCACCGTACCCCGGACCTGCTGTTCGATTATGCGAAGTCGGCGGCCGAGCGCGGCCTCGAGGTGATCGTCGCCGGCGCCGGCGGCGCCGCCCATCTGCCGGGCATGGTGGCCTCCCAGACCGCGCTGCCCGTGCTGGGGGTGCCGGTGGAGTCCAAGTCGCTCAAGGGGCTGGACTCACTGCTCTCCATCGTGCAGATGCCCGGTGGCATCGCCGTGGGTACCCTGGCCATCGGCAAGGCGGGTGCCACCAATGCGGGACTGCTGGCGGCGCAGATCGTGGGGCTTCAGGATGACAGGGTGCGCGCCGCCGTGGAGGCGTTTCGCGCCGAGCAGACGCAGACGGTGCTCGACAATCCTGACCCCCGGCCTGATTCACGGACCGAGCCCTGAATATCCAGCCCTGATAGCCTGAT
The DNA here is from genome assembly GCF_004347715.1 of Halomonas marinisediminis. Taxonomy (NCBI): domain Bacteria; kingdom Pseudomonadati; phylum Pseudomonadota; class Gammaproteobacteria; order Oceanospirillales; family Halomonadaceae; genus Halomonas; species Halomonas marinisediminis. The sequence continues at coordinate 75,344 of NZ_SLTR01000018.1, read as the reverse complement.
AGAGAGACAATGAGGAGATCATCATGAACATCGGTGTTCTGGGTGCCGGTCAGCTCGGCCGCATGCTGGCCCTGGCCGGCTACCCGCTGGCCAACCGTTTCACCTTTCTCGATACCACCGGGCATCCCAGTGCCGGTATCGGCGATGTGATGGTAGATACCGACCGCAGGCACCTGGCGGCCTTCCTCGAGAAGGTGGATCTGGTCACCTACGAGTTCGAGCATCTGCCGGTGTCGCTGGTGCAGGAGATCGAGGAGGTGAAACCGGTCTACCCCTCCAGCGAAGCGATTCGCGTCTGCCAGAACCGCGCCGAGGAGAAGGCGCTGTTCGATCGCCTGAGCATTCCCACCCCGGCCTACCGCCTGGTGGAGAGTGCCGACGAGCTGGAGGCGGCGGCCCGAGAACTGGGCACGCCGGTGGTGGCCAAGTCGATCACCGAGGGCTACGACGGCAAGGGGCAGGCGGTGTTGCGAGATCCCGCCGAGGCGGCCGAGGCGTGGCGTGCCATCGCCCATCCGCGGTTGATCGTGGAGGCCTTCGTCGACTTCGTGCGTGAGGTGTCGATCATCGCGGTGCGTGGTCGCGATGGCGAGGTGGTCTTCTACCCCATGGCCGAGAACCAGCACGTGGATGGCATCCTGCGCTACTCCATCGCTCCCTTGCCGGACCTGGCCGACAGCCTGCAGCAGACCGCCGATGGCTATATTCGGGCGCTGCTCGATGAGCTCGACTATGTGGGCGTGCTGACCCTGGAGCTGTTCCAGTGTGCCGACGGCAGCCTGCTGGCCAACGAGATGGCGCCTCGAGTGCACAACTCCGGTCACTGGACACAGGATGGTGCGGTGACCAGCCAGTTCGAGAACCATCTGCGTGCGATTCAGGGGCTGCCGCTGGGGGATACCGCCGCACGCATGCCCACCTGCATGGTCAACGTGATCGGCCAGGAAGGCGACCCGTCCGCCATCCTGGCGCTTGCGGACGCCCATCTGCACCGCTACGACAAGAGCGAGCGCGCCGGCCGCAAGCTGGCCCATGTCAATCTGCTCGCGCCGACTCACGAGGCGCTGCTGGAGCGGGTTCGCGCCTGTGCCGCGCTGCTCCCTGAGGCACCCGCGCCGAGCTTCAGCTTCGAGTAGGCCGGCAGGCCCGCCCCGGCCGTGTCAGAGTCTCAATCAGACAGGCCGCCCCGGTTGGGGTGGCCTGTCTGCATTGTATGTCCTGGACGCTCCATGAACCGGTAGCAGGGGAGGGGCTCAGCCCATCAGCAGGGTACTGGCCAGCAGGCCACCCCCGAGCAACAGCACGAACAGTGTCAGGGCCAGGATAAAGGGCTTGATACCCAAGGCCTTGAGTTTCTCTACCCGCGTTTCGTAGCCCAGTGCCGCCATGGCCATGGTCAGCGCCAGCTGGCCGGCCATGACCAACCCAGCGTGCAGTGGGGCAGGCAGGGTGACCAGGCTGTTGAACACCACCATGGCCAGGAAGCCGAACGCGAACCAGGGGATCACCAGGCTGGCCTTTCCTGCGCCGGCCTCGGCGGGCTGGTGGCGCAGCCACCACTGTCCGACGATCAGCAGGAATGGCACCAGCAGCATCACCCGCACCAGCTTGACGATCACCGCATTGGCCAGAGCATCGGGGCCCACCGCCTCGCCGGCGGCGACCACCTGGGCGACCTCGTGCACGGTGGCACCGATATAGACACCGAATAGCCCCTCATCCATGCCCAGCAGCGGGTAGAGCAGCGGGTAGACCAGCATCGCCAGGGAACCGAACAGCACCACCGTGGCCACGGCCATGGAGGTGGCAGCGGGGCGCGAGCGAATGGTCGATTCGGTAGCGAGTACCGCCGCGGCGCCACAGATGGCGCTTCCGGCGCTGGTCAGCAGGGTGGTCTCGCGATCCATGCCGAGCACCCGGGTGCCGATCAGGTAGCCCGCGGTGAGCACGCTGATGATCACCAGGGCGTCGAGCAGCAGGACCCTTGGCCCGAGTGCCATGATCTGCTGCAGGGTCAGGGAGAGACCGAACAGCACGATGCCGCCGCGCAACAGCCAGCGAGTGGCGAACTTCAACCCCGGGCCGGTGGCGGTAAGCCGCCGGGCCAGGGGCAGGTTACCAGCCACGATGCCCAGCAGCAGTGCCACCACCAGGGGGCTTATCCCGGTATCGGCCAGCGGAGGGAGCCGCGTCAGGCCGAAGCCGGCTATCGTCAGGGTTATGCAGACCAGCAAGCCTTGCCACATGTCGTTACTCTCTCGTGTGCTGTCCATGTGGCGTATGTTATGCCCTAATAACACATCAGGTTATCAGTTAATAACGAACTGGCTTTTCGGAAAAACCGATATGACATCCATGGTGAGCTTTCGCCAGCTTCAGGTCTTCGCCACGGTGGCGCGTCTCGGCTCGGTCAGCGCCGCCGCCCGAGAGCTGTGCCTGTCACAGTCGGCGACCAGCCAGGCCCTCTCGGAGCTGGAGCGCCAGCTGGGTGTGGCGCTGTTCGAACGCCATGGCCGGCGCTTGCGGCTCAATGACCTGGGGCGCCAGCTGCTGCCCCGGGCCGAGCAGCTGCTCGACGGTGTCGAGGCCTTCGTGGCGGCGGCCACCGAGCCCGAAGGTGAACTGCATGGCGTGCTCGACGTGGCGGCCAGTGCCACCGTGGGCACCTACCTGCTGCCGGGGCTGGTCGGGCGCTTCAGCGAGGCCCACCCGGGGACGGACCTGCGCCTGCGGCTGCGCAATACCCACGAGGTGATCAGCGATGTATTGCGCCTGGAGGCGGACCTCGGCCTGATCGAGGGCGAGTGCCGGGAGCCGAGGCTGGAGAGCGAGTCCTGGTGTGAAGACCGCCTGGTGGTGGTCTGTGCCCCCTCTCACCGACTGGCAGGGCAGGCGCGGCTGAATGATGCCGCCCTCGCCGAGGCGGCATGGATCCTGCGGGAACCGGGCTCCGGGACGCGAGAGGTCTTCGAGCAGGCGATGCGCGATCGCGGGGTGTTGCCCCGGGTACGCATGGAGCTTGGGCAGCATGAGGCGATCAAGCAGGCGGTGCTGGCCGGCCTGGGGCTGGGGTGCCTGTCACGACTGAGCGTGGCCGGCGAGCTCGCCCGCGGCGAGCTCGTCCCGCTGGACAGCGGACTGGACCTGCGTCGGACCTTTTCCCTGGTATGGCACCCAGAGCGTTATCGCAGCCCGCTGTGGCAGGCGTTCAAGGTGTTCCTCGTCGAGGTGCGCCCGGCAGGCGCCGAGCCGGCGCGCCGCTGACGCGCCTGCCCGCCGAGGGCCACTGAGCATCGTCTCAGGCGAGATACACTCGCTGCCCCATGGCCCAGACCTCGTCGATCGCCCATGCGCCATCGGCCAGCACCAGCAGATCTGCATCCTGTCCCACTTGCAGCCGCCCTTTGCGGGTCAGGCCCAGGGCATCCGCGGCGTGGGTACTGGCCGCGCCGATGGCTTTTTCGAGCGACACCCCGTGCTGCTCGACACACACTGCCAGGGTGTCGAACAGGCTGCCCAGCCGGCCGGGCCGGAGCCCGATGAAGCGGCCATCGGCATCGAAGCGCGGCAGCGAGGCGTTGGCGTCCGACGAGAGAGTGATCCGCGAAGGCTCGATCCGGGCTGCCAGGGCCTGGGCCACGGCGCGGGCGGCGGGGACCTCTCCATCGGCCAGCAGTTCGGGAGTGGTGCTGGTGGTGAAGTCGATGCGGCCGCCTTCGCGGGCGAATCGCAGGCCGTCCTCGAACAGTGCGGCGGTGCGGTTGACGTGGGTGGGAAGAAACTGCGCCAGCGGCAGAGCGCTGTGGCGGGCCACTTCGCGCAGCGGTTCGAGGCCACCCTCGGCGTCGCCGGTATGGATGAAGACGATGCCGCTCTTGCCGGCCAGCATGCCGGCGGTGCGGGTCTCGGCGGCGAGCCGGGTGAGCTCCTCGCGGCTCGGCTGGGAGCCTCGGTGGTCGCTGATGGCGACCTCCCCCAGCCCGATGAATTCGGGAATGAAGGTGATGTCCCCGGCCACCGAGCCGGTCAGGGTCACCGGCGGCAACTGATAGGATCCCGTGTAGCAGTAAGTGGTCAGCCCGCCGGCGGCCAGCTCTCGGGCCTTGCCCAGCAGGCTGGCGGGAGTGCGGGTCAGCGCATCGGTGCCCAGGGCGCCGACCAGGGTGGTGACCCCGGAGGCCAAAGCCTCCTCCAGGTTGAGCTCAGGGGTGCGGGTGCCGAAGCCGCCCTCGCCGCCGCCGCCGATGAAGTGCACCAGGGGGTCGACCAGCCCGGGAATGACGCGACGGCCTTCCAGGTCCTTGACCGTCACCGCCGGGCCCTGAGCGGGCAGCGCTGAGCCGTCGTCCGCCGGGGCGATGGCGGCGATGCGTCCATCGCTGATCAGCAGGTGGCAAAGGCCCCGCGGCTCGGGGGCATGCAGGGTGGCGTTCTTGAGTAGGGTCAGCATTATCGATCCTCTCGAAATGAAGACGCCGGCGGTTGCCGGCGTCCAGGGAAGGCCGGGCCGCTTCTTACAGCTTGACGTCGTAGCTGAAGTAGTTGGCCATGATCTCGTCATAGGTGCCATTGCTCTTCAGGGCCTGGAGCGCCTCGTTGAACTGCTCGGCGAGTTCGCGATCTCGCTTGCGAAAGGCCACGCCGACGCCCTGGCCGAAGTACCGCTGCGGCTCCTTGATGAAGTCGCTGATGCGCTGGAAATCGCTCTCGGCGGTGTCGATATCGATCATCGCTTCGGCGATCGGATAGTCCATGAAGGTGAGGTCCAGGCGACCGGTGCGCATATCGGCGATAACGTCGTCGGCGCTGCCGTAGCGGCGCACTTCCAGGACGTCGCCGTAGAGGTCGGTGACGTAGTTGTCCTGCAGGGTGGCACGCTGGACCCCCACGGTCAGGCCCTCGAGGCTCTCGCGATCCGCGATGTCGATGTTCTCGCCCTTGGCGGTGATCCAGGCGCTGGGGGTGGTGTAGTAGGGCTCCGAGAACAGCACTTGGCGAGCGCGCTCCTCGGTGATCGCCATCGAGGACATGATGGCATCGAACTTGCGCGCCTGCAGGGCCGGGATCATGCCGTCCCAGGGCTGTTCGACCCAGGTGCACTGCCGCTCCAGGTAGTCGCAGACGGCGTTGCCCAAGTCGACCTCGAAGCCGGTCAGGGTGCCGTCGGGCAGCTTGTACTCGAAGGGCTCGTAGGGCACGTCCACGGCCAGGCGAAGGGGATCGTCGGCCTGGACGGATGAGGTGGCCAGGCCGACGCCAAGGACGGCGGCCAGCAGTAGCTTCGACTGATGCATGAAATTCTCGCGAAGTAGGGAGGAGAAAAATCTCCGGGAATGGAGGTTTTAGCCTTTCATTATATCGAGATGATGCGAGCTTTTCAGTGCAAGCCTCCGTTACCTGGCAGGATGCTAGGGCAGTTGGTGATCAGGAGGGGCGTGAGGCTCGAGCCGATGGCCGAGTTACTTACACCATGGGCGTGCGTTGGGCAGGGAGATGGGGCGCAGTCGAAGGATGGGGCGTGGACTGCCCCGGGGGTGCCGGGGCAGAACATCAATCACTCGCCGAAGTACTTGGCGTGGATCTCGTCGTAGGTGCCATTCGCCTTCAGTTCGGCCAGGGCCTCGTTGAAGGTCTCGGCCAGCTCCTGGTCACGCTTGCGGAAGGCGATGCCGAAGCCCTCACCGAAGTATTCCCTGGGCTCGGTGATCATCTCGCCGACCACCTTGTAGTCACCCGCGTCGCTGTCGAGCAGGGTGGACTTGCCGATCGGGAAGTCGAGGAAGACCGCGTCGAGGCGGCCGGAGTCCATGTCCAGCACCATGTCGTCGGCGGTGGCGTAGCGTTTCACGTCGGCCACGTCGCCATACATGTCGGTGGCGTAGTTGTCCTGCAGGGTGCCACGCTGCACGCCGATGGTCAGACCCTCGAGGGTCTCCTTGGAGGGGGTGCCGATCTGCATGTCGCCAGGGGCGAACCAGGCCGAGGGCGGGGTGATGTAGGGGTCGGAGAACAGCACCTGCTCGCGACGCTGCTCGTTGATGGTCATCGACGACATGATGGCGTCGTACTTGCGCGCCATCAGGCCGGGGATGATGCCGTCCCATCCCTGCACGACCCATTCGCAGTCGATACCGATCTCGGCACACAGGGCGTTGCCCAGATCGATATCGAAGCCGGTGAGTTCGCCATCCGGGGTACGGTACTCCATGGGCTCGTAGGGGACGTCGACGGCGATGCGGAGGTCACGCACCTCGGCACTGGCGGCGCCTGCCACCAGGGCGGCACCGAAGGCGCCGAGGCTCAGAATCTTGTGTAGCTTCATGGGTGGGTCCTGTCATTGTTGATGGAATCACCTTGGGGGTGATGACAGGCCAACCTTAGCGGATCCGACAGGGGGTCGAAAGGGGAGCCGGCGTGGAGGTAAACGCCAGCTCCCAACGATCGTTTGACGCAATCTCAACCGCCGGCGGGCTTGAGGTGAGCCAGCAGACGCTTCTCCAGATAGCGGAACAGGTAGAGGATGGCGAAGGTCAGGCAGAGATAGATGGCCGCCACGAACAGGAAGGCGTTGAAGGGGGCATAGAAGCGTGCATAGACGAAACGCGCCGCCCCGGTCAGGTCCATGATGGTAACCACGCTGGCGATGGCGCTGGCGTGGAGCATGAAGATCACCTCGTTGCCGTAGGCAGGCAGCGCGCGGCGGAAGGCGCTGGGCAGCACGATCCGGCGCAGCATGAGGCGCTGGGTCATGCCATAGGCGCGTGCCGCCTCGATCTCGCCGCGGGGGGTGGCCTTGATGGCGCCACGGAAGATCTCGGTGGTGTAGGCCGCGGTGTTGAGGGTGAAGGCGACCAGCGCCGGCACGAAGGGCTTCTCGAGCAGCACCCATAGCCAGGTATCCTGGATGCCCTCGACGAACACCACCCCATAGTAGATGAGATAAAGCTGTACCAGCAGGGGGGTGCCGCGGAACACGTAGCAGTAGAGAAAGATCGGAAGGCTGATCCAGCGATGCCGTGAACCGCGGCCGATGGCCAGGGGAACGGCCAGTACCAGGCCGATCACCAGCGACAGGAACACCAGCTGCACGGTGGTCACCAGCCCCTCGCCGTAGTAGCCGAGGGTCTGCAGGGTGAAGATGCTGTTGTCGGCCAGCAGGGCCTCGAGTCGACTCATCAGGGCGTCCATCACTTGACCTCCCCGAAGCCGACATCATAGCGCTTCTGCAGGCGGGCGAAGCCCCACTCGGAGACGCTGGCGATCAGCAGGTAGACCGCCGCGACGATGATCATGAAGGTGAAGGGCTCGCGGGTCGCCTTGGAGGCCTCGGCGGCCACGCGCACCATGTCGGAGAGCCCGATCACCGAGACCAGGGCGGTGGTCTTGAGCAGTACCATCCAGTTGTTGGAGAGCCCGGGAATGGCGTGACGCATCATCTGCGGGAAACGGATGCGCCGGAACACCAGCCAGGGCCCCATGCCGTAGGCGCGGCCGGCCTCGATCTGGCCGCTCTCCACCGCCAGGAAGGCACCGCGGAAGGTTTCGCCCATGTAGGCGCCGAAGATCAGGCCGATGGTGATCACCCCCGCCACGAACTCGTTGACGTTGATGAAGATATCCCAGCCGAAGTGCGCATAGAGCTGGTCGGTGATCGCGTTGATGCCGATCTGGCCGCCGAAGAACAGCAGCATCATCAGCACCAGGTCGGGCACGCCGCGGATGATGGTGGTATAGAGAGTGCCGATGGCGTGGGCCGCCCGGCTGCGCGACATCTTGGCGCTGGCGGTGAGCAGGCCCAGCACGATGGCCAGGAGCAGCGACAGCACCGCCAGCTCGACGGTGATCAGCGCGCCCTCCAGCAGTCGCGGGCCATAGCCGTGAAGATTGATCATGGGGCTTACCTCGTGGGCCGGCTCAGTGCTTGGGGGCCAGGAATTGTTTCAGGCGTTCCGAGCGGGGGTTGTCGAATACCGCCTCGGGCGGACCGGACTCCTCGATCACGCCCTGATGCAGGTAGATCACCTCGCTGGAGACGTCCCGAGCGAAGGCCATCTCGTGGGTCACCAGGATCATGGTGCGCCCCTCGTCGGCGAGGCCGCGCATGACCTTGAGCACATCCCCCACCAGTTCGGGGTCCAGGGCCGAGGTGGGCTCGTCGAACAGCATCACCTCGGGGTCCATGGCCAGCGCCCGGGCGATGGCACCGCGCTGCTGCTGGCCACCGGACATCTGGGCCGGATAGGCGTTGGCGCGTTCGCTCAGGCCCACCCGCTCGAGCAGGGCGTGGGCCTGAGCGATGGCCTCCTTCCTGGGCTTGCCGAGCACATGCACCGGCGCCTCGATGATGTTTTCGAGCAGGGTCATATGGGCCCAGAGGTTGAAGTTCTGGAACACCATGGAGAGCTTGGCGCGCATGTTCACCACCTGCTGCCAGTCGGCCGGCTCGCGGCCGTGCTTCGTCTCCTTGAAGCGGATCGCCTCGCCATGGACGATCAGCTCGCCCTCGTCGGGCTGTTCGAGCAGGTTCATGCAGCGCAGGAAGGTGCTCTTGCCGGAGCCCGAGGCGCCGATCAGGGTGATGACATCGCCCTTGCGGGCCTCGAGCGAGAGCCCCTTGAGGACGTCGGTATCGCCGAAGCGCTTGGTGATATTGCGCACTTCCAAAGGGATCGGGGTTTCGGCCATGGGGCGGGCTCCGTTCAGGCGTGTCGCACGGCGTATCGGCAGGATGTACTCTGCCGACCTTGGCACGGGGCGGTGATGGGTTGGCAAAGGGGCAAGATTCTACCCTCTGTTTATCGTTGTTATAAGACTTTCCGGCCACCCGATGGCCCGGCATGGGCCCAGGCATCACTCGGGCGGGGGCGTCGGTGTGGCCAGCAGGGCGGCACGGGCACCGACTTCCACCGCGGCGTTGGGGAAGACGACCGATAGCGGGCTCGTGCCGACGCGGGTCTCGCCCTGGCTGGCATCCTCGGCGAGCAGGGTGCCCGGGGCAAATTCGGTGAAGTTCGGGGTGTCATCGGCAAAGGCCAGCCGGAACGCTTCACTATGGCGGATCAGCTCCTGCTCGACCCGGTAGAACACCATCCGCTCCGGCGGCGCCGCGTTCGGTTCGTGATCCTCCAGCAGGGCCTGCAGCAGGCGCGCCATGGGCGCCAGCGGGGTCAGGTCATTGTGGCCGAAGGGCAGGGCATGGCCAAGTTCCAGGGTAAAGGCCTGGGCGTCGTGGTAGTGCTTGCTGTAGTGGGAGAAGGTCCAGCTGTGGCAGTGCTGGTGAAGCACCGCCTGGATATCCGCCCCGGCCAGCCACCGCCACTGCTCGGGCGCCACGGCGGTGGTTTCGCTCCAGGGATTGACCACGAAACGAGGGTAGCGGCTTCCCCGGATGGCGGTGTGCAGGTCGTAGTGCAGGCGCGGCCGGTCCGCATGGCGGGTGTAGAAGGCATCGACCGCCGCCATCAGTTCGCGCGCACGCTCCGGCTCCATGCCCTGCTCGCCGAGGTCGCGGCGAAACAGCCGGTTGAGGTTGGTGTTGATGTAGCGGGTTTGCTCGCGGGTCGCCGGCGGGCTGCCGAGAATGACCAGCAGCGGCGCTCCGAGCCTCAGCTTGCCGGCCGCCAGGCGTTTCAGCAGGTCGTCCAGCAGCTCCATGGGGGCCGTCTCGTTGCCATGAATCCCTGCCGAGATGACACAGGCATGAGCGGATGGGGCGGGGGAGTCGGGCAGCAGCTCCAGCAACCCGTGGCCGAGGCGGCGGAACTGCCCACCGCACAGCTCGCCGTGTGTCGGAAAGTCGGCTTCGTCGATGCTCTGCTTGAGCCATGTCTCGAGCATGGTGTCATGCCTCCTTGCGCCAGGTATCGCAGACCCGGCCCTGTTCGACCCAGATCAGCTCTTCCACCGGAAAGTCCAGTCCCCTCGCCTCGGCCACCAGCGCCTGACGAGTGGCCTCGTCCAGGCTCGGGGTGCGGGCCAGTATCCACAGGTAGTCCCGGTCGGGACCGGCAACCAGCGACCAGCGGTAGTCGTCGTCGAGGGCGAGCACATTATAGCCGCCATAGAAGGGGCCGAAGAAGCTGACCTTGAGCCGGCCCACGTCCTCGTCACCGATGAAGTAGGCCCGCCCCTCGGCCAGTTCGACCTCGCCATCATCGAGCCTGACGCCTCGATTCAGCACGCGCACGCCGCCGTCATCGCGCAGCGAATAGTCCGCCGTGACGCACTCCATGCCGCGTTCGAAGGAGTGGTCGAGGCGAGCGATCTCGTACCACTGGCCCAGGTAGCGGTCGAGTTCGAAGTCGGTGACCGGTTCGGTGCCCTTGGGGAGGCCGGTACAGCCGGCCAGCAGCAGGGCAACACCCAGGGTGGGCAGCAGGGAAGAGTGGGGCATGGAAACTCCTGTAGTGAGTCAGGCGATGGCTGTGACCTTTGCCGCATGGGCGGTAGCAGAGAGGCGATCTAGACTGGGCGACTGCCGATTGCCAGGCTACCGATTCCCGGGAGAAGCGCCATGCAGGAACACAGCCGTCGTCTCAATGCCCACTATGATGCCCTCGCCGAGCGAGGGGAGGGAAGCCTGACATGCCGGCTGCGGGAGGCCTATCGAGCCGCCGGACGTGATCCGGACCGGCTCACCCTGGACGAGATCGCCGGCATCGACCAGCTGCATCTGGGCGGACGCGGAGCCAGCCGCTCGCTGGCGGCCCTCGGCGAGTGGCAGCCGGGGTGCCGGGTGCTGGATGTGGGCTGTGGCACCGGCGGTGCCAGTCGTCTGCTGGCCGATGAGTTTGGCTGCGAGGTGCTCGGCGTGGACATCACCGCGGCCTTTGTCGACGTGGCCAGCTGGCTGAGCGCGGCAACCGGGCTCGGCGACAAGACTCGTTTCCTGTGTGCGGATGCGGCCCGCATGCCGCTGCCCGATGCGACCTTCGAGACCGCATGGTGTCAACACGCGCTGATGAACATGCCCGACGTGGCGGGCGTGCTGGCGGAGTGGCGGCGCCTGCTGGTCCCCGGTGGGCGGGTGCTGCTACACGAGGTGGTGGCCGGTGACAATCCGGAGCCCCTGGCGCTGCCGGTGCCTTGGGCCAGCACGCCGGAGGAGAGTCATCTGCAGTCACGCGAGACCCTGGAGGCTCGCCTGGCCGCGGCGGGATTCAGGCTCGAGGCGCTGGAGGATGTCACCGAGGCCGCCCTGGCATGGCGGCAGAAGCACAGCCGGCGGGAATCGGGCGAGCCGCCCGCCGGGCCGGCCCTGCCAGGGCCCGTGGCGATCTTCGGCGAGCGCTTCCTGATCATGGGGCGCAATCTGCGCGACAACCTGGCGGCGGGCAGGGTGCGTATCCTGGCCGGGTGCTGGCGGTTGGCTTGATCTTATTCAGTGTGGAGCCGACAGCCACCGCTTTCTGGTGGTGGCTGTCTCCTGTCAAAGAGAGCCAAGGTGATCAGCCGGTAATGCCCCAGGCGAAGGGATCATCCTCATCGATGATCAGTGTGGCTTCTGCGCTGATATGCGCGCGCCCCCGTAGCGTCGGCCGAATGCGCTCACCTTCCCACTCATAGCTGGCTTCGAAGACGCTGCCGGTGATGCTGGCCTGGTGCCAGGTCTGGCCTGGATCAAGCTTGCCGTCGGCGGCCAGGCAGGCCAGCTTGGCGCTGGTTCCTGTGCCGCAGGGTGAGCGGTCGTAGGCCTTGCCGGGGCAGAGCACGAAGTTGCGGCTGTCGTGAGTCGGGTCGTCAGCAAAAAGCTCGATGTGGTCGATGTCTCCGCCATTTTCCCCCGTGATGTCTTGGGCAATAAGTTCCTGGCGGATAGCCCAGCTATAGGCGGTCAGAGCTTCGACGTTATCAAGCTCGATGCTTTGGTTGTGGTCGCTGACCAGGAAGAACCAGTTGCCGCCCCAGGCGATATCGCCATGCACTCGCCCGTAGCCAGGCACGTCGAGTGGTACGTCATGGCGGTAGCGGTAGGCTGGTACGTTGCGCACTGAAATTTCCCCATCCTCATGGAGCGTGGCTGCGATGTTTCCTACCGGTGTCTCGATCAGGTGGTGTCCTACGGACAGTTTGCCCAGGTGTGCGAGGGAAGCTACCAGCCCGATGGTGCCGTGACCGCACATACCCAGATACCCACTGTTGTTGAAGAAGATCACGCCGCAGGTGGCCTCAGGGTTTTCTGGGGCGCAGAGAAGTGCACCAACTAACACGTCATGCCCACGCGGCTCCAGCATGCAGGCGGCTCGCCAGTGGTCGTGCTCCTCCCGGAGCTGCGCTAGGCGTTGCTGCAGGCTGCCCTCACCCAGATTGGGAAATCCGCTAATCACGAGCCTCGTGGGCTCCCCTCCGGTGTGGGAATCGATCACCTGGATGCGTTTCATGCGTTGTCCTCTTGTTAGCTGTTCGTTGTCTTTCTTGCCGCTTAACCCCCCTCGGTAGAGGGCATGTCGTGTCATCGGCAAGGGTTTGACCTTAGTGGAAGGTGCTTGCCATTACAGATTATATATTTTATACAATATAAACACTGTCACCTCAAAGCGGCATAAAACAATGTCACAAAGCCAGCATTCGAAAACGTCTTCCGATACTCGTTTCTGCTCCGGAGACTCAGAAGCCGATATCCTCATAGTCGGTGCCGGCGTCATTGGTGCGGCATGTGCCCTCGAGCTCTCCCGGCGTGGGCTCAAGGTACTGGTCCTGGACCGCGATGAGCCCGGCATGGGGGCCTCCTACGGCAACGCCGGCCACATGGCCACCGAACAGGTGTTTCCCATTGCTGATGCCTCATTGTTGAAGCGCATTCCAGGCATGCTGATTGACCCAAGAGGGCCCCTACGTCTGGACTGGCGCTATCTGCCGAAGAGCGCACCTTGGCTAGTCCGCCTGTTATGGAATCTTCGCCCTGCACCTTATCAACACAGCACGGCAGGACTTCAGGCGCTTAACGCGGCGAGCTTGCCGGCTTGGCGGGAGCTGCTGAGCTCCATTGGTCAAAGCGCACTGCTGCGTGATGAAGGGTCTCTGCTGGTTCATGAACGCAGCGAAACGACGGGTGAATTGGCTGCGGTAGCGGCACGGATGCAGGGGCAGGGCGTACCCGTTGAACCGCTTTCACGCGAAGAGGTGCGTCGTCGGGCGCCCAGCTTGACAGAGGCTGTAAAAGGCGGGCTGTTCTTTCCTGATACTGGGCATGTGACCGACCCACACCGGCTGGTGCAGGCCCTGATGGCGGCTGCGGAATCGGCCGGTGCTCGTTTCGCTCGGGCCGAGGTGAGCAGCGGAGAGGCTCAGGCCGATGGGGTACGACTGGAAACCAGTCGGGGTGCACTGACTGTGCCCCGAGTGCTGGTGTCGGGTGGTGCTTACTCGGCCCCATTAGTTTCGGCGTTGACTGGCACCTCTGTACCGCTGGACACCGAACGCGGTTACCACTTGATGCTGCCGCGGGAAACGGAGCGACTGCCGCTGGCGGTCACCTCTTTGGAACGGCGCTTCATCATGACCCCTATGGATGAAGGGCTGCGCCTGGCGGGAACGGTGGAGTTCGCCGGCCTGGAGCGGCCTGCCCGCATGCAGCGCGCGCGACGCTTACTGGAGTTGGCTCAGGGGCTATTTGAACAGCCTCTGAGCGATACCGACGCCACACCTTGGATGGGGTTCCGACCGTCGCTTCCGGACTCGTTGCCGGTGATCGACCGAGCTGGCCCCGAGGGGCGAGTCTTGTTGGCGTTTGGTCACCACCATCTTGGGTTGACCCAGGCTGCAATTACGGCACGGCTGGTGGCCAGTTTTGTCGCCGATGAATCGTTTGCTTCACCTACATCCTCCGCACTTGCAGATTCAGCATTCACGGACTCTGTTTCCAGAGCTGTGAGGGATACGGCGTTGCCGTCTCTGGCCCCCTACCGGCTGGGGCGCTTTGCCTGAAGTTTCGCCGGCTACGGTCGGCGATTGTTCCGGGGCACCAGGGTGCCCCTAAACAGAAGCGTGACAACAACAAATGGAGTGCAGCATGAGTGAGCAAGATCCTAAGTGCCGCCTGCCCAGCATGGGAGAAGTCGGCGCGGTCATGATCGGCTTCATCGCCATCATGTTCCTGTATATCAATGTATTCAGCCTGCCGATTCAGTTGGCTCTGTTTACCTCCTGGTTCCTGGTGATGGCGCTGGGGGTAAAGCTGAAGTATTCCTACGAAGCCATGCAGCGCGGTCTGATCGATGGCATCCATAATGGTATGGAAGCGGTACTGGTGCTGACTACGGTGGGGGCGTTGATAGGTACCTGGATCGCCGGTGGCATCGTGCCGAGCATCATCTATTACGGACTGTCGGTGATGAACCCGCAGATCTTCCTGTTTGCGGCTTTCATCATATGTGCCGTCACGTCGCTTTCAACCGGGACCTCGTTTGGTACCGCGGGCACCGCGGGGGTAGCGATGATGGGCATTGGTCACAGCTTCGGCATTCCGCTGCCGCTGGTGGCCGGGGCGGTTATCTCCGGTGCCTATGTGGGCGACAAGATGTCACCGCTGTCTGATACCACCGTTATGACCGCCTCGCTGTGTCGCGTGAGCCTGGTGGATCATATTCGCTCCATGGGCCTAGTCAGCGCTCCGGCTGCTCTGATCGCCTCACTGCTATTCCTGGTGGTCGGCTTCTTCTACATCGGTGACAGCGTTGATACCCAGCGGGCCGACGTAGCCATGCGAGCTTTGGATAGTCACTTCATCATCAATGGATGGCTGCTGACGCCGGCGGTGATTGTCATTGGTATGCTGATTCGCCGCTATCCAGCTATTCCTGTGATCACCTTTGGTGCGGTACTAGGCATTATCTGCGCATGGCTTGCTCAGGGAGTCGCCCCGTTGGATGCAATGCGTACTGCCTACGTCGGCAATGCCATGACCTCGGATGTGGACTTCCTCAATACCCTGCTAAACCGCGGTGGCATAGAGTCGATGTTAGGCGTTATTGCCTTGATTCTTTTTGCCCTGGGCCTGGGTGGTCTTATGGAGCGTATCGGAGTTCTCCAGGCAATCAGCAATGGCTTCTTGCGTTGGGCCAACAATCCCGGCCGTCTAACGGTGTCGACCATGTTGGGTGGGTTCTTCGGTAACTTCTTCGGTGGTGCCGCCTATGTATCATTGATCACTGCCAGCACAATTACCGAAAAGAACTACGATCAGCAAGGCATCGATCGTCGAGTACTTTCGCGCAATACCGAGGCTGGTGGCACGATTACCACCCCCATGGTTCCCTGGACCGATGGTGGTGTGTTCATGGCCACTACTCTGGGGGTCTCCACCCTCGGTTACCTGCCATTCCTCTGGTACCACATGCTGGTTCTGCTGATCACCGTATTCTACGGCTACGCCAATATCGCCATCTGGCGCACCACCGATACGCGAGAAGAAACCGGGGGCGCTGCAGTCGAAGTGCGCACCTGAGGCCCCTTTAGCAAGTTGTTAACTCGGCGTTTTCTGTAACGCTCCTTACTGACCCTCCTCGCGTCGTGTCGGCGCGAGCTTTACCAACAACAGGATGATGTTCATGAAACTTGAAGGTGTGCTGGTTCCCATCGTGACTCCCTTCGGCGCTGACGGCAGCGTCGACGTGAAGGCTTTGCGCGAGCTGACGGCCCGCTTCCTTGATGCAGGTGTGGCCGGGATCGTTGCCTGTGGCACTACCGGTGAGTACTACGCGCTTAGTGAGAGCGAGCGCGAAGTGGTGCTGACCACTGTGCGTGAAACGCTGGGTGAGGACGCTCTAGCCGTTGCCGGTATCAACTCGCTGTCGACCAATGAAGCCGTCACCCGGGCTCGCCAGGCCGAGGCAATGGGCTATCAAGCGCTGATGCTGGCCCCCCCAGCCTATGTGTTGCCAAGCCAGGATGAGATCGTGGCACATTACGAGGAAGTCATCGCTGCCACGTCTTTACCGATCATCCTCTACAACTTCCCGGATCGCACTGCGGTGAACATCGAGGTTGAAACCGTTGCACGACTGTCTCGAATGCCGCAGATCATTGGTATCAAGGAAAGCAGCGGCGATTTCAGTCGTGCGCTCCAGCTGATTGGCCTTGAAAACGAGGGATTCCAGGTGGTGTGTGGCTGTGACGACCAGGCTGCCGATTTCCTGTTTTGGGGGGTGCGCTCCTGGATCAGCGGGGCAGCTAACGTCTTCCCCGCCGAACAAGCGCAGATGATCGAAGCTGCCAAGCGCGAGGACTGGGTCGCGGTGCGCGACCTCATGCAAGGTATGCTGCCGGCCATCCAGGATATGGAGGGTGGTGACTACAACCAGAAGGCCAAGCTGGGTTGCAGCCGTCACGGAGTCGAGGTCGGACCCGTTCGCGCGCCGCTGCGTCCAATCTCCGCCGCTGATGAAAAGGCCTTTATGGGCACTCTGTCAGCAGCCGACCGTCGCTGATTTTTATCTGCCAGGAGCATAGCAATGAGCACACAACCGCTGAGTGTCGAGCAGGTATTTTCTCAGGCCCGTGAGGGCCAGCTCTGGGCCGGCCACCTGGTTCCGGGGCTGAGTCATTCCGAAGCCGCCAGCTTCACTACCCTGGCACCCCATGATGGTAGTGTGATCGGCCGCGTGGCCGAAGGTAGCGAAGATATCATCGACCAGGCAGTTGCGGCTGCACGTCATGGTTTTGTTAGCGGTGAGTGGTCACAGCGCTCACCCGCCGAGCGTCGAGAGGTAATGCAGCGCTGGGTTGCCCTGCTCGAGACGCACGCTGAGGAGCTGGCTGCGCTTGACTGCATCGATGCTGGCAAGCCGATCACCGAGTGTCGCGAGACCGATGTCCCGGAGACACTCAACACACTGCGCTGGTATGCCGAGGCGGTGGACAAGCTGTATGGCAAGGTGGCGCCTACCGGCAGTGATGCCCTGGGGGTGATCGTCAAGGAGGCGATCGGTGTGGTCGGTGCGGTACTGCCCTGGAACTTCCCGGCACAGATGTTCGCCTGGAAGGTGGGACCGGCCTTGGCCACCGGTAACTCGGTGATCGTCAAGCCCGCTGAGCAGACCTCCATGAGCGCCTATCGGATGGTGCAACTGGCGCATGCGGCCGGCGTACCGGAGTCTGCGCTGCTGGTAGTCACCGGGCACGGTGAAACTACCGGCCAGCCGCTGGGGCTCCACCCCGACGTTGATGTCGTCTCCTTTACCGGCTCCACCGAGGTAGGGCGCAAGTTTCTGGAGTACTCGGCTCGTAGCAACCTCAAGGAAATCGTACTGGAGTGTGGCGGCAAGAGCCCCCAGGTGGTATTCGCCGACCTGCATGACCTCGATGCCGTGATCGACGATATGCTCTCCGCCGCCTTCTGGAATATGGGTGAGAACTGTAGTTGTGGTTCGCGCCTTATTGTGGAGTCCAGTATCAAGGACCAGCTGTTGGATAAGCTGGCTGCTGGTCTGGCGGCATGGAAGGTAGGTAATCCTACCGACCCGACGGTCCAGATTGGTCCGTTGGTCGAGCAGGTGCACTTCGAGAAGGTACGCAGCTTTCTTGACTCCGCGCGCGAGGAGGGTGCACGACTGGCCTACGGCGGCACAACTCCCGATATCGGCAGTGGCTGGTTCGTCGAGCCGACTATCTTCGACGGCGTGACTCCGACAATGCGCCTGTTCAAGGAGGAGGTGTTTGGCCCGATTCTGGCCGTTACCACCTTCGAGACGGAGGAGGAAGCGCTGGCGCTGGCCAACGATACCGCCTATGGCCTGGCCGCTTCCGTCTATACCGCCGACATTCGGCGGGCCCAGCGCATGGCCAGCGGAATCCGCGCCGGCACCGTCTCGGTCAACGGTTTCTCCGAAGGAGACATCACCACGCCATTTGGTGGCTACAAGATGTCCGGCTTCGGTGGCCGTGACAATGGCCTCGAAGCTTTCGACCAGTACACCCAGACCAAGACTATCTGGTATGTGAACTAATTTTTCTGGACGAGTGACGCCCAGTGCATGAGTCCTCATGCCGGGCGTCATGTGATAAGTACACTAGAGTCGAACACCATGAAAACAATCAATCGTTTCGCTGCTGCAGCCACGGCTGCTCTATTTGTTTCACCGGTTCTGGCCGTCGACGTTGAGTGGCGGGTGCCCACATCAGTGCCGGATGGTTCGCCGTTCTTCGAGAACTTTCTCGAACGCTTTGCCGACAATGCCGAAGTGATGACCGAAGGGCGCGTCGACATCAAGCCCTTTGGCGCAGGTGTTATTGTGCCAGCGCTACAGGTCTATGAGGCAGTCAAAGAAGGCACTGTACAGGCTGGGCACTCCACGCCCAGTTATTTGGTAAATCAAGATCCGATTAATGCCATTTTTGCCGGTTTCCCCGGTGGCATGGGTCCCCAAGCCTATATCAATTGGATCTATGAAGGGGGTGGGCAGGATCGGTTGCAGGAACTGCGGGCTAGAGAAGGCCTACACTCGCTGATTGTCGGGATCGGCTCGACCGAAATCTTTGCTCACTCTAACGTGCCGATTAACGGACCTGAGGATCTCGACGGTCTCAAGTATCGTACCTCCGGACCCTGGGCCGAGGTCATGCGAGATTATTATAATGCAGTACCTACAGTTGTGCCGCCGGGCGACACCTATACGCTGCTGCAGCGCAAAGGGGTCGATGCTGTGGAGTGGGCAACACCTTCTAGCAATCAGCCAGAGGGCTTTCATGAGGCGGCTCGTTATATCATCGTCCCGGGAGTTCATCAGCCGACCTTTCTGTGGGAGGTGGTTGTGCGTGAAGAAACCTGGGAAAAGGTACCCGATGATCTAAAGCCACTTATCGAAGCTGCCGCTAAACTTACAACTTATGAGGGGCTTAGCAGTTTCTACCATCAAGATCTTCAGGCGATGGAGGAGTTCCGGTCCGGTAGAAATGAGGTCATCAGCCTTGATGAAGACTTCGTTGAGGAGTTGGCCGAGAATGGTCGGGCATGGATAGCGGAGCGTGCCGAGGAAGAGAACGATGCTGGTGCTCCTGAGATGGCCAGTATCCTTGAGGAGTATCGAGCCTACCAGCAGCGCTGGAATGCCCAGAAGGATTATCTCATCACTGACTGAATAGCGCACAACGGAAGGCTCGGTATGGGCCTTCAGTTATCGTTTTTCGATACGGGTAGACAGGATGATGACTACTAAGTGGATAGATTGGCTCTCTGGCCTCTCAGCGTGGTTGAGTAAGGCGGCTTTAGTTGTATTGACCATAGCGATGCTTTATGAAGTGGTGGCGCGCTATGTTTTTGATGCCTCGACTATTTGGGCTTTTGATATTTCCTATATGGCAACGGGCGCTGCCTTTATGCTTGGTGTTGCGTGGACGGCTCGAGTAGATGGCCATGTAAGAGTGGATGTGTTAAGTAGTCTTATGCCGTCACGTGTTTCCCAGCTCATCAATGGTGTGGTCTATGCCGCAATGGTATTTCCCGTATTTTCTTTTATGGCCTGGCATGGCTGGAAGAAGACCGGCAACGCTTTTATGAGTGGTGAGGTGGAGATGGTAAGTATCTGGGCGCCAAAAATGTGGCCATTCTACGCCATCATCGCTTATGGACTTTCCCTTCTGGCTTTGCAGGTTCTGGTTCTGGGGCTGCGCTTTTTAAGCACCCATGATTGTGCTGAGGAGACAACATGATGGATGCTACCGTAGCCGCGCTAATGTTTCCTGGGCTTTTTTTGTTGATCTTCCTGGGAATTCCAATTGCCTTTTCATTGACTCTTGTCTCAGTGGTAGCTGGCTGGTTCGCCTTCGGCCCTTTGGTGTTCCAGCAGCTATACGGTAGCGTATTCAGCGCGGCCTCTAACTATGTGCTCTCTTCTATTCCGCTTTTCGTTTTGATGGGGGCCATTCTTGAGAAATCTGGGATTGCTAGGAACCTGTTTGACGCTATCCAACTATGGGTTGGCCGTCTTCCAGGTGGGTTGGCTCTAACTACGATTGCGATGGCTGCGATCTTTGCGGCTGCCTCTGGAGTGGTAGGGGCCGTTGAGATAATGATCGGTCTGATGGCCATTCCAGCTATGCGTGCTTATCGATATAATAACTCCCTTATTTCCGGAACTATTTGTGCTGGGGGATCACTAGGGACAATCATTCCACCAACTGTAATCGTTGTTGTCTATGCTGCTCTGGCCCAACTATCGATCGGCGAGCTTTTTGCGGCTATTATCTTTCCAGGTATGTTGATGATAGGTCTTTTTGCTTTCTATATCGTCGGGCGCTGCCTATTGCGGCCCGAGGATGGGCCGGCCGCCTCGCCGAGTGAAAATAATATTCCGTTGGGAGTAAAAGTTGCCATTACGCTCAAGGCGCTTGTTCCACCACTGCTGCTTATGTTCTCAGTGCTAGGGTCACTTTTGGGGGGAATAGCCTCTCCTACTGAGGCAGCAGCAGTGGGAGTAGCAGGGGCATTAATTCTGGCGATAACCAATGGTGGTATCATTTTTTCCTCCATGGTTGATTCATTTGCTCTGACGGTGCGAATCACCGCAATGATACTATTGATTGTTGCAGGTGGGACTATGTTTACCGGAATCTTCGCCGTCAACGGTGGTGGAGAAATGGTGGTAAATATTGCTTCAGGGTTAGGTGGTGGAACGACGGGCGTTATTTTTTTCTTTTTAGGAGTGACGTTCCTGTTGGGTTTCGTGCTTGACTGGACTTCAATTGTGTTGATTTGTGTTCCTATCTTTACGCCAATAGTCAAGCAGATGGGAATTGATCCGGTTTGGTTCGCTACTCTAGTTTTGGTTACTATACAAACCAGCTATCTGACCCCGCCGATGGCCTCCTCGATCTTCTATCTTAAGTCGATTGCTCCAAAAGATATTACTTATGTTCAGATGTGTCGAGGAGTTCTGCCTTTTATCGCCATTCAGCTTGTTACTCTTCTTTTGGTCGCTTTGTTTCCATCAATGGCAACTTGGCTGCCTGAACGAATTGTAGGCTTCTGAAGTAGAGGAACCGGCCTACGGGCCGGTTTTATGTATTGCTCTGTACTAATCACGGTTTTCCGGCTAGCATTTTTTCGTTATCACACGCCCCTCCAACACAGCCACGATGCCTTCGCAGGCTTCCAAAATATGCCGCTTGAGTAGCTCACAGGCTTCGTCGCAGCACCCTTCGCGGGATAGTGTTAGTAGCGCATGATGTTCGCGCTCGGCCTTCTCGATCTGGCGAGTGTAAAGCAGCTGCATGCGAATATAACGATCACATTTGGTGTTGAGTTGAGCCACCAGGTTGATGGTCTCCGGTAGCTCAGCCGGCGCATAGAGGGCTTCGTGAAAGGCGTAGTTGTACTCGCTCCAGTTGTCGATTTGGCTGCCGCTGTCAAGAGCGGCATCATACTCGGTCAGAATCGCCGCGGCGCGCTCGAGGGATGTCGCCGTCATCTTTGGAATGGCCTGCTTCAGCAGGTGGCTTTCCAGCAGAACACGCAGGTCGAACAGTTCGCGAATCTTGGCCACCGAAAGCTCGGTCGTGAAGGCGCCACGGTGAGGGTAGAACTCGACCAGACCCTCCGACTCCAGTGTCAGCAGCGCTTCACGTACGGGGATGCGGCTGACATCGTAGTCAGTCGCCAAGGAGTCCTGGCGTAGCTGGGTGCCGCCAGGAAATTCACCATGCAAGATTCGCCGGCGTAAGTCGTCGGCGACGTATTGGGAGCGAGTTTTGAACGCCATAATAGACTCTTGAAAGGGAGTGTATACAGTATACAAAGCCTTCGCTTGTCGGTGCACCCCCGAGCTCTCTGTTTATTCGGATAGCACCTGCTCGGCGATGGCGCGTCCCAGGGTTTCGGTGGTGCCCCGGCCGCCGATATCCGGGGTCAGCACCGCCTCGTCGCCTTCGGCCAGAACCGCCTCGAAGGCGGCGACGATGGCCGCGCTGGCCTCCTGGTGACCGAGGTGCTCGAGCATCATCGCCGCGGACCAGATCTGGCCGATGGGGTTGGCGATGCCGCGACCGGCGATATCCGGGGCGCTGCCGTGAACCGGTTCAAACAGGCTGGGGAAGGTGCCCTCGGGATTGATATTGGCAGAGGGGGCCACACCGATGGTGCCGGTGCAGGCCGGGCCCAGGTCGGAGAGGATATCGCCGAACAGGTTGCTGGCCACCACCACGTCGAACCAGTCGGGGTGCATCACGAAGTTGGCGGTGAGGATGTCGATATGGAACTGGTCCACGGCGACCTCGGGGTAGTGCCTGCCCATCTCGGCCACCCGCTCGTCCCACCACGGCATGGTGATGGCGATGCCGTTGGACTTGGTGGCCGAGGTGAGCTTCCTGCGTGGCCGTGACTGGGCCAGCTCATAGGCAAACTTCAGCACCCGATCGGTGCCGTGGCGGGTCATCACCGTCTCCTGGATCACCACCTCGCGCTCGGTGCCCTCGAACATCCTGCCACCGACGCTGGAGTACTCCCCCTCGGTGTTCTCGCGCACCACGTAGAAGTCGATATCACCCGGCTGGCGGTTGGCGAGCGGGCTTTTTATGCCAGGCAGCAGGCGGCAGGGGCGCAGGTTGATGTACTGGTCGAAGCGGCGCCGGAACTGCAGCAGCGAGCCCCAGAGCGAGACATGGTCCGGTACGGTCTCCGGCCAGCCCACGGCACCGTAGAAGATGGCGTCGAACTCCTTCAGAATCTCGAACCAGTCGCCGGGCAGCATCTGGCCATGTTCGGCGTAGTAGTCGCAGCTGGCGAAATCGAAGGGCGCAAGCTCGAGCGCGATGCCGAAGCGCTCGGCGGCGGCCTGGAGGGCACGCACGCCCTCGGGCATCACCTCCTTGCCGATGCCGTCGCCGGGGATCACTGCGATGCGGTGGGTCATGTAGGGCTCCTCTGAAAGGGGGCTGTGTGAACGCATAAGGCAGGAAGCTACACTAACATTCCGGATCGTGGAGCGTTCATCGTGAACATACTGATGTTTACCAACACCTATCTGCCCATCGTCGGCGGGGTCAGCGAGTCGGTACAGCGCCTGGCCACGCGACTGCGCGAGCTGGGGCATCGTGTGCTGGTGGTGGCGCCGCGTCTCGACGGTCAGCCGGAGGACGAAGAGGGGGTGGAGCGGGTAGCCGCCGTGCAGCACTTCAACGGCAGTGACTTCTCGCTGCCGGTCCCGATCCCGGGCCAGCTCCACGAGGCGGTGGAGGCCTTCGATCCCGATATCGTGCACTCCCACCACCCCTTCCTGCTCGGCGATACCGCCGCCCGCACCGCCGAGACCTATGGCCTGCCGCTGGTGTTTACCCACCACACCCTCTACGAGCACTACACCCACTATGTGCCCGGTGACTCCCCCCGCATGCAGCGTTTCGCGGTCGCGCTCTCCACCGAGTACACCCGGCTGTGTGACGAGGTGATCGCGCCCAGCGAGAGCATTCAGCGGCTGCTGGTCGAGCGTGGCGTCGAGGCGATGATCAGCGTGGTGCCCAGCGGGGTGGATACCCGGCGCTATCTGGCGGGTGAGGGGCAGCACTGGCGAGGGCGGCTGGGGATTCCCGATGATGTCTGCGTGATCGGCCACCTGGGGCGGCTGGCCCATGAGAAGAACCTCGACTTCCTGGCCCGTGCCATCGGTCTGGCACTAGCTCGTGACGAGCGTCTCCACTGCCTGGTGGTGGGGGAGGGAGAGGCACAGGCCGACATGGAGGCTCGCTTCGGTGAGGCCGGCGTACTGCCGCGGGTGCACTTTACCGGCCGTCTTCAGGGCCAGGCGCTGATCGACGCCTACCACGCCATGGACCTGTTCGCCTTCGCCTCCCACAGCGAGACCCAGGGCATGGTCGTGGCCGAGGCCATGGCCGCCAGGCTACCCGTGGTGGCCGTGGATGCCCCCGGGATTCGCGAGGTGGTGCGCGATGGCAGCAACGGGCGGCTACTCAGGAGTGACGATGCCGAGGCCATGGCAGCGGTGCTCGGCGAACTCGTCGATCCGGAACGGCGAGCCCCCCTGGCGGCAGGAGCTGAGGAGACGGCGGCGGCCTTCGACGAGATGAGCTGTGCCCAGCGATGTCTGGAGGTCTACCGCCGAGCCATCGCCTCGGGTGGGCCCTTCACCCATGCCGACGAGGGGGGCTGGGAGTTGATGCGTCATCGGCTAGGCGCTGAGTGGCAGTTGCTTAGGCATCGTGGCCGCGTGCTCGGCAAGCTGATGCATGCCACTTGGGAGGAGGAGCGCCCCGACTGGTGGCCCGGTGGGCCCGCAAAGTAGGACGTGTTCAGCGGCGGCGATCCGCCCAGCGCTTGAGCGCGACCAGCATCAGTACCGCCAGCAGCAGGCCACCGGCCCCCCAGGCCAGCTCGCCACGGCTCTCGGCGGTCGCCAGCTCACCGAGCTGGCTGCCCAGCAGGGTGACCCCGGCGAGCCCCGGGGCGATACCCAGCAGCGAGCCGAGCATGTAATCGCGCAGGCGAAGATGGAAGGCCCCCGCCATCATGTTGGTCAGGGTGAAGGGTGCCAGTGGCAGCAAATTGACCAGGGCCATGGTGCGGATGCCACGGCCGGAGAGGTAGCGAGACACCCCCCTGAGGCGTCGGCCACCATGGCGCAGCAGCGCTTCGCGGCCGATGCGACGGCCCACCCACCAGGTCACCAGCGAGGCCGTCATGGTGCCCGCCAGGGCGTAGCCGAAGCCCCACCAGGGGCCGAACAGCAGCCCGGTGGCACCCACCAGCAGGCTCAGCGGAAACATCACCAGCGAGGCCCCGGCGTAGATCGCCATCACCGCCAGCACGGCCCAGGGGGCATCCTGCCAGGCCACCGAGCCCCGGGCCAGCGCCAGGAGGGCGTCGACGGTAAGCAGGTCCTGCATGGCCAGCCACTGCCAAAGCAGGCCCAGTGCGACGAGCAGAGTGAGCAGCAGGGCAATGATGCCGATAGGGCGACTCATGGGGCGCGAAGACTCCTGGTGAGCGTCACGCTATAGCATACGGCAGCAGGCCCGGCAGCCAAAGCCGCCGCCGGATCCGGACCTACAGGCTGGCCTCGACCGCCGGCCAGGCAGGCTTGCCGTTCAGGGTCGTCATGACCTAGAGCATGGAGATATCACGCTTGCCGAGCCAGCACCCTCAGGCGAGATTCGCACATATCGAGATCCAGATAGGTGCCCTGGAGGTGGCGGCGACCGCTGTTGGGATCGAAGGCGTTGCGGCCGTGCAGGACGCGCCGATTGTCGAAGGCGACCATCTCGCCCGGGGCCAGGGCGAACTCCAGTCGATGCTGTGGGGCGTGGACCCGCTGCCAGAAGGTGCGATAGGCGGCATACCAGGCTTCGATGGTCTCGGCCGGCAGAAGAAGGCTGTCGCGAATCCAGTTGTTGAGGCGTACCTCGATGACGCTGCCCGCCTCATCGAGGGCGATCACCGGCGCCCGCCAGACGATATCGTGATGCTCGTCCTGGAAGCGGAAGTCGATAGGGGTCTCGCTGAGCAGTCGAAAGGCCTCGGGGGACGATTGTCTCAGGCTCTCGGCGGCGGCGAAGCCGTCGGCGAAGATCGACTCGCCGCCCTCGGCGCCATTCTCCAGGCAGTAGAGCAGCTGAATATCCGGCGGCTGGCGCCAGTTGGGCAGGTCGGTATGCAGTGCCAGGGCGATGGCCGTATAGGCGGCATTGTTGGGGTTGGGCTTGGAGCGCACATCGAAACGCGCACCGAAGTTGGTGGGGCGCAGCGGCCCGATGCGCTCGGCCAGGCGACTGACCTCCTCGTCTGCCAGGGGGCCCTCCTCGAGCAGCACCAGGCCGTCGCGGAGCAGGGCGGTCAGCCACTCACGCTCGCCTGCGGCGCCGGCGGTGAAATCACCATGGGCCACGCGCACGGGGCTGAAGCTCTCCCCCCAGGGGCGACGCCTGGGCACCACATCCTTCGGCGGGCAGCCCGGGCGACGTTGTTGCAGCCAGCCCGCATCGAAGCGGCTGACATGGCCGTCGGCCCAGTTCACCGTCAGGTTGCCGTCCTCCACCTGCACCCCCACCGCCGCGTCGGGTGCCTCCCGGGGCAGGGAGAGACGCTCGCGAGTCTGTGGGTGGCGGCATTCGGGGCAGGCACAGTGGTCGCGCAGCCAGATCAGCGGGAACGAGGCCTGCTCATCGCCCTCCCAGGTCAGCAGCAGACAACGGTCGTCTGCCTCGGCACGAGTGAGGCCCGGTGCCTGGGTGTAGTCGTTCAGCTCGCCCATGGGCAGATGCGGGCGCTGTTCGCGGGTCAAGGACATGATCACTCTCCTGGCGGTTGGCTGGCGCCAAGGATGGAGATTGCCCCCGGCGTTCACAAACGATTAATCTGGCGCCTATGACCCAAGTTTATTTATGGCAGCCTATTTCATGAGTGCCCTGCCCCCATTGGCCTGGCTCCAGGCCTTCGAGGCCGCCGCCCGCACCCTGAGCTTCACCGCCGCCGGACAGGAGCTTGGGGTGACCCAGGCGGCCATCAGCCAGCGAGTTCGTCTTCTGGAAGACCGCCTGGGTCAGAAGCTCTTCGTGCGTCACCCCCGCAGCCTGAGCCTGACGCCGGCCGGGCAGTCGTGGTTGCCCAGTCTTCAGGACGGCTTTACCCGGCTGGCCGAGGGCACTCGGGAGGTCTTCGGCGAGACCGATGAGGCACCGGTCACGCTACGCACCACACCGGTGGTGCAGCAGAACTGGCTGGCGCCGCGCCTGGGCGCCTTTCGCCGCGAGTATCCCGAGGTGGCGTTGCGACTCGTCAGTGCCATCTGGCCCGATGACTTCGGGCCCGAGGGCGCCGACATCGAGATCCGTTACGGTCAGGGGAGATGGTCAGGCATGGAGGCGGTATCGCTGGGCAGCGACACCATGCTGCCCGTGTGTGCCCCGGCATTGGCCGAGCGCATCACCAGGCCGGCCGACCTGGCGGAGCACACCCTGCTGCATGCGGTGGGGTTCGAGGTGGGGTGGCCGACCTGGCTGGAGGCCGCTGGGGTGCCGGCACTGGCCTCGCGCCGAGCCCCGCTGATCTGTGATACGCAAACGATGACGCTCTCCCTCGCGGCACTGGGCGAGGGCATCGCCTTGACGCATCGGCGGCTGGTGGAGCATCGAGACGATCTGGTGGCGGCGCTCGACTGGGAGGTCGAGAGCGACGAAGCGTTCTGGCTGGTGCGCCCGGCGCGCGCACCGGCCCGGCCGGAGGCGGCGCTGCTCTGGGAGTGGTTGAAGCGCCGGCTCGCCATGGGCCGGTCCTGAG
This sequence comes from Halomonas marinisediminis, assembly GCF_004347715.1. NCBI lineage: Bacteria > Pseudomonadati > Pseudomonadota > Gammaproteobacteria > Oceanospirillales > Halomonadaceae > Halomonas > Halomonas marinisediminis. The sequence continues at coordinate 48,124 of NZ_SLTR01000018.1, read as the reverse complement.
ACAGCCGGCCGGCGGGCCGCCCTTTTCGGTGCTTCGCAGGGGCCGGTGCTTCGTAAGATTCGATGCTTCGCAGGGGCGGTGCTTCGCGGGGTCATGTGGCTGGCCGCCAGCCCCCTCGATGCTAGCCGTCGGGCTGGCGCTGCATGAACCAGTGAGTCACTCCGATCACGGGCTCGCTGGCCAGGGTCTCGAAGCCGAAGCGTCGATAGAGCCGGACATTCTCGGGAAGGTCGGTCTCCAGGTAGCCCAGGTCGCGCTGTCGGTCGAGGTAATCGCATAGCCGACTCAGCAGCCGGCTGCCGACTCCCTGACCCTGCCACTCGGGGGCGACCGCCAGCGGCCCGAGGTGCCAGTGCCGTGGCATGCCGGCATCTCGCCTGGCCCACACCCGCACCCAGGCCCGCATGCGCAGGGCGCTCGCCGGGCCGTTCGCGAGCAGGGCCGGCAGCGCTCGCCCCCTGTCGGCAAGGGTCGGCTGGCAGCCACCCGGGGCGGCCAGGGCCGCCACGCCGACCAGTCGCTGGCCCGCGAAGGCGCCGAGGACTCGACCCTCACCTAGCTGGCGCTGCAGGAAGGGCACGAAGATTCGTCGTAGGGTGCGCTCACGCCGGACTGGGTCGGCCCCGAAGGCCCTGATGTGGGTGGGATTGTCGCGCATGCCCCGGCCGAGCAGCCCGGCGGCGGTCCGGGCCTCGGCCCTGGTCAGGGCACGAATCTCCAGTTTCTCCATGGGTCACCCTCGGTGCGCTGCCCCGATGTCATTCGGGCCATTGTCAGTTAAGCAACAGGGCTATTGCGCCAGATACTCCTCGAATGCCGCCAGGGTGGCATCGATGGCCGCGTCATCCAGGTCGCGGTGCACCACCAGGCGGGTGTCATAGAGAACCTCGATCAGGATCTCGCGCTCGGCCAGCCAGGCCCGCAGTGGCGCGATATGAGGCTCCGGCACCCGCAGGAAGAGCATGTTGGTGGCCTGGGAGAGCACCTCGATGGTCGGCAGCGCCCGCAGGCCCGCCGCCAGGCGCTCGGCGCGGCGGTGGTCATCGGCGAGGTCCGCCACCTGGTGGTCCAGCGCGTAGTGGCAGGCGGCGGCGATGATGCCCGACTGACGCATGCCCCCACCCAGCACCTTGCGCCAGCGTCGTGCCGCGTCGATCAGTGCCTGGGGGCCCACCAGGGCCGAGCCCATCGGCGCGCCAAGCCCCTTGGAGAAGCACAGGGAGACCGTGTCGAAGGGCGCGCAGAGCGTGGCCAGCGAGGTGTCGGTGGCCACCGCGGCATTGAACAGTCGGGCGCCGTCCAGGTGGGTGGCCAGGCCGTGCTCCCGAGCCAGCTCGGTGGCCTGGTGCATATAGTCGGCATCGATCACGCGTCCGCCGATGGTGTTCTCCAGTGCCAGCAGGCGGGTGCGGGCGAAGTGGAAATCGTCGGGCTTGATGGCGGCGCGGATGCGGTCAAGCGGCAGCGAGCCATCCTCGGCGTGCTCCACCGGCTGAGGCTGGATGCCGCCGAGAACCGCGGCGCCGCCGCCTTCGTACTTGTAGGTGTGGGCCTGCTGGCCGGCGATATATTCGTCGCCCCGCTGACAGTGGGCGAGCAGGGCGGCCAGATTGCTCTGGGTGCCGCTGGGGAAGAGCAGGGCGGCGGCCTTGCCGGCACGCTCGGCCAGGGCGTTTTCGAAGCGAGCCACGCTGGGGTCATCGCCCCATACATCATCGCCCACCGGGGCGGCATGCATGGCATCGCGCATGGCGGCGCTGGGGCGGGTGACGGTATCGCTGCGCAGATCGATCATCGGTGCCTCCAGAGGGTAACGGGCAATCGGTAATGAGCCAGTGGGGTCAATGGTGTTCGGGCCGGGCCTGGTCCGCCGAGGGCGGCAGTCGGGCCAGCGTCTGCTGGCGGAAGTAGCGGCCGAGCAGGTCGAAGAGGGCCGGATAGGCATCATGCAACAGGTCGGGGGCGGTGAAGAAGGCCTCGCAGCAGACCGCGAAGCACTCGCCGGGGTGCGTGGCGGCATAGTCGTCGATGGGGGTAGCCTCACCGCGAGCGAGGCGGGCCTGAAGGTCATCCCACACCGCCATGAACACCCGGTGCCACTCCCGCGGGTCGATATCGCCGGGCAGCGGCGGGAAGCCGTCAACATCCAGGGAGTTGCCCAGGTCGAGCTTGTGGGCAAACTCGTGAATCAGCACATTGAAGCCCGAGAAGTCGCCGCTCTCCATCAGGTCGGGGAAGGCCACCACCACCGGCCCCTGGTGGGAGGTCTCCCCGGCACGCTCGTCGTCATACTCGTGGACCACGCCGAACTCGTCCATCTCCTCCACGCGACGCCGAAAGGCGTCGGGCAGGATGAGGACCTCATGGACGTTGCCGAAGGCCTCGAGGTGTTCATCGTCGCGCCAGCCCAGTGTCAGCAGGCAGGCCTGACCGGCCAGGGCGAGTCGCGCCGGCAGGTCGAAGGTCGTGGCCTCGGCAAGCTCCGGATGCAGGCTGATGCGCTTGGCGTGCAGGAAACGCCAGGCGCGCTGGCCCAGGCACCGGGCCTCCTCCTCGCCGAGGGCGGCCAGCAACGGTACGCGGTGGCGCGCCTCCCGCCAGGCCTCTTCCGGCAGGGGATGGCGCGCCGCGAAGCGCTGCTCGCGCCAGCGGCGCAGGCGGTTCAGCATCGCTCAGGCGCCTCCTCAGCTCTCGTCGAGATCGGCCCCGGATGGCCGGCCCCCGGACTTCCATGACCAGTCGCGCCAGCGCAGGTCGAACAGGTCCTTGCGGCGGTCCTTGAGGTTGGTCACCGAGCCCTCGTTGCGCACCACGGTCAGCCGGGTCAGGTCGAGGTCCGAGAACAGCATCATCTCGGTGTTGGGGGTGGTCTCGTTGAGGACGGCGTCGTGGGGGAAGGCGAAGTCCGAGGGCGAGAACACCGCCGACTGTGCATACTGGATCTCCATGTTCTCGATGGAGGGCACATTGCCGACGCTGCCGCACAGCACCACATAGCACTCGTTCTCGATGGCGCGGGCCTGGGCACAGTGGCGCACCCGCAGGTAGCCGTTCTTGGTATCGGTCCAGAAGGGCACGAAGAGGATATCCATCTCCTGCTCGGCCTGCAGCCTTGGCAGCTCCGGGAACTCCACGTCGTAGCAGATCAGGATGCCGACGCGTCCGGCGTCGGTGTCGAATACCTGGAGGTCGTCGCCGCCCTCGATCACCCAGTCGCGGCGTTCCTGGGGCGTGATATGCAGCTTGGCCTGGCGCTCGAGGGTGCCGTCGCGGTGACACAGGTAGGCGACGTTGTAGAGGCGGTCGTCCTCGCCCACCTCGATCATGGAACCGGCGATGATATTGATATTGTAGGAGACCGCCATGCGCGAGAGCTCGGTCTTGAAGCGCTCGGTAAAGCTGGCCAGGAAGCGGATGGCGGCCATCTGGTCCTGCTGGGCGGCGCGGTCCTGCAGCCCCATCAGGGGCGCGTTGAAGAGCTCCGGGAAGACCGCGAAGTCGCTCTGGTAGTCGGAAAGGGCATCGACGAAGTACTCCACCTGCTGCAGCACCGCCTCCACCGAGTCGAACTCGCGCATCTGCCACTGCACCGCACCGACACGGACCTGGGTCTTGCGGGTGTCGAGGACCAGCTCGGCGGGCTCATAGAGGAAGTTGTTCCACTCCAGCAGGGTGGCATAGCCCTGGGACTGCTCGTCCTCGGGCAGGTAGTCGCGCAGCAGGCGCTTGACCTGGAAGTCGTTGGCCAGCTGGAAGGAGAGGATCGGGTCGTGGATCTCCTTGCGGGCCACCCGGTCGATGTACTGGGTGGGGCTGAGCTCCTCGGCGTGCTGGTGGTACTGGGGAATACGCCCGCCAGCGAGGATCGCACGCAGGTTGAGCGAGCGGCAGAGCTCCTTGCGGGCATCGTAGAGGCGTCGTCCCAGGCGGTAGCCGCGGTAGTCCGGGTGAATCAGCACGTCCAGCCCGTACATGGCGTCGCCCTCGGCGTTGTCGAGGATCACCTCGCGCTTGCCGATCAGGTCATCATACTTGTGCGGGTTGGTAAATTCGTCGTAATCGACCCTGACGGTCAGGGCGATGCCCACCAGGCGGCCGTCGTCCTCGATGGCGACCTGGCCATCGGGGAAGTCACCGATCAGGCGCTCGATGGTGTGTCGCGACCAGGCGCCGCCGATATCGTGGTAGACGGCATCCATCAGTGACTCGAGCTGGGGGTAGTCGTCCAGCGTCAGATTGCGAAGGGTGAGGTGCAGGTCGTCGAGGGACATGGCGCATCCTTGGTCGGTCGAGTCAGAGCGGGCAGTCTAGCATGGGCGGCGAGCCTCTCGGACCACTCGAATCTCTCAGGCATGGGCAGTGCGGGTGGGATTGGGTACCCTCCGAATGTCGTCTCTCCATGGGAAGGTCGCACCATGCTGAATGGAATCTGGCTGAGCTTCTTTCTGGCCGCCCTTGTCGCGGCTCTCTGGCAGTGGCTGGGGGCGGGGGATCCCGAGGTATTCGCACGCCTGGTCGCGGCACTGTTCGAGATGGCAGAACTCAGCGTCGAGATCGTGATCGTGCTGGCCGGCACCATGACCCTGTGGCTGGGGTTTCTGGCTATTGCCGAGCGCGCCGGGATGATCCGGCTGATGGCTCGCCTGCTCGACCCACTCTTCTGTCGCCTGATGCCCGAGGTGCCCAGCGGCCATCCGGCCATGGGCCTGATCACCATGAACTTCGCCGCCAATATCCTGGGGCTGGACAACGCCGCCACTCCCATCGGCATCAAGGCGATGCACTCCCTGCAGGAACTCAACCCCGTCAGTGATCGCGCCAGCAATGCGCAGATTCTGTTCCTGGTGCTCAATACCTCGTCCCTGACCCTGCTGCCGGTCACCATCTTCATGTATCGCGCCCAGCAGGGGGCTGCGGAGCCGACGGCCGTCTTCCTGCCGATTCTGCTGGCCACGACGGCTTCCAGCGTGGCCGGGCTGCTCAGTGTGGCGGTGATGCAGCGAATCCGCCTGTGGCAGCCCGTGGTGCTGGCCTACCTGCTGGGTGCCGGATTGGCGCTGGGACTGCTGCTATCCATGCTGGCAGGGATGTCGGCTCAGGTGCTGGCCGCTACCTCTACCCTGGTGGGCAATCTGGCGTTATTCGGTATCGTGGTGCTTTTCCTGGTGGTGGGAGCCTGGCGCCGGGTGAATGTCTACGAGGCCTTTATCGAAGGAGCCAGGGAGGGGGTGCGCTTCTCCGTGACCTTGCTGCCCTATCTGATTGCCATGCTGGTAGCGGTGGGTGTGCTGCGGGCCAGCGGGGTGCTGGATGCCGGCCTGGCCGGATTCCGCTGGCTGGCAGAGGGACTCGGTTGGGATACTCGCTTCGTCGAGGCGTTGCCCACGGCCTTTATCAAGCCACTTTCGGGTAGCGGTGCCCGAGCGATGATGATCGAGACCATGGACACCTTCGGTGTGGATAGCTTCCCGTCGCTGCTGGCGGCCACCATGCAGGGCAGCACCGAGACCACCTTCTACGTGTTGGCGGTTTACTTCGGGGCGGTGGGCATCCGCAGGATCCGCCATGGATTGGGCTGTGCCCTGGTGGCCGACCTGACCGGTATCCTCACCGCCATTGTCGTCTGCTACTGGTTCTTCTCTTGACCGAGGACGCAACGGTGGGCAATGGCTAGCGGCTGAGTCAGGGTCTGGGCCATCACCACACCGGCCAGGATCAGGGCACCGCCCAGGAAGTGGAAGAACGCAATACGCTCGCCCAGGGCGAACATGGCGATGATGGCACTGAACAGCGGCATCAGGTTGATGAAGATGCTGGCCTGGCTGGCGCCGATGCGGCGGATCGCCAGCATCCACAGGAAGGTGGTGATGATGGAGGCGGGGATGCCGGCGTAGAGAATCAGACCGATATTGCCGGAGTCCACCGGCGTCATCGGCCCCAGCAGGTAGGTCGGCAGCAGGATCAGCACGGCGAAGATCACCTGGCCATAGAGCAGTACCCAGGGTGGTAGTTCGATGGGCCAGCGCTTGAGCATGACGCCATAGAGCGCATAGCAGGTGGCAGCCACCAGCATCAGGGCGTCGCCCCTGGCCACCGTCAGCTCCAGCAGCGAGAGCGGGTTGCCACGTCCCAACAGGATCGCCACGCCGACCAGCGCCAGGGCACCGCCGGCAACCCCGCCGAGACTCGGTGGCTCGCGCAGGATCAGGGCGCTGAGCAGCACGGTGAGCAGCGGTACCATGGCGGCCAGGATACCCATATTGGTGGCGCTGGTGGTTTCGGCGGCCATATAGGCGAGACCCTGCCATAGTCCCATGCCAAGCAGTCCCAGCACGGCGAGCTTTGGCCACTCCCGGCGGATCGTCGCACGGTGTTGCCAGGCTGCCGGGGCCACCAGGGGGGTAAGCACGACGAGGGCCAGTATCCAGCGCAGGAAGGCGATGCTGCTGGGGGCAATGGCACCGACGGTCAGCTGGTTGATGGTCATGTTGCCGGACCAGATCAGCACGGCGCCGAGCGGCGCCAGGAAGGCAAGCGGTGACATCCAGATCCTCTCATTTCCAACGCAGGGGCCCCGCGGATGGCGGAGTGCGACCCCATCATACTGGTTACTGCCTTTCGGGGCATCGGACAGGCACTTCAATCACCGTCAGCCGGTGACCCTGCGTCTCTCCCCGAACGGTGGTGAAAATACCCAGCATGCTCGGTGCCGATACGACTTATACTCGAACTACCCCATCAGCCGAGGCGCCTGTGATGAACGATCCGAGTGTGACGGGCCCGCATCAGGCCAACAGCGACATGCAGACCGACTATGTCATCGGTCAGGATAATATCGAGGGGCAGCTGGGCCCGTTCGGCTTCGATGTCCACAACCGTGTCTTTGTCATATCGGCGCTGGTCTCGATAGCGTTCATCCTGCTGACCCTGATGTTCCCGGATCTGGCGGGGCAGGTGTTCCAGTCGGTTGTCGCCTTCTCCACGGGGAAGCTCGACTGGTACTTCATGCTCGTGGTCAACTTCTTCGTTGTGTTCTGCCTGGCGCTGGTGATCCTGCCCCATGGATCGGTGCGACTGGGAGGGCCGGAGGCACGGCCCGAATATAGCTATCTTTCATGGTTCTCCATGCTGTTCGCCGCCGGAATAGGCATCGGCTTGATGTTCTTCGGTGTGCTGGAGCCGGTCTACCATGCCAACGTCTCGCTGCCGCTGGGGGTGACATCGCCTTTCGGCGCCGAGGGTACTCTCGACCCTGATGCCATCGCCGAAGCCAGCGCCATGGGGCTGGCGGGAACCTACTTCCACTGGGGGCTCCACGGCTGGGCGGTCTATGTGGTGATGGCCCTGGCCCTGGGGATCTTCACCTACAACAAGGGCCTTCCCTTCTCCATCCGCTCGGCCTTCTTTCCGTTGCTCGGTGAGCGCGTCTGGGGATGGTGGGGGCATGCCATCGATATCCTGGCGGTGTTCTCGACCCTCTTCGGGTTGGCGACGTCGCTGGGGCTGGGGGCGCAGCAGGCCAATGCGGGCATGAACTTCGTCTTTGGTCTCGACGTCAGCACCCAGTTTCAGGTGGTGACCATCATCGTGGTGACCGGAGTGGCCCTGGTCTCGGTATGGCGTGGCCTCGAAGGCGGTGTGAAGAGGCTCTCCGAGGTCAATATGGTACTGGCGCTGCTGTTCTTCTTCTTCGTGCTGTTCGCCGGACCGACGCTGGTGGCGTTGAACGGCTTCTGGACAGGTTTGACGACCTACGTCACGGAGTTCATCCCGCTCTCGATGCCCTTTGGTCGCGAGGATGACGCCTTCCGCCAGGCCTGGACCGTCTTCTACTGGGCCTGGTGGGTCAGCTGGGCGCCCTTCGTGGGCATGTTCATTGCCCGGGTCTCGCGAGGACGCACGGTGCGCGAGTTCGTGATATGCGTGCTGCTGATCCCGAGCCTGTTCATCTTCATCTGGATGGGCGTGTTCGGCGCCACGGCGCTGGATCAGCTCTATGCCGACCCCGCGGGGAGCCTGGTCAAGGACTACGTGATCGATGCCTACAGCCCCGAGCTGTCACTCTTTGGCATGCTCAACGAGCTGCCGCTGACCAGTGTGATGTCGTCCCTGGCGATCTTCCTGGCACTGGTCTTCTTCGTGACCTCCTCCGACTCCGGATCGCTGGTGATCGATACCATCACCGCCGGCGGCAAGATCGATGCCCCGCGTACCCAGCGCATGTTCTGGGCCTCGGTGGAGGGGCTGGTTGCCATCGTGCTGCTGATCGGGGGGGGACTCACGGCGCTTCAGGCGGGGGTGACGGCGACCGCGATTCCGTTCTCCGTGGCGATGCTGCTGATGTGCTACACCATTATCAAGGCCCTGAACGGTGAGCTGCGGCGGCATCGTCAGGCCTCATAGACCTCGCCTCGGACCGGTAACACGACGCCGATAACGTAATCGACAGGGCCCCACCATGGTGGGGCCCTGTCGTCATGCATCCCTGCTCGGCAAGGGGGGTCAGACGATGGCGGCGACGCCGGCGCGGGCGATCTGCACGTCCTGATCGGGCTTGACGCCGGAGATGCCGACGGTGCCGGCGACCTCACCCTCTACCAGCACCGGCACGCCGCCGGCGAGCAGTGACTGCATGGGGGCGGTGACGAAGGCGGTGCGGCCACCGTTGATCATCTCCTCGAAGGCCTGGGTCTCGCGACGGCCGATGGCGGCATTGCGGGCCTTCTGGGTGGCCACATCGGCGCTGAAGGGGGGCGCGCCGTCCATGCGGCGCAGGCCAAGCAGGTGGCCGCCGTCATCGGCAACGGCGATGGTCACGCCCCAGCCGTTGGCTTCGGCCTCCTTCTGGGCGGCATCGAGGATGGCGTTGACGTCGGTCAGGGTCAGGGCGGGCTTGGTCTTCATGAGTGGTCTCCTGGGTTGATATTGGCTTCGAGCTTCGAGCTTCGAGCTTCGAGCTTCGGGCTTCGAGCTTCGAGCTTCGGGCTTCGGGCTACTAGCCGCTTGCGGCTCGAGGCTCGTTGCTCGTAGCTGGTGTTAATGCCTCATCCACGATTTCGATCCAGTGGCGCACCGTTGTGCGGTTGGCACCATTGAGATGGGTCTGGCAGCCGATATTGGCCGTCACGATCACCTCGGGACTGCCGGCCTCCAGGTTGTCGAGCTTGTTGTCACGCAGCTGCATGGAGAGCTCGGGCTGGGTGATGGAGTAGGTGCCGGCCGAACCGCAGCAGAGATGGGCGTCGGCCACCGGCGTCAGCGTGAAGCCGAGCCGGGTCAGCACGCCTTCCACGGCACCCCCCAGCTTCTGGGCGTGCTGCAGGGTGCAGGGACAGTGGAAGGCGAGGCGCCGGGACTGTGCTACCTCGAGGGTGTCGAGCTCCTCGTCCCGCAGCACCTCGACCAGATCCCGGGCCAGCTCACTCACCCGGGCGGCCTTGTCGGCATAGTCGGGGTCGTCGGCCAGGATCTCGGCGTACTCCTTGACGAAGGCGCCGCAGCCGCTGGCGGTCTGTACGATCGCCTCCACCCCCGCTTCACCCTCCTTATCGATATGTGGCCACCAGGCGTCGATATTGGCCCGCGCCCGGGCGCGCCCCTCGTCCTGGGCGTTGAGGTGGAAGTCGATGGCGCCGCAGCAGCCGGCCTCACTCACCGGAACGAGGCCGATACCCAGGCGGTCCAGCACCCGGGCGGTGGCGGCATTGGTGTTGGGTGACAGGCCAGGCTGCACACAGCCCTCGAGAATCAGCATCTGCCGGGCGTGACGCTTGCCAGACGGGCGCTGGCCGGCATCCACCGGGGCCGGGGGCATCTTCTCCTTCAGGGGGCCTGGTACCAGCGGCCGGAAGGTGAGACCCAGCTTGAACAGGGCCTGAAAGCGTTTCGGGTCGACCAGGGCCTTGCGCAGGCCATAGCGCAGTGCCCGCTCCGACGCCTTGCGAGGGACCCGGCGCTCGATCTCGGCGCGGCCGATATCGAGCAGCTTGTGATACTCGACCCCGGAGGGGCAGGTGGTCTCGCAGTTGCGACAGGTCAGGCAGCGGTCGAGATGGAGGCGAGTCTGTTCGGTGACCTTGTCGCTCTCCTCTGGCGCCTCGAGCATCTCCTTGATCAGGTAGATGCGCCCACGGGGCCCGTCGCGCTCATCCCCCAGCAGCTGGTAGGTAGGGCAGGTGGCGTTGCAGAAGCCACAGTGAACACAGCTGCGCAGCACCCGGTCGGCCTCGCGGATATGCGGTTTCTGGAGGTCTTCGGCGGTGAAATGCGTCTGCATGTTTGACGTCTCTCCGTGTATCTCAGAGTGCCGCGTAGAGCCGGCCCGGGTTGAAGATCCCCTGGGGGTCCAGCTGCGTCTTCAGATTGCGATGATATTTCTCGACCACCGGGGCGAGGGGCGTGAAGGGGGCCTCCTGGGGGGCGCCGCCCGGGCCACCCCAGCGGGTGGCATGGCCACCGGCCTGGCTGGCTATCGCGCGCATCGCTTCGGGGCCGGCATCGCTGCGCACCCAGCGCTGGGTGCCGGCCCAGTCGTAAAGCACATCGGTCTCGTGAGACACGCCGGGCAGCTCGAGCGCCGGGGTGTGGTGTGGCAGCGAGAGTCGCCAGATCGGGCGAGCACTCTCGGCGCCGAAGAACGCCAGCTGCTGTTCCCGCAGGGCCTCCCAGAAACCATCGAGGAGTTCGTCCCCCCCGAGGCGCCTGGCGGTCGCCTCCACCGAGCTGGGGCCCCCTTCGAGGCGCAGGTGCAGGGCGCCTTCAAGCCAGGCGGCGGCGGTAATCGGCAGGGGTTCCCGACCCCACTCGGCGAGCTTCTCGAGGGCTTCCGGCAGCGACATCTCCAGGTGCAGGCTGCGGGTGGCCGCCGGCAGTGGCAGCACCTTCATGGAGACCTCGGTGATCAGCCCCAGGGTGCCCTGGGCGCCTACCATCAGGCGCGAGAGGTCGTAGCCGGCGACATTCTTCATCACCTGCCCGCCGAAGCGCTGTTCGCTGCCCTGGCGGGTGATGATGCGGGTGCCCAGCACGAAGTCGCGCACGCTGCCCGCCCAGGGGCGGCGCGGGCCGGAGAGGCCGGTGGCGATCATGCCGCCGACCGTGGCCTCCTCGCCGAAGTGGGGGGGCTCGCAGGGCAGCATCTGGCCGTTGGCCGCCAGCACGCTTTCCAGCTCGCGCAGCGGGGTGCCGGCGCGTACCGAGACGATCAGTTCCACCGGGTCGTACTCGGTGATGCCGCGGTGCTCGCGGGTGGACAGGGCTTCTCCTTCCACTTCACGCCCGTAGAAGGCCTTGGTGTCGCCGCCGACGATGCGTAGCGGTGAGCCCTCCGCCTCGGCACGGCGGATGCGTTCGGCCAGCGCCTCACTGGCATCGTGGTTGATAATGTCGCGGCTCGGGGTGTCGTTCATGGTCACCATGTCTTGTGTCTCTCAGCCGTGGCTCTTCGGGGCCTGGGTCGGGGCGGGAGCATCGCCGGCGCTCTTGGTCAGGCGGAACTCGGAGCAGCGGGCCGGCGTGGGGATGTTCTTGCCCGGATTGAGCAGCTCCCTGGGATCGAAGGCCGCCTTGGCGGCGCGGAAGGTGGCCAGTTCGCAGGGAGTGAACTGCACGCACATCTGATGGATCTTCTCGCGGCCCACGCCATGCTCGCCGGTGATGGTGCCACCCACCTCGACGCAGAGCTCGAGGATGCGGCTGCCGAGCGCCTCGGCCCGCTCGAACTCGCCGGGCTGGTTGGCATCGAACAGGATCAGCGGGTGCATGTTGCCGTCGCCGGCGTGGAAGACGTTGGCCACGCGCAGGCCATACTCCTCGCCGAGATCGCCGATGCCCTTGAGCACGCGGGCCAGCTCGCGACGAGGAATGGTGCCATCCATGCAGTAGTAGTCAGGCGACATGCGGCCCACGGCGGGAAAGGCGTTCTTGCGACCGGCCCAGAACAGCGCGCGCTCGGCTTCATCACGGGCCTGCTGGATACCGGTCGCGCCGGCTTTCTCCAGCACGCGACGCACGGTCTGACAGTCGTCGTCCACGTCCGCCTCGACACCGTCCAGTTCACACAGCAGGATCGCCTCGGCCTCCACCGGGTAGCCGGCGCCGATGAAGTCCTCGGCGGCGCGAATGGCCAGGTTGTCCATCATCTCCAGCCCCCCGGGAATGATGCCCGCGGCGATGATGGCACCCACGGCATCGCCGGCCTTCTCGATGTCGTCGAAGCTGGCCATCAGGACCTTGGCGCTCTCGGGCTTGGGCAGCAGCTTGACGGTGATTTCGGTGACCACGCCGAGCATGCCCTCGGAGCCGTTGAACAGGGCCAGCAGATCGAAGCCGGGCGCATCCAGGGCGTCGGCGCCCAGGGTCATGTGCTCGCCCTCGATGGTCATCACCTCGACCTTGATCACGTTATGCACGGTGAGGCCGTACTTGAGGCAGTGCACGCCGCCGGCATTCTCGGCCACGTTGCCGCCGATGGAGCAGGCGATCTGGGAGGAGGGGTCCGGGGCGTAATAGAGCCCGTAGGGGGCCGCCGCCTCGGAGATCGCCAGGTTGCGTACCCCGGGCTGTACCCGCGCGGTGCGCGCATCGGGGTCGATCTCGAGGATACGACTGAAGCGTGACATCACCAGCAGCACCCCGTGCGCAAGCGGCAGGGCGCCGCCCGACAGGCCGGTGCCGGCACCGCGGGTCACCACCGGTACGCCCAGGGCATGACAGCGCTTGAGCAGGGTCTCGACCTGGGCGAGTGTCTCGGGCAGCGCCACCAGCATGGGCAGGGCGCGATAGGCGGAGAGGCCGTCGCACTCGAAGGGGCGCAGGTCCTCCTCGCGATGCAGCAGCGCCATGTCGGGCAGTGCCTGGCGAAGGTCGGCCAGAACCTCGGCCTGGTCAAGAAGGGGTGGCTCGCCATCGAGCCGAGCGTCGTACTGTGTATTCATCGGGGATTCCCCATACGTATCGTCAAGGTGGAAGGTCCGGGATGGCGGCTCGTGGGTGCGTGGCGTGCCCTGCGGCATGCTTCACCACTCTCCTATCCTGGCAGCGCTGGCGCTGCTGTCCAGCTTGTGGTGCACTGGTCAGACCAGATGTTTGGTCTGATCGGAGGATGCCAAGGTGTTGACCCATGAGGAATCACTCGGCGGACAGCGCACCCCGGAGGGGGTGGCCGCGCGCCTCGAGCGGCTGATCCTGGACGGAATCTTCCGTACCGGCCAGCTGCTGCCCTCGGAGCGGCGGCTGTGCGAGCGGCTTGGCGTGTCCCGCGCCTCGCTGCGCGAGGGGATGCGCATCCTGCGCAGCAAGGGCATCATCGAGACCCGTCACGGCCGTGGCTCCACGGTGGCCGCGCTGCTTCCGGCGCGCGAGCAGAGCCCGTTGATGCACCTGTTTCGCGACCACCCGCGGACCCTGTTCGATCTGCTCGAGGTGCGAGCCCTGCTCGAGGGGGAGTCGGCGCAGCTGGCCGCCAGTCGCGGCAATCCGGCGGATAGGGTCCTGATCACCCGGCGCTATCGGGAGATGGCCGACTATGTGGCAAGCGCCGATCCCATCGATGTGGAGCGTCTGGCGAGGCTCGACCACGCCTTCCATCTGGCGATCTCCCAGGCCTCCCATAACCCGGTGCTGGTACATACCCTGCAGAACCTGACCGAGCTGCTGCTCAGTTCGGTCTTCGCCTCGGTGAAGAATCTCTATCATCGTCCGCAACCCCGCGAGATGATCAATCGTCAGCATGCGCGCCTGCATGATGCCGTGGTCAAGGGCAAGCCGCAGCTGGCGCGTCGTGTGGCGCTGGAGCACCTGAACAGCATCGGCGAGGCCCTGCGCGAGATCGAGGCCGAGGACGAGCGCCTCGAGCGATCGACGATGCGGCTGGAGGGTTGGGAGTAACCCCGCCGCCAGCCGTCACCGTAGCTCGGCCAGCGCCTCGAGACGCCATCGCCCCCGGCAATGCCGGGGGCGATGTGTTTGCGACGGCGTGGCCCGGTCAGCCGAGGCCGAGCAGGGGATCGCCGATGCCCAGCAGATAGAAGGCGACCAGCGCGATGATCCCGGTGGCGACGAGGTAGTAGATCGTCGGCAGGATCGTCTTGCGGATGGTCTCGCCCTCGCGGCCGAGCAGGCCCACCGTGGCCGAGGCGGCGACCACGTTGTGGATCGCGATCATGTTGCCCGCGGCGGCACCCACGGCCTGCAGGGCCACCATGAAGGCGGTGGAGAGGCCGAGCTGCTGGGCGACATTGAACTGGAAGTCGGCCAGCATCAGGTTGGAGACCGTGTTGGAGCCGGCGATAAAGGCCCCCAGTGCGCCCACGGCGGGGGCGAAGAAGGGGTAGATATCACCCACGCTGTTGGCCACCAGCTGGGCCATGGCGACCGGCATGGAGACCAGGTCGGCGGCATTGACACCCGAGTTGATCAGGATCCGCACCATGGGAATGGTGAAGATCAGTACGAAGCCGGCGCCGAGGATGGTTCGGGTGGACTCGCCGAAGGCCGCCTTGATCTCGCCCATGCGCATGCGGTGGAGCAGGGCGGTGAGCAGCACCACCATCAGCAGGATGCCACCCGGCAGGTAGAGGGGCTGGATGGCGCCGGAGACTCCTGCCTCGCCGAGGATATTGCTCCAGCCGAGGGAGAACGACGTCAGCGCACTCTTGAGGGGGTCGATGGTGCGCGAGGCGACCAGGATCACAGCCAGCAGCACATAGGGTACCCAGCCCATCAGGGTGGAGACCGGTGCCTTGCCGGTGACGTCATCCAGCTTGATCTCGAGCTTGCCGATCCAGTAGTCGGGCCAGGCGTTGCTCTCCGGAAAGTCCCAGGTGTCGCTGGGGATCAGGAAGCCGCGGCGAGCGGCCGGCACGACGATGGCCAGACCGACCATGGCACCGATCATCGACGGGAACTCCGGCCCCAGCAGCACGCCGGCCAGCATGTAGGGCACCACGAAGCTGATCCCGGCGAAGAGAGCGAAGGGGGCGATGGAGAGCCCCTCCCTCCAGGAGCGGTTGGCACCGAAGAAGCGCACCATGACGACCACCATGATCAAGGGCATCAGGATGCCGACGATGCCGTGGGTCACCGCGACCTCACCGGCGATCAGATGGAAGTACTCCATCCAGCTGGCCCCGCCGGCCTCGAGGGTCTCGGTGATGCCGGTGCGGTCCAGGCCACCGGAGACGCCCACCACGATGGGGGTGCCGACGGCACCGAAGGAGACCGGTGTGGACTGGATCATCATTCCCACCACCACGGCGGCCAGTGCCGGGAAGCCCAGTGCCACCATCAGCGGGGCCGCGACGGCGGCGGGGGTGCCGAAGCCGGAGGCGCCCTCGATAAAGCAGCCGAACAGCCAGGCGACGATGATTGCCTGGACGCGGCGATCGGGGCTGATGCCGGAGAAGCCGTTGCGGATGGCCTTGATGCCGCCCGAATGCTTCAGGGTGTTGAGCAGCAGGATGGCACCGAAGATGATCCACAGGATCGATACCGTGAGCATCAGGCCCTGGAGGGTAGAGGCCATGACGCGGGTGGCGGTCATCTCCCAGGCAAACAGGGCGATGATGGCGGTGACCACGAAGACGATCGGCATGGCGGTCCTGGCCGCCATGCGCAGACCGATGAGCAGCACGCCGGCAAGCACCAGGGGCGCGAAGGCCAGCAGTGCGAGAAGGGTGTCATTCATGGATAGGGTTCCTCGATCGGGAGTCGTTGTTGTGACCAAAGGGGATCGGCCGAATGTTCAGCTAGCCGGACATTACGGCGTCAAGGAGAGGCTTTCCATCTCTGGAAAGTTGGTATGACCAATATTTCGATAGTTTGTCTATCCGTCGCCTTATCGCTAACCGACTGATAAGAAGATGAAATTTAAAAATCGGCAGGGGACGGGGGCCGTTAAACCCCAAGTGTTTATTAGACTAATGGACAGCAGCCTCGCCGAGGGTGAGCATGGTGAGCGGCCTGACACCGGGTCCAGGAGCCTGGCAGACTTCGTCGGGTGATTGCCCTTTACGCTGAGGAGAGGTTCGTATGTCTCGAGTACTGTATGACCTGTGTGGTGTCGACGAGGAGCTGCGCTTCTCGCCATTCTGCTGGCGCGTGCGATATGCCCTGGCTCACAAGGGGCTGGAAGTCGAGGCGCGGCCGTGGCGCTTCACCGACCGGGAGGCCCTGGCGTTCGCCGATCATGACAAGGTGCCGGTGCTGGTCGATGGCGAAACGGTCGTGACCGACAGCTATGAGATCCTGCGCTACCTGGACCGCACCTACCCGGAGGCGCCACTGATCGGTGAAGGGCTGGCCGCGGCGCGCGCCCGCTTCTTCAAGCATTTTGCCGAGCGCACCCTGGCACCGGCCATGCTGCGTACGATCATCATGGATCTGCTCAATGCGATTCATCCCGATGACCGGGACTACTTCCGCGAAACGCGTGAAAAACGCTTCGGCCGTACGCTGGAGGAGTTTCACTCGCCCTCCAGGGGACTCGCCCAGCTCGATGCGGCGCTCGAACCGCTGCGCGGCCTGCTCAAGGAGTCGGAGTTCATCGACGGAGCGTCCCCGGCGGCAGCCGACTATCTGGTGTTCGGCAACTTCATGTGGGCGCGCTGCGTTTCCAGCGCCGATCTGGTCTCCAATGCCGATCCGGTCCATGCCTGGCTCGAGCGCATGCTGGATCTGCACGGTGGGCTGGGGCGGCATGCCATGCGCATCACCGACATCGAGGGTGCCTATCGCTGAGGCGGCCCGCACCGACGGTGGGTCAGGGCGTGGCTGACGTAGCGTCATCGTCGGCGGCAAGCAGGGCCACCACCTCGTCGTCGCTGACCTGATCGAAATCGGTAAAGAACTGGCCCACGGCGGCGAAGTGCCCGGGCACCCCGATACAGACCACCTCGTCGGCCAGCGTCTCCAGCCGCGCCACGGTGTCGGGCGGCGCCACGCCCAGGGCGGCGATCAGGCGTGCGGGATGGCGCTGGCGAAGGGTCGCCAGTGCCGCGGCCATGGTCGCGCCGGTGGCGCTGCCGTCATCCACCACCACCAGGATGCGCCCCGTCGGATCGATGGGGCTGCGCACCGGGGTATAGCGCCGGCGGCGCTCCTCGATCAACTCCCGCTGGCGGGCAATCGCATCGGCCAGCCACTCCTCCCGGCAGTGCCGTGCCTCCTCCTCCAGGTGCACGCTGCCATCCTCACTGACCGCGCCGATGGCGTATTCCGGATTGCCCGGTGCACCGATCTTGCGCACCAGCACCACGTCTAGCTCCCCCTGCAGGGCGTCGGCGATGACTCGCCCCATGGGCACCCCACCACGGGGAATGGCCAGCACCAGTGGGTGTAGGCCACGCAGGTGGCTGAGCCTCGTGGCCAGGCGTTCGGCTGCGTCACGTCGGTGTTGAAACATGGGGAATCCACTCCGGCTCTTTCTTCCCTTCAGTCTAGAAGGTGTCGTGATCTCGTCGAGGCGCCGAAGCGGCTGGAGTGTCTGTCCTCCGTCAAGCAGTTAAAGTGTATACAACTTTGTATCTAAAAAGGGCGCTATTAATTTTATTTAGTGTCGACATGCTGTATTGGTTGGCGACGTATAACAACAGTCCCGGATAGCCCCATGACAACCAAGACGCGCAACATCTCCCTATTCGACTTCCAGGGGCGGCCGCCGATCTACAAGGCGCTGCCTATCTCGCTGCAGCATGTGCTGGCGATGATCGCCGGCGTGATTACCCCGCCGATCATCATCGCGGGGGTGGTCGGCTCCACGCCTCAGGAGAAGCTGCTGCTGATCCAGGTGGCGGTGCTCGCCTCAGGGATCTGCACCCTGTTCCACCTCTACGGGGTGTGGAAGTTCGGCGCACGGCTGCCGGCGATCTTCGGTGTGGGCTTCGCCTACGTGCCGACCTCCACTTTCAGCCAGAACGTCGGCATCGTGGCCATGACCAAGGTAATCAGCCGGTCGGTGCTGGCCATCGCCGGCCTGTTCATGGTGCTCGCTGGCCTGAGCCCCAAGTTCAGCGCCATCATGACCACCATCCCCTATCCGGTACTGGGCGGTGCGACGGTCACGGTGTTCGGGATGATCACCATGACCGGGATCCAGCTGCTCATCAAGGATGAGCTTTCGGCCCGCAACGTGACCATCGTCGGCCTCTCCCTGGCCCTGGCCCTGGGTATCTCCCAGGTGCCGGCGGCCATCGAGCAGTTTCCGCAGATGGTTCAGAGCGTTATCGGGGGCGCGCCGATCGTGGTGGCGGCGATCACCTCCTTCGTGCTCAATATCGTGCTGCCGAGTCGATCTCTGGCCGACGAGCGGCGTGAACGCGAAGAGATTGCACGGGCCGACGCCGCGGCTGCAGGGCAGGGGTCTGACGCTTAGCCGTTGTCGGGCGCCGATACCGAGGGTGACATCTCCCTCGGTACTGCGCCCCGTGTCAATCGCTGACCTGACGAGGCCCATTAATGTAACGCCTGTACCACGACACCGCCCGGCATGATGCCGGGCGGTGTCGTGCTCGGTGCATGGGGGCGCCGGTTGCCCGGCGCCGGTTGCCCGGCGCCTTGCCCGGCTGATCGGCAGGAAGAAGAGCCGTCGATCGGGAGAAGGCGCGTCAGGCGTTGGCTTCGGCTCGTGCCTCGAGGCGGAAGCGGGCGATGCGGTTGATCTGTTCCACCGCGGTGCGGCGCTCCTCGGCGGGGTCATTCTCGAGCCGGGTCTCGAATGCGTTCAGGATGGCATAACGGTCGTTGCCCTTGACGGCCATCACGAAGGGAAAGCCGAACTTCTCCTTGTAGGCGTCGTTGAGCCGCTCGAAGCGTGCCATCTCCTCCGGTGAACACTGATCCAGGCCGGCGCCAGCCTGCTCCCGGGTCGAGTCGTCGGTCAGCTCACCGGCGACGGCGGCCTTGCCGGCGAGGTCAGGGTGGGCGCGAATCACCGCGAGCTGTTGTTCGGCGGAGGCGTCGGTCAGTACCTCACCCATGGCCTTCGCCAGGCCTGCGGGCGAGTCGTGGTCAGTGTTCAGTCCCTGCTCCCAGGCCAGCTCGGCAACCCAGGGAGAGTGCTCGTAGATCTCCCCGTAAGCGGTCACGAAGGCGGACTTGTCCAGCTGGCTTGGGAGCGGAGTAAGGGTGTTGTGGCTCATTGTCATTCTCCTTGGCGGGGCGTGGCAGGGGATCACGACGATTGTCCAGGCAGTTTGTCGTGAGGGTGTCGACTAAATGTATACAAAAATTATTTTGAAATGTACCCCTAAAATGGCTAAAACTGTCTTCATGCTCTCAGGTTAACCCTGAGCAGCCGATATCAACAAACGAATCCGGCCCTTATCTCGACAACTCACGAAGTGACACCAAGGAGTATCACCATGGGACGCCTGACCACCCACGTACTCGACACCGCCAAGGGATGCCCGGGCGAGGGTATCCGCATAGAGGTCTACCGGCTGGAGGGCGAGCGGCGCACTCGCCTCAAGGAAGTGGTGACCAATGACGATGGCCGCTGCGACGGTCCGATCCTCGAGGGTGAGGCGTTCGTCACTGGTCAGTATGAGCTGGTCTTCCATGCCGGGGACTATCTGCGCGCTCAGGGTGTCGAGGCCGAGGAGCCGCGCTTCCTCGATGTGATTCCGCTGCGCTTCGGCGTGGCCGATGCCGATGCGCATTACCATGTGCCACTGCTGCTCTCGCCCTATGGCTACTCCACCTATCGCGGTAGCTGAGGAAAGCCCTCTCGCCGACAGCCCATAACAAGACGTTAGACGAGGCCTCTTATGCAAGCCTACCTGCTGGACTTCGGAAACTTCATGCTGCGCTGGCTACATGTCATCGCAGCGATTGCCTGGATCGGGGAGTCGATCTATTTCGTGATGCTGGATAATGGGCTACGTACCCCCAAGGCCGCCGAGGATCGCGACAAGGGGGTGTTCGGCGAGATGTGGGCGGTGCATGGCGGCGGGTTCTACCACAATCAGAAATACGCCACGGCGCCGGCCAAGCTGCCCGAGGACCTTCACTGGTCGTTCTGGAAGGCCTACACCACCTGGCTGTCGGGCTTCGCGCTATTCATCCTGCTCTACATGGCCAACCCCAGCTTCTACCTGGTCAACCCCAATGCCAGCTGGGAGTGGGCCGCCAACATGAGTGGCTGGCAGGCCAATGTGGTGGCGCTGCTGTTCCTGCTCGGCGGCTGGGTGGTCTACAACGAGCTATGCAAGCGCATCAGCCCCGACATGACCCGTGACGGTCTGCTCGGTGTCGCGGTGGCGGTAATGATGGTGGTGGTCTCCTATCTCAGCGTTCAGATCTTCTCGGGACGCGCGGCCTTTCTGTTGACCGGCGCGGTGATGGCCACCGCCATGTCGGCCAATGTCTTCTTCTGGATCATCCCGGGCCAGCGCCGCATGGTGAAGGCGATGAAGGCCGGCGAGGCGCCCAATCCGCTGGATGGCAAGCGAGGCAAGCAGCGCTCGGTGCACAACACCTACTTCACGCTGCCGGTGGTCTTGCTGATGATCAGCAACCACTACTCCTTCGCCTACTCCCACGAGTCTGCGTGGGTGATCATGTCGCTGTTTATCTTCGCCGGCGCCCTGATCCGCCAGTTCTTCGTGTTGATGCATGCCGGCAGGATACAGCCCGCCTATCCGATCGCCGGAACGGCCCTGATCGCCGTCGCCTTCTGGGTCGCCATGCCGACCGTCGGCGCCAGTGCGGGACAGGCCCGGATGTCCGCCAGCGTATCGCTTGCCGAGGTGCAGCCCATTATCGAGTCCCGCTGTGTGGCCTGCCATGCCAGCGACCCTACCCAGCCTGGCTTCAATGCGCCGCCGGCCGGCCTGGCCTATGACACCGGCGAGCAGATTCTGCAGCAGATGCACAAGATTCAGGAGGTCGTTGCCAGCGGCTACATGCCCCTGGGCAATATCACCGGCATTACCGAGGAGGAGCGCGCCACCATCGCCGCCTGGTCGCCATGACCTGTAAGCCCGTGTGTGATGCCGCTGACCCGCCTTCCCGTTGGCTTCCTCAACCTGGCCGTGTGTAGGCGAGCAAGTGACGAAATTCCCCGGTTTTTGCGTATACAATATGGGTAGCCAACCACAGGGAGCCAGGTCACATGAACCAGCGTCAGGAGGTCCGGGGGCGTCGCGGCAAGAACGGGGATGGGGCCGAACGTCACGAGGCGATCCACCGGGCGATCAGCGATGCCATCATCGAGCATAGGCTCAAGCCCGGTGCGCGCCTGCGCGAGGATGCTCTAGCCGAAGTATTTGGGGTCAGTCGCACCGGAATCCGCAAGATTCTCCAGCGGCTGGCGCTGGAGCAGCTGGTCACCCTCACACCGCGACGCGGAGCCAGCGTCACGCGGCCTACCGCCGAGGAGGCTCGGGAGGTGTTCGAGGCTCGCCAGATGGTGGAGTGTGGACTGATGCCCGAGGTGGCACGGCGCATCGACGAGGAGAGCGTCCATGCGTTGCGAGAAATCTCCGACAAGGAACAGCGGGCCCTTCGAAAGGGCGAGCACAGTGCGGCGATTCGTTATTCGGCTGATTTCCATACGCGGCTGGCGCGCCTCGCCGGCAATGCCACCCTGGCCGATTTCGTCGAGCGGCTCTGCTTTCGCTCCTCGTTGATTCTGGCGGTCTACGGCAAGCCTGGTCATCTGGGGTGTGAGACGCATGACCACGAGGATCTGATCGGCTACCTGCAGGAGAAGAGTGGCGAGCGTGCCGCGGCGTTCATGAGTCGCCACCTCAAGGCGATCGAGGAGTCCCTGTCGATTACCGAGGAGGAGGAGGAAACGCCCGACCTGCAGCGCATCTTCGCTGGCTGAAGGCACGCAGCATGGCAGGGAAGTTGGCTCCGCGAACTCCCATGCTGGCACGAATCATCACCGGAAAGGGGACACCATACTTGACGCTGGGCTTGCCGCTCAGGTTGACCAGCAGCATTACCACAAAGCCGGCGAGAATGATCGCTGCCATCACCGCCCAGCCGTTGAGGCCGTAGGAGATGAACAGCGAGGCAGCCAGGGTGTAACCGAACAGGCTCTGGATGTCGTTCGACCAGACGTTGAAAATTTCAAACCAGCCCCAGTTGCGATCGGCCTTCTTGATGGGGGCCAGGTCCTTGTTGTAGAGGCTGGGATCGATATGCCGGATCTTCAGCTCTTGGTCGGACATGTGAGTCATGTGTGAAGCCTTCTGGTCTCGCTGTATTGACGGGCCTTACTGCCAGGCAAGGCCAAGTTCGTGGTCAGGGAGCCTGGTCTGCAGGTGCCTTACTGACAGAATCGCTGGCAGGGTGCCCAGTTCTTCATCAAGAGGTAGTAGGTGATGCCCGCGGGGATCAGGCTCGCGTACCAGGATATTGACGAGAAGCTCAGCGCGGCGATGATGCCTGTGGCGGTGGCGATAAGGGCGGCCGGGTTGACGCCCCGATAGGGTCCGGTCTCGTTATACAGCTTGTCGAGGTCCAGGGTGCGACGCCGGATCAGGAAGTAGTCCACCACCAGGATGGCGAAGATCGGGCCGAGAAAGGCGGAGTAGGTCTGAACGAAGAGCTGCAGGCCATCGGCGGAGTCTGGCTGAACCAGTTTCCACGGGAAGGTGGCGAAGGCGAGCAGGCCGACGATCACGGTAGCGATCTTGAACTTGATCTTGAAGACGTCCATGAGGACATAGGTCGGCGGCACCACATTGTTGAGCACATTGGTGGTGACCTGGGCGAAGGCGATAAACAGCAGGGTGGCCATCAGCAGCGGCGTGTTGTCGACTGCGTTGGTAAATACCTGGATCGGGTCGGCGGTGCCGGTAGCCTCGGACACCATGTAGCCGATCAGTCCCATGAACAGGGTGCAGGGCAGGATCGACATGGCGTAGATGGTGGTCAGAAGCCCGGCGCCGGTACCACGCCTGTGTTCTCGAGCGTAGTCGCTCACGTTGAGCATCATGGTGCTGTAGATGCCCAGGAACAGCATGGTGGCGCCCCAGAAGGGCATGCCCCAGGAACCTTCCATGGTCAGAAGGCTCGTGGAGAGCTCATCACCGTAACGCTGCACGGTGGCGTAGAACATGTACATCAGGGAGGCGAGGATGAAGGCGCTGCCGATATTCTCCAGCCACTTGATACCCTGGAAGCCCATCACCGAGAGAGCGATCTGCAACAGCTGGAAGGTGATGAAGTAGAACACCAGGTTGTCGAAGCCAAACAGCGTGGTCGACACCATGTTCAACGCTCCGGCGCCGATCCAGCTCTGGAAGCCGTACCACACCACCGCCGGCACGGCGCGTACCAGTCCCGGCAATCTAGTGCCGGTGAAGCCGAAGGCACTACGCGCCTGCACCATGAAGGGAATGCCGTACTTGTAGCCGGCGGCACCGTTCAGCGCCAGGGCGATGCCGATCACGAAGCAGCCAATGGCGATGGCGAGTGTCGCCTGGACCAGGTTCAGGGTGCCGACAACGCTCGAGCCCATGGCGAAGGTGCCGATGGAGACACAGCCGCCGAACCAGGCCAGAAAGTAGGAGGCGCGTCCCATGATCCGGGTCTGCTGGGGAGCCAGGGATTCCTGCCCCGGCGCCTTGTGATCGACGCTGCCACCGGGTTGGGTAGCGGCCGCTCGAGCCGCGTCGTGGCTGGAGGTCGGGTTGCTCATGCTGATGTCCTCGCAAGTGCGTTGTGGTTATCTTTGCGCATCCGTCAGGAGGGCTTGCGGTGTGGTGAGCGCCAGATGAGCTCTCACATGTCGGTGTTCAGGGCGCGTCAAGCGCCTATCGGCGTGTCGGTTGCAGGTTCGAGAAGTTCTCGTCACGCCCGCTGAAGGGTTTCGGGCGTGGGAAGGCCAGATCGCCATACTTGCTGGTGCCAAGCCCCAGGCCGGTCAGGGCCTCGGCCAGCTTGACGGCGGCGGTAACGCCCTCGACGACCGGCAGGCCGACCTCGCGGCAGATGGTGTCGGTCAGATCGGCCATGCCGCCACAGCCCAGAACGATAGCGCCGATCTGGTCTTCGTCGCGGGCGCGTCGGCACTCCTCGATGATGCGGGTGAGGGCGGCGTCACCATCGTTCTCCAGATCAAGTACCGGTATCTCGGCGGCCCGTACCCGGCGGCAATGGTGTGAGAAGCCATACTGGTCAAGCAGATGCTCGGCGATGATACCGGTGCGCGCCAGCGTGGTGACGACGGAGAAACGGGTGCTGATCAGTGTGGCCATGTGAAAGGCCGCCTCGGCGATACCGATCACCGGCGCCTGGGTCAGTTCCCGGGCGGCGAGCAGGCCCGGGTCGCCGAAGCAGGCAATGATGTAGGCGTCGGCGCCATCCTTTTCACCGTTCAGTATCTCTTCGAGCACCCCCACGACGCTGATGGCCTCGTCGAAGTGGCTCTCGATGGAGACCGGGCCATGGGAGGGTTGAGTGGCGACGATTCGGGTATCCGGGGCACTGACCCTGCGGGCCGCTTCTCCGATGGTCTCGGTCATGCCGGCGGTTGTATTGGGATTGATGATGTGCAGGTTCATGGAGGAGTTCCGTGTCTTTGGCCTGTTTGTACACAAAGTAGAGTCATTTTGTGCTGGAAGCAACGCGAAACCTTGTCATCCCTCCATGGGCCTTCAGCCCGCCTGTGACGCGGCTTTCAAGCCATTTTTGGCCGTTTTCTTCGGCTTGGCGGATACCCGACATTGGTCTAACAAGGTGCCTTGCTCCATAAATTGTCGTCAATTTGGAGTATTTCTTGTATGCAATGTCGGTGGCGTTTACGGCTTGAAGTTACCCTGGAGACACATTATTTTTGTTTTTGTATACACGGGAGCGGACCGCATCGTCGGGATCCCCGCTCCCATAACAATCAGGACACTTCGCCATGACCCATGCCTCCGCCTCCCACTACCCTCGCGACCTGATCGGCTATGGCCGCACCCCGCCCCACGCCAACTGGCCCGGCAATGTCCGAATCGCCGTGCAGTTCGTGCTCAACTACGAGGAGGGCGGCGAGAACTGTGTGCTGCATGGCGACGAAGGGTCCGAGCAGTTCCTCTCGGAGATCATCGGCGCGGCCAGCTATGCGGACCGCCACCTGAGCATGGAGTCAATCTATGAGTACGGCTCGCGGGCCGGGGTGTGGCGCATCCTGCGCGAGTTCGAGCGTCGCGGCCTGCCGCTGACCGTTTTCGGCGTCGCCATGGCCCTGGAGCGCCACCCCGAGGTGGCCCATGCCTTCAAGGAGCTGGGTCACGAGGTCGCCTGTCACGGCTATCGCTGGATTCACTATCAGGAGGTTTCCGAGGAGGTCGAGCGCGAGCACATGCGGCGTGCCGTCGAGATCTTCCAGTCGCTCTACGGCGAGAAGCCGCTTGGCTGGTATACCGGCCGTGACAGTCCCAATACCCGTCGGCTGGTGCTCGACGAGGGGGGCTTCCTCTACGACAGTGACTACTATGGCGACGACCTGCCGTTCTGGACCCGCGAGAAGGACACTCAGGGCGTCGAGCATGACCATCTGGTCGTGCCCTACACCCTGGACACCAACGACATGCGCTTCGCCGCGCCCCAGGGGTTCAACACCGCCGACCACTTCTTCACCTACCTGCGTGATGCCTTCGACGTGTTGTATGCCGAGGGGGAGGAGTCGCCGAAGATGCTTTCGGTAGGCATGCACTGCCGCCTGCTGGGACGCCCGGGACGCTTCCGCGCCCTGCAGCGCTTCCTGGACCATATCGAGGCCCACGAGCGGGTCTGGGTGGCGCGGCGTGTGGATATCGCCCGCCACTGGGCGGAGCACCATCCCGCGCCCTGATCCGGTGTCATCCCCGAACCCGAGAGGTGGGCGGTGCGCCGCCTACCCGACCTGCCGTCTACAGGAGCCAGCATGCTTGAACTCGAGGCCCAGCCCCTCACTCCCGAGGCCTTCGCGCCCTTCGGCGAGGTGATCGATACGCGAACGTCGGACTCTTTTCCCATCAACGCCGGCCGCACTCGGCGCTATCACGACCTGGCCAGGGTCGAGACCCTGGGGGAGGGGGCCCGGGCACTGATCAGCATCTTCGTCAGTCAGCCCGTCGAGCTGCCGCTCGAGCTGCCGTTTCTCGAACGCCACCCCCTGGGCAGCCAGGCCTTCGTGCCGATGCATGAGGAGCGGTTCGTCGTGGTGGTGGCGCCGCCCGGCGACACCATCGAGCCCGACAGCGTGCGCGCCTTCGTCACCGATGGCCGCCAGGGCGTCAACTACCGCGCCGGGGCATGGCACGCCATCCAGTCGGTGCTCGAGCGCGAGGGCGAGTTCCTGGTGGTCGATCGCGGCGGCGAGGGCAACAACTGCGACGAGTACCCCATCGACATCCGCGTGACCCTGCCGCAGGGCGAGGCCGTCACGCCGACCGAAAGCGAACAGGAGTCCACCTCATGAGTCAGCCGCATCAGTCCTCTCGCCAGTACTATGCCCCCCAGGGCGGTCATCCGAGCCAGAAGGTGATGACCACCGACCGCGCCATGTTCACCGAGGCCTTTGCGGTGATTCCCAAGGGGGTGATGCGCGACATCGTCACCAGCAAGCTGCCCCACTGGGACAACACCCGCCTGTGGGTGCTGTCGCGTCCGCTCTCCGGCTTCGCCGAGACCTTCTCCCAGTACATCATGGAGGTCTCCCCGGGTGGCGGCAGCGAGCGGCCGGAGAGCGATGCCGGCGCCGAGGGCGTGCTGTTCGTGGTGGAGGGCGAGATGACGCTGACCATCGAAGGCGAGAAGCATCGCATGGTGCCCGGTGGCTACGCCTTCCTGCCGCCCGGTTGCGACTGGCAGCTGCGCAACGAGGCCGATGCCCCGGTGCGCTTCCACTGGATCCGCAAGGCCTACGAGTATGTCGACAGCATCGACGTGCCGGAGGCCTTCGTGGTCAACGAGAACGACATCGCGCCGACCGTGATGCCGGATTGCAACGAGGTGTGGGCCACCACCCGCTTCGTCGACCCGGACGACCTGCGCCACGACATGCACGTGACCATCGTCACCTTCCAGCCTGGCGGCGTGATCCCCTTCGACGAGACTCACGTCATGGAGCACGGCCTCTACGTGCTCGAGGGCAAGGCGGTCTACCACCTCAACCAGCAGTGGGTCGAGGTCGAGGCCGGCGACTACATGTGGCTGCGCGCCTTCTGCCCGCAGGCCTGCTATGCGGGTGGCCCGGGGCCCTTCCGCTATCTGCTGTACAAGGACGTCAACCGTCACATGGCGCTGCCCTACAGCCAGCGCCGTTGAGAATCGGTACAGCAGTCACTTGGTGACAATGCAGTGCCTCGGAGTCTTGTGCACGAAGATGTCAGCGTGACTGGATTCTTGAAGAAGATTTCTACTTGAAAAGCCTCAATGATCTGATTCATTGAGGCTTTTTGGATGCAAAAAACTTGGAAAACACTTCCAAAAAACTGGCGGACCTGAGGGGGAGGCGTCTATTCTCACTATGCAGAATTAGTTTCCATAAAAACAAATGCTCACAGGAGTAAGCCGCCATGCCTCGGATGACCGCCGCGGAAGCCGCCATTCGCGTGCTGCGCAAGGAAGGCGTCGGTGTTGCCTTTGGCGTGCCTGGCGCCGCCATCAACCCCTTCTACCCCGCGATGCGCCGAGCGCGGCATCGCCTGCCACCCGGATCGCGTCGAGGAGTTCCGCAAGGGTGTCGACCAGGCACTGGCGCTGTTCGACGAGGTGGGCTCGAGCAACCTGAAGCTACAGTACGACGTCTATCACATGCAGATCATCAGATATGCGTACCCAGGAGGGCTGGGCTGGCTGGACGCCGTGTGCGGCTGAGGTGGCCGCCAGTTGCCGCTCAAGATCGACGGACTCCGGGAGGTTGGCATCGGGTCGTCGCAAGCCTTCCAGGTCGCCTATGGTGGCCTTTCCCGGCGTGCACCATCAGCTTGAAGAGGAGAACTCCATGATCACTCTGCCGACACCCTCCACCCCGGAGGCCATTGCCGCGCTGTCGGAACCCGAGGCCCTGAACTGGCTACGCGGTCTGGCCGATGCGGCCGTGAATGCCGTGCACCCCGACAGCCTGCTGCCCGCCGAGCTGCCGCCGGCACCTGCCGGGCGCACCGTCGTGGTGGGAGCGGGCAAGGCCGCCGCCGCCATGGCCGCGGCACTGGAGCGGGCCTGGCTGGCCCAGCAGCCCGAGGCACCGCTGACGGGCCTGGTGGTGACTCGCTACGGGCATGGTCCTCAAGGGCAGGGCCCCCAGGGCGAGGGCCGGCGCATCGAGGTGCTCGAGGCGTCGCACCCGATGCCCGACGGCCTGAGCGAGGAGGCCGCCCGGCGCATGCTCGAGGCGGTCGAGCCGTTGGGTGAGGATGACCTGGTGATCGCGCTGATTTCCGGCGGTGGTTCGGCGTTGATGAGCCTGCCGGCACCGGGCATCACCCTGGCCGACAAGCAGGCCCTCAACCAGGCCCTGCTGCGCTGCGGGGCACCGATCCGCGAGATCAATACCGTGCGTCGCCATCTGTCGGCGATCAAGGGGGGGCGGCTGGCCACCGCGGCCCACCCGGCCCGGGTGCTGACCTGGCTGATCTCCGATGTGCCCGGTGACGACCCGACCCTGATCGCCTCCGGCCCGACCCTGCCGGATGCCAGCTCTCCGGCGGATGCCCTGGCCATCCTGGAGCGTCATGGCATCGAGATTCCCGACGGCGTGCGCCGTCATCTGGAGACAGCCGACAGGGCACCGGCACCGGGTGATTCCGACTTCGCCCGCGATCGCTCACGGGTGCTGGCGCGCGCCCGTGACGCCCTGAATGCCGCCCGAGTGGCCGCCGAGGCGAGCGGCATCGAGGTGCGCGTGCTGGGCGATGATCTCGAGGGCGAGGCTCGCGATCTGGGCCGTGCCCAGGCGCGCCTGGCGTTGTCGAGTCAGAGCGAGCGGGAGCGGCCGCTGCTGCTGCTCTCCGGTGGCGAGACCAGCGTTACCGTGCGCGGTGAAGGCCGCGGCGGGCGCAACGTCGAGTACCTGTTGGGCCTGTTCGAGGCACTTCAGGGGGCGCCGGGCATCCACGCCCTGGCCATCGATACCGATGGCATCGACGGCTCGGAAGACAATGCCGGTGCGCTGTTTGCGGCGTCCGACCGGGCACGGGCGGAGTGCCTGGGGCTTGACCCCGACGCCTTTCTGTCACGCAATGATGCCTACACTTTCTTTCAGGCATTGGACCGGCTGATCGTGACCGGCCCCACGCGGACCAATGTCAACGACTTCCGTGCCATCCTGATTCTGCCGAGGACGCCATGACGCTACCCCCCCACGCTCCCATCCATGACCCCATTCGCAGGACCAAGATCGTCGCCACCCTGGGTCCCGCCAGCGACCGCGAGGGCGTGCTCGAGGCCATGATCGCGGCCGGTGTCGACGTGGTGCGCCTCAACTTCTCCCATGGCACTGCCGCCGATCACCGCCACCGCCTGGAGCGAGTTCGCGAGATCGCCGCTCGCCTGGGCAGAAGCGTCGCCGCCCTGGGCGATCTGCAGGGGCCGAAGATCCGCATCGCCCGCTTCCGTGATGGCGCGGTGGAGCTGGCCGAGGGGGCGCCTTTCGTGCTCGATATGGCCCTGGAGGGCGATGCGGGGAGTGAGGAGCGCGTGGGCTGCGACTACAAGCAGCTGATCGAGGATGTGGTGGCGGGCGACCGCCTGCTGCTCGATGATGGCCGGCTGGTGCTGGATGTCACCGCCGTGGCGGGCCAGGAGATCCATACCACGGTGACCGTGGGCGGCAGGCTCTCCAACAACAAGGGCATCAACAAGCTGGGCGGCGGACTCTCGGCACCGGCGCTGACCGACAAGGACAGGGCGGACCTCGCCACCGCCGTCGACATCGGCGTGGACTACCTGGCGGTCTCGTTTCCGCGGCATGCCGGCGACATGGCCGAGGCCCGCGACCTGCTGGGCGAGGCCGGCGAGGAGATCGGCCTGGTGGCCAAGCTCGAGCGCGCCGAGGCGGTGACCGACGAGGCGACGCTGGATGGCATCATCCAGGCCTGCGAGGCGGTGATGGTGGCGCGTGGCGATCTCGGTGTGGAGATCGGCGACGAGAAGCTGATCGGCACCCAGAAGCGCATCATCAAGCGTGCCCGCAGCCTGAACCGGGCGGTGATCACCGCCACCCAGATGATGGAGTCGATGATCGAGTCGCCCCTGCCTACCCGCGCCGAGGTGTTCGACGTCGCCAACGCCGTGCTCGACGGCACCGATGCGGTGATGCTCTCCGCCGAGACCGCCGCCGGCGACTTCCCGGTGGAGACCGTCGAGGCGATGGACCGGGTCTGCCTGGGCGCCGAGCGCGAGCGGATCGCCCAGGAGTCGGGCCACCGCATCCACGAGGGCTTCTCTCGGGTCGACGAGACCATCGCGCTCTCCGCCATGTACGCCGCCAACCACCTCTCCGGGGTGGCCGCCATCGCCTGCATGACCTCGACCGGCTATACGCCGCTGATCGCCTCGCGCATCCGCTCCGGGCTGCCGATCATCGGCCTGGCCCACAGCGCCATCGCCCAGCGACGCATGGCGCTCTATCGCGGCGTGGTCTCGCTGCCCTTCGACACCAGCGAGATGACGGCCGAGGAGCTCAACGACCGCGCCCTGGCGCTGCTGGTGGAGAAGGGCATCGCCGAGCCGGGGGATCATGTGATGCTCACGCGGGGCGACGAGATGAACGCCCATGGCGGCACCAATACGCTGAAGATTCTCGACGTCAACGCCAGTCACCTGCACAAGGGGTAATGGCGAGGGGGCAACAAGGGCTCAACGCTGAAGGGTTTTGTATACAGAACCGCCGTCGGGTGTGGTGATCAGGCCCGAAAAGTGCGAAGGTTCTGCCAGGACCATTACCAGCGAGACGCCCATGAGCCAGTCCTGGAGGGAAGAGGTGGAAGCCGCCGTGCGCGGGGGGGAGCGTGTCGGCGATCGCCATATCGTCGAGCAGGTGCGCCAGGCGGTGCTGAGCCAGCGCCTGGCGCCCGGCACGCGTCTGCCGGAGGTGGCGCTGGGAGAAGTGTTCGGTGTCAGCCGCTCCATCGTGCGTCGGGCACTGACGCGCCTGGCCGCCGACCACGTCATCGACCAGCGCCCCAATCAGGTCGCCCGGGTGCGAGCCCCCAGCGTGGAGGAGACCCGCGAGACCTTCTCCGCCCGCCGCCTGGTGGAGGGCGAGGTGGCCGCGCTGCTGGCGGCACGGGGCCTCGACCCCGAGCTGCTGGCTGCCCTCGAGAGCGAGGCACGGGCAGAGGTCGAGGCCCATGGGCGTGGCGACGAGCCGGCTCGCATCGCCCACTCCCTGGCCATTCATCATCGACTGGCCGCACGCTCGCCCAATCGTGTGCTGGGTGCCATGCTCACCGATCTGGTGTTGCGCACCTCCATCGTCATCGCCCTCTACAAGCGGCCCTCCCTCGGTTCCTGCTACCTGGAGGGAGATCACTTTCGGCTGCTGGAGGCGCTTGGCCGGGGGGATGCCGGCGGGGCGAGAGACGCCATCGAGGCGCATCTGACGAGCCTCGAGGCCCTGCTCGACCTCGGCCCCCGCGAGGAGCAGGCCGATCTGCATAGCATTTTCGCCGGCGTCGCCAAGAGCTGAACAGCACCGGGAGTCGCTTGCGCCTGAATCCGGCGACAGGCCTTTTCGGGGGCGCTTTGAATACTTCCCTGTACGCTACCTCCGCCGTCCCTGGTCTCCGGACCCCCTCCAGACCTGTCCCCGGCGGCGCTCGCGATAGCAACGCCCCGGCGGGTTGAGGGCATCGGTGGGGTGTCGGACAATACCTCCCTTCATGTCTTGCGGAGTCACGCCATGCGGTCCCTTACCCGAGCGGGGTGTCGCGCCCTGCTGCTGGGATTGACGCTGCTGTTCTCCACGGTGGCACTGGCCCGGCCGCCCATCGTGGCGGCTGCCTCCTCCCTGCAGGCGGTCTTCCCCCATCTTGCCGAAGCCTTCCGGGCCGAGACGGGGGAGTCGCTGCGGGTCAACTTCGGCTCCTCGGGCAACTTCCGTCGCCAGATCGAGCAGGGTGCCCCCTTCGAGCTCTTCCTCTCTGCCGATGAGGCCTATGTGCTGGCGCTGCACGAGGCCGGCCACCTCGCGGATATGGGGGAAGTCTATGCGGTAGGACGACTGGTATGGCTGCAGAGAAAGGAGGAGCAGGGCCGGCTGCCCAGTGCGGAGGACCCGCTGGCGGCGGTTCGGGAGGCGGTGGCGTCGCATGCCGCCGGGGAGGGGCGATCGCGTATCGCCCTGGCGAACCCCGAGCATGCCCCCTATGGGGTCGCGGCACGCCAGGCCCTGGTGCAAGCCGGGTTATGGGAGCCCAGTGCGCCGCTGCGGGTGCTGGGGGAGAGCGTCGCCCAGGCGACCCGCTTCGCGCTCTCCGCGGATGCCCGCGGCGGGCTGGTGGCCTGGTCCCAGGCGCTGGCGCCACCGGTGGCCGCCCGGAGCGAGTTCGTGATGGTGCCGGCCGACTGGCACCAGCCCCTGGTGCAGCGCATGGCGCTGGTGAAGGGAGCCGGTGATACCGCGCGGGCCTTCTACGCCTGGCTGCAGCGGGAGGAGGCGCGTGCCATCTTGGCCGACTATGGTTTCCGCGCTCCCGGCGATGGTTTCCGCGCTCCCGGCGATGGCCTCCGGCTAGCCGAGGATGAGCCCCGCTGATGGACTGGACGGCGCTCTCGGTCTCGTTGCATCTGGCTGCCCTCACGGCACTGTTGCTGTTGCCGGCAGGGCTGTGGCTGGGCCGCGCCCTGGCCGGCAGTCGTTCGCGCGCCAAGCCCCTGGGTGAGGCCCTGATCGCCCTGCCACTGGTGATGCCGCCCACGGTGCTGGGGTTCTACCTGATGCAGGCCTTCGGGCTGGAGGCTCCCTTCGGCGGGCTCTGGGTGCGGCTGTTCGGTGAGGGGCTCAACTTCACCTTCGAGGGCATCCTGCTCGCCTCCCTGGTGGCCAATCTGCCCTTCGCGGTGCAGCCGGTGCAGCGCGCCTTCGAGGCGGTGCCGGCCAACCTGCGCGAGGCGGCCTGGTGCAGCGGCCTGTCGCCGCTGCATACCCTGTGGCGCATCGAGCTACCCCTGGTGTGGCCGGGCATCGTCTCGGCCATGGCGCTGACCTTCGCCCATACCCTGGGGGAGTTCGGGGTCATCCTGATGGTGGGCGGGGCCATCGATGGCGAGACGCGTACCCTGGCCATCGCCATCTACGATCGCGTTCAGGCCTTCGACGAGAGCGGGGCGGCCACCATGTCGGCGATGCTGCTGCTGGTCTCCTTCGTCACCATCGGTGTGGTCTATGGCCTCGCGGGGCGTCGGATGTGGCGCCGTGCCTGACACCGTGGCCAAACCGGCCCCCCTCGAGGTGAGCCTGCATCAGTCGGGCCCCATCCCCCTGGCGGCGGACTTTCGCTGCGCGGCCGGTGAGCTACTGGCACTGGTGGGTCCCTCGGGCAGCGGCAAGACCACCCTGCTGCGCAGCATCGCCGGCCTCTACCGCCCACAAGGGGGGCGTATCGCCTGTGGCGAGGAGGTCTGGTTCGATGCCGACAGGCGACTCGCGCTCCCGCCCCAGCGCCGACGCCTGGGGCTGGTATTCCAGGACTATGCGCTGTTCCCGCACCTCACGGCGCTGGGCAACGTCATGGTGGCACTGCACCATCTGCCGGCCGCCGAGCGCCGTCGCCGGGCCGAGCAGTGGTTGATCCGGGTACGCCTGGAAGGGCTGGCCGGGCGCCACCCCGCCGAGCTCTCCGGCGGCCAGCGGCAGCGGGTGGCGCTGGCTCGGGCGCTGGCCCGCGAGCCGCGGGTGCTGCTGCTCGACGAGCCCTTCTCGGCGGTGGACCAGGTGACGCGGCGCCGCCTGCAGCGTGAACTGGCGCTGCTGCGCGAGGAGATCGCCATCCCCATCGTGCTGGTCACCCACGATCTCGACGAGGCGGCGGCATTGGCCGACCGCCTCTGCGTGCTGCATGCCGGACACACCCTCCAGACGGGTCCTCCACAGTCGCTTTTCCGCCGGCCGTCATCCCCGCAGGTGGCGCGGCTGCTCGATCGCCACAACGTCTTCAGCGGTGAGGTGGTGATGGAGGGTGACGAGCGCCGCCTGGCCTGGGGGCCCTGGCGTCTGGAGGTGGCCGAGGGGCTTGCGTCGCTGGCGCCGGGTACCCGCGTGGCCTGGTATCTGCCCGCCTCTGACGTGGTGCTGCATCGCCGAGGGCGCCCCTCGCTGGGGGAGCGCGAGAACCCGGTGAGCGCTCGCGTCGAGGAGCTGGTCGTGCTGGGCGGCATGACCTCGGTTACCCTGGCATTCGGCCACACCCCCGGGCGGCTCGGCTTCGAGATCGCCACCCATGCCGCCCGTCGCAACGGCCTGGCCCGCGGGGAGGCGGTACAGGTCTCGCTGCTCGCCGCGGGCATCCACCTGATGCCGGAGGCTTCCACCTCCGGCGATGACGCCATGAGCCTGCCATGAAACGTCTTCTGGTCGCCGCCATCCTCGCCGTCGCCCCCTTTACGCTGCACTCGGCAAGCGCTGCCGAGGTGCCCGCAAAGCGCTGGCCACTCACCATTGCTACCGGCGCGGGGGTGCATGAGTTCCATGCCGAGGTGGCGCAGACGTCGGCCGAACGCAGCCGTGGCCTGATGGGTCGCGAGCGACTCGCCGAGGACGGCGGCATGCTCTTTCTCTATGCCAGCGAGCAGCCGGGTCGCAGTGGCTTCTGGATGTACAACACCTTGATTCCGCTGGATATCGCCTTTATCGACGGGATGGGACATATCGTCTCGACCCACACCATGGTGCCCTGTGGTTCGGATGCGCCGGCAGACTGTCCGGTGACGCGGCCGGGAGTGCCCTATCGAGCCGCGCTGGAGGTCAGGGCGGGTACCTTCCAGGCGCTGGGGATCAGAGTGGGAGACTGTGTCGCCTGGCCGGGTCACGCCACCCGTTGCAAACCGGAGTGACGGAGCTGATATTCAACGCTGGGAGCCCTTAGAATATTCCGCGAGGTGGCGCCGGGCCCTGGAGGGGGTCGTCCACCGCCGCCGGCTCACCGCGCCGGCACATCGTGCCACTCATAACCATAACCGCGCCTCGCAGATGACGAGGTGTCGCTGCAAGGACACGCCATGACAACGTATCGACCGCTTGCCAAGCTGGCCGCCGCCCTGGCCGGTGCCGCCGTGCTCTCCGCCTCGCTCTCCGTTCAGGCGCGCGAGATTGCCGTCTCCACCGTGCTTTCCGATGCCTTTCCCTGGGGCCAGGCCGCCGAGAAGTGGGCCGAGCTGGTGGAGGAGCGCACCGAGGGACGCATCACCATGCGCGTCTACCCCAACTCCCAGCTGGTCAACGGTGACCAGACTCGCGAATTCTCCGCCATGCGCTCCGGGCTGATCGACGCCGCCGTGGGCTCCACCATCAACTGGTCCCCCCAGGTGCCGGAGCTCAATCTCTTCTCGCTGCCCTTCTTCCTGCCCGACGAGGCGGCGGTGGACGCCGTGACCGGTGGCGAGGCGGGCGAGAAGATCTTTGCGGCCATCGAGTCACGGGACGTTATCCCGCTGGGCTGGGGCGAGAACGGTTTCCGCCAGCTCTCCAACTCCCAGGGCGCGATCGATGAGCCTCAGGACCTGGAGGGCCTGAAGATCCGCGTGGTGGGCTCGCCGCTGTTCCAGGACACCTTCACCGCCCTGGGGGCCGACCCCACCCAGATGAGCTGGGCCGATGCCAAGCCGGCACTGACCACCGGCGCGGTGGATGGCCAGGAGAATCCGCTTTCGGTGTTCGACGTGGCGCGTATCGACCAGGTGGGCCAGGAGCATCTGACCCTGTGGAACTACATGAACGATCCGCTGATCTTCGCCGTGAATCGCCGGGTGTGGGAGTCACTGGACGAGGGCGACCAGGCGATCCTGCGTGAGGCCGCCGTGGAGGCGGGCGAGTGGGAGATGTCCATGACCCGCGAGGAGGAGAGCGAACGCCTGGCCGCCATCCAGGAGCGTGGCGTCACCGTAACGGAGCTCTCGGACGCCCAGTACCAGGCCTTCGTCGAGGCCACCGCCGGCGTTCACGATGAGTGGGTGCCGAAGATCGGTGAGGAGATCGTCGAGGCCGCCCGTGCCGCCATCGAGTCACGCTGATTCCCGCTCTTGATTCCCCTTGACCGGCCGGCCCTCGAGGCCGGCCGCTGCCTTGTGAGGTAACCCCATGACGCCTTCCCCGGATGCCAGGCCGGAGCGCTGGCTGGCCAGCCTGGCCCTGGTGATCATCGCGCTGATCAGTCTCGGCAACGTGGTGACTCGCTATATCACCGGTGGCTCGCTGGCCTTTACCGAAGAGCTCTCGGTATTCCTGCTGGTGGTGCTGACCTTCGCCGGCGCCGCCGTGGCGCTGCGGCGTAACGGTCATATCCGCATCGGCATGCTGGAGCGTGCCCTGCCGGTGGGCGCACACCGGGTCCTGATACTCTTCCAGGGGCTTTGCGGGGTGGCGGTGCTGGGACTGATCGCCTGGTTCGGCGCCAAGCTGGCCTGGCAGGAGTACCGCTGGGAGACTCTCTCGCCCGGGCTTGGTCTGCCCCAGTGGTGGTATATCGTCTGGCTGCCGCTGCTGGCGGCGGTGATGCTGGTGCGTCAGCTGCAACAGACCAGGGACCGGCTGCGTGGAGGACTCGACGATGAGTCCTGATCTCTGGATGCTGCTGGCCTTCGCCGGGCTGCTGATCGCCGGTGTCCCGGTGGCCTTCTCCCTGGGGCTGGCGGGTGCCGTAGGTATCCTGGCGGGGTTGTCGCCGGCGATGCTCGCCACCCTGGGCACCAATACCTATAACAGCATCGCCAAGTATCCGCTGATTGCCATTCCGCTGTTTATCCTCACCGGGCTGATCTTCGAGCGCTCCGGGGTGGCGCTGCGCCTGGTGCGCTTTGCCCAGGCGCTGATCGGCCCGCGTCATGGCGGGCTGGCGCTGGTGGCGGTGCTGGTGTGCATGATCATGGGCGGCATGAGCGGGTCGGGGCCGGCGGATGCCGCCGCGGTGGCCATGGTGATGCTGCCGAGCATGACCCGGGCGGGCTATCCGAAGCCGTTCTCGGCCACCCTGATCGCTGCCTCGGCCTCCACGGCGATCCTTATTCCCCCTTCGGTGGCGTTGATCCTCTACTCCATCGTGGTGCCGGGAGTCGATCTGCGGGCACTGTTCGCCGCCGGGCTCTTCCCCGGTGTACTCGCCGGCCTGGCGCTGCTGGTCCCGGCTCTGCTGGTCTCACGTCGCCATGGCTGGGAGGGCGGTGCACCGGTAGCGGGCGCCGAGCCCCTTCGTGTGGGGGAGACCTTCAGGCAGGCGCTGCCGGCACTGTTCGCGCCGGTGCTGATCCTCGGCGGGCTGCGTTCGGGGCTCTTCACCCCCACCGAGGCGGCGGTGGTGGCAGTGGCCTACGGTGTGTTGATAGGGCTCTTCGTGACCCGCGAGCTCAGTCTGCGTGATCTCTGGGCGCTGTTCGGCGAGGCGGCGGTGATCTCGGGGGTGGTGATGCTGATCATCGCGCTTGCCGGCATCTTCGCCTGGGCCGGCACCATGCTCGGTACCTTCCGCCATCTGGCGGAGTGGATCATCTCGCTTTCCGACAACGGGGTGGTGCTGCTGGTGCTGATCATGCTGGCGGTGCTGGCCGCCGGCATGCTGCTCGACGCCATCTCCATCTATCTGATCATGATGCCGATCCTGATCCCGGTGATGCAGCACTTCGGCTGGAACCCGGTGTGGTTCGGTATCCTGCTGGCGATGAACATCGCCATCGGCCAGTTCACGCCGCCGGTGGCGGTCAATCTGATGGTGACCACCGAGGTGGCCAGGATTCGCCTCGAACAGACCGTGGGCTGGGCCCTGCTGTTCGTGGTGGCCATGGCCGCCGCCCTGGCGCTTGTTGCCGTGTTCCCGGAGATCGCGCTCTGGTTGCCGCGGATTCTGGGCTACAACGTCGGCTGATTGCCCTGAAGAGTGGCGTCGCCTGGCTCGTCCACAAGCCTTCGCGTCGATAGCCGAGTGGCCCCAGGCGACCTTTGCTGCGATGCATCACAAGATTAACGCTTCATAAACGCTCGGCAGGGCTAGACTGGTGTTTGAATACTCCCGCCGCCCGTGATTTGGCGGCTTTGCCTCCGGTCATTATCCCCGGAATGATTTTTTCGCTAAAGTAGAGGAGAGTGGTAGATTCGGGGCCACTGCGCTCACGACGCTCCGCTCTCTTGCCGACAACGTCAAAGAGGTGTGTTCATGAAACGCCATGCATTCTCTGCTGCTGCCTTCACCGGCGCGATCCTGGGGGCCGCGATGTTCGCCTCGCCGGCCATGGCCCAGGACGAAGAGAAGTTCATCACCATCGGTACCGGTGGCCAGACCGGCGTCTACTATGTGGTCGGCCAGTCCGTCTGCCGCCTGGTGAACCGTCTGGAAGATGCCAACATCAAGTGTAACGCGCCCTCCACCGGTGGCTCGGTGGCCAACGTCAACGGCATCAAGTCCGGTCAGCTCGATATGGGTGTGGTGCAGTCCGATGTCCAGTACCAGGCCTACAACGGTACCGGCAACTTCGAAGGCGAGGCCTTTGAAGACCTGCGCGCGGTATTTCGTGCCCACGGCGAGCCGCTGACCATCCTGGCGCGAGCCGACTCCGGCATCGAGACCCTCGATGACCTGGAGGGCAAGCGCGTCAATATCGGCAACCCGGGCTCCGGCCAGCGCAACACCATGGAAGTGGTGATGGAGGCCAAGGGCTGGACCGAGGACTCCTTCTCGCTGGCCTCTCAGCTCGATGCCGCCGAGATGGCCTCGGCCCTGGCCGACAACAACATCGACGCCATGGCCTATGTGGTGGGCCACCCCAACGGCTCCATCCAGGAGGCGACCACCACCGTCGACTCCCGGCTGATCCCGCTCAACGATGAAGCGATCCAGGGCATCGTCGACGAGTACCCCTACTACTCCATGTCGACCATCCCCGGCGGCCTCTACAAGGGCAACGACGAGGAGGTCGAGACCTTCGGTGTCGCGGCGACCTTCGTGACCACCGCCGAAACCGACGAGGAGATCGTCTACCAGACCGTCAAGGCGATCTTCGACAACTTCGATCGCTTCAAGAAGCTGCATCCGGCCTTTGCGAATCTCAAGCCGGAAGAGATGGTCTCTTCGGGTCTCTCCGCACCGCTGCACGATGGGGCTGCACGCTACTATCGTGAGCAGGGCTGGATCGAGTGATACAACGGCCTGAGGTGCTTTCACCTCGGTGAAGAATGCGCGGTCACCCGAGGGGGCCGCGCATTCTGTTTGAGATGCCGTGGGAGGCCATCCCGGGCGCTCCCAGGGAAACGTTACAGAGCAGGGCACGCTTATGACTGAGGACAACAAGAGGGCCGCGGGGCAAGAGGTCGATCTCGAGGATATGGTCGCCTCGAGCGACTCCGGGGCCCGCAAGCCGTCCGGCACGCCTGGCAAGCTGCTGGTCAGCATTGCCGCCGCCTGGTCGCTCTTCCAGCTGTGGATCGCGTCTCCACTGCCGTTCATGCTGGGCTTCGGGGTC
The DNA here is from genome assembly GCF_004347715.1 of Halomonas marinisediminis. NCBI lineage: Bacteria > Pseudomonadati > Pseudomonadota > Gammaproteobacteria > Oceanospirillales > Halomonadaceae > Halomonas > Halomonas marinisediminis. The sequence continues at coordinate 8,533 of NZ_SLTR01000018.1, read as the reverse complement.
TTCAATGCCACCGAGTCCCGCTCCATTCACCTGGCCTTCGCGCTCTTCCTGGCCTATATGGCCTATCCGGCACTCAAGCGTTCGCCCCGTGATCGCATCCCCGTTCAGGACTGGGTCCTGGCGGCGGCGGCGGCCTTCTGTGGTGCCTACATGTTCATGTTCTACGAACAGCTGGCCCAGCGTCCCGGTGCGCCGATACTGCAGGACGTGATCATCGGTGTGGCGGGTATCCTGCTGCTGCTCGAGGCCACGCGACGGGCGCTCGGTCCGCCGCTGATGATCATCGCCTCGATCTTTATCATCTACTCGCTGGCCGGGCCCTACATGCCGGGCATCCTGTCCCACCGCGGGGTCAGCCTCTACGGTCTGGTCAACCATCAGTGGTTGACGACCCAGGGGGTCTTCGGCATTGCGCTGGGGGTCTCGACCAGCTTCGTGTTCCTGTTCGTGCTGTTCGGTGCGCTGCTCGACAAGGCCGGCGCCGGCAACTATTTCATCAAGGTCGCCTTCTCGCTGCTGGGCCACTACAAGGGCGGGCCGGCCAAGGCCGCCGTGGTGGCCTCGGGCATGACCGGCCTGATCTCCGGCTCCTCCATCGCCAACGTGGTGACCACCGGCACCTTCACGGTACCGATGATGAAGCGTGTCGGCTTCTCGGCGGAGAAGGCCGGCGCGGTGGAGGTCTCCTCCTCGGTCAATGGTCAGATCATGCCGCCGGTCATGGGGGCCGCGGCCTTCCTGATGGTCGAGTATGTGGGCATCTCCTACGTGGAGGTGATCAAGCACGCCTTCCTGCCGGCATTGATCTCCTATATCGCGTTGATCTATATCGTTCATCTCGAGGCGCTCAAGGCCGGCCTCCAGGGCCTGGAGAGCAGCAACCCGCCCAAGCCGCTGGTGCGCAAGGCGATCGGCTTCCTCGGAGGCCTGCTCCTGATGATGATCACGGCTCTCGTGGTCTACTATGGCCTGGGCTGGTTGAAGCCGGTGCTGGGTGGTGCGACGCCCTGGGTGGTGGCCGCCGGACTGGCGGTGATCTATGTGGGGCTGCTCAAGGTTGCCTCCCGCTACCCCGAGCTGGAGCTCGATGACCCCGATGCACCCATCTACAAGCTGCCCCAGACCCGTCCCACGGTGATGGTCGGCCTGCAGTTCATCCTGCCGGTGATCGTGCTGATCTGGTGCTTGATGGTGGAGCGCCTCTCGCCGGGGCTGTCGGCCTTCTGGGCCACGGTGTTCATGGTCTTCATCATCCTCACCCAGCGTCCCATCACATCGATCTTCCGTGGGCGCAGTGACATGGCGGCGGACCTGCGCGAGGGGGTCATGGACCTGTGGAGCGGCCTGGTCACCGGTGCCCGCAACATGATCGGCATCGGCATCGCCACCGCCACCGCCGGCATCATCGTCGGTGCGGTGTCCCAGACCGGCGTCGGCCTGGTGCTTGCCGATGTGGTGGAGATCCTCTCCATGGGCAACCTGATGCTGATCCTGATCTTCACCGCGGTGCTCAGCCTGATTCTCGGCATGGGGCTGCCCACCACGGCCAACTACATCGTGGTGTCGGCGCTACTGGCGCCGGTGATCGTCCAGCTGGGTGAGCAGAACGGCCTGCTGGTACCGTTGATCGCCGTACACCTGTTCGTGTTCTACTTCGGCATCATGGCGGATGTGACGCCGCCGGTGGGGCTCGCCTCCTTTGCCGCGGCGGCGGTCTCTGGCGGTGACCCGATACGTACCGGCTTCCAGGCCTTCTACTACAGCCTGCGCACCGCCGCGTTGCCGTTCCTGTTCATCTTCAATACCGACCTGCTGCTGATCGATGTCACCGCCCTGCAGGGGGTGCTGATCTTCGTGGTGTCGACGATCGCCATGCTGATCTTCGCGGCGGCCACCCAGGGGTTCATGATCGCCCGTAACCGCTGGTATGAGTCCATCGTGCTGCTGCTGGTGGCCTTTACCCTGTTTCGGCCGGGCTTCTGGATGGATCAGCTCCATGACCCCTATCAGGAGATTCCGCCGGCACAGTTTGTCGAGGCGCTTGGCAGCGTGGACGAGGAGAGTACGTTGCGGTTGCAGATCCTTGGCGAGGATGACTTCGGTGATCCGTTGACCACCTATATGCAGCTGCCGGTGCCGAGTGGCGAGACCGGCGAGGAGCGGCTGGAGAACCTGGGCCTGGAGCTGATCATCGAAGAGGACAGGGCCGTGGTCGACATGGTGACCTTCGGCAGCGAGGCGTCGGACCTGGGCTTCGACTTCGACCAGGAGATCATTCAGGTACTCGCGCCGGTGGATCGCTGGACCAAGGAGCTGATGTGGATTCCGGCCTTCCTGGTCTTCGGCCTGGTCGTAATGTTGCAGCGTCGACGGCGTGATCGTGACGCCGCTGCGGCGTCTGCCTGAGGGAGAGTGTCATGTATCAGAAGATCATGTTGACGGTGGACCTCAACGAGGAGGCCTCCTGGGCCAAGGCGCTACCGACGGCGCTGGCGCTGTGCCGCAGCTTCGGAGCGTCGCTGCATGTGGTGACGGTGCTGCCGGACTACCGCATGCCGCTGGTCGGCTCCTATTTTCCCAAGGATTTCGCCAAGAAGGCCCATGCGGCGATCACCGAGGCGCAGCACGAGTTTATTCGCGAGCACGTGCCTGACGATATCACGGTCCAGAGCGTCATCGTCGATGGCTCGCCCTGGGAGGCGATCGTCAAGGCGGCGAAGAAGCTCGAGGTGGACCTGATCGTGATGGCCTCCCATAACAAGCGCAAGTTCGCCGATTACGTGCTGGGGCCGAATGCCGAGCATGTGGTACACCATTCCAGGGTATCGGTAATGATCGTGCGTTGATCGCGGCAGGCATCCTGCCGCACCATTCGGTTTCGCAGAGGGCCTCGACATCGCGTCGGGGCCCTCTGCGTTCTGGCAGTGACCTGAGCGTGGAATGAGATCGGCGCGATTTCCGGCAGAGTTGATCCCGATCAACTAGATTAAGGCATAGTTAACGATAGACCCTCGTTAATGCGTTTCGATGACCCGGTGATGATCCGAGGCCATCCACGCGGCGCCCGAGTCGGTCGGGCACTCGTCGGCGAAGAGAGGTGACTCATGAATGCGGCAACTGAGAAATCACGGGACGCGTCGGCAGGGCCCGGCGTGAAGATCACCATCCAGCCGGTCGGCATGGAGCGACCCAGGGCCTGGCTCGCCGCCGGCATCGAGGATTTTCGCCAGGCTGCCGTCGTCAGTCTCGCGTACGGCATGTTCTGGGTGGGGCTGAGTATCGCCGTTACCGTCGGCGCCATCTATCTGGGCCTGTGGCACTGGCTGCTCCCGCTGGTGGCGGGCTTCATGTTCATTGGCCCGCTGGTGGCGGTAGGCTCCTATGGCATCAGTCGTGCACTGGAGGCCAGTCGCGCCCCGCATCTTGGGGATGCCTTCGGCGCCTGGCGGCCCCATGCCGGCCAGCTGGCGATGATGGGGGTCATGATGATGATCTTCTTCCTCGCCTGGATTCGTGTGGCGACCCTGCTGTTTGCCCTCTTCTTCGGCTTCGAGGTGCCAAGCCCGACGGATCTCTATGCCGCCCTGCTGACAACCCCCCAGGGGCTCGGCATGATCGCCGTCGGTACCGTGCTGGGAAGCATCCTGGCCTTTGGCGCCTTCGCCATCAGCGTAGTGGCCATTCCGACCCTGATGGATCAGGATCTGACCTTCATGGAGGGCATCGAGGCCAGCATTCGTTCGGTATCCAGAAACTTCCGTCCGATGCTGCTCTGGGCCGCGATTCTCACCGGCTGTGTGCTGGTCGGGGTGTTGACCTTCTATATTGGTCTGGCGCTTATCCTGCCGGTGCTGGGCTTCGCCAGCTGGCATGCCTACGAGGACCTGGTGGTCATCAAGCCCCGGGAGGAGAAGCACGACCTCCACGGCTGACCGTCGTTACTCTCCTTCGACCAGGCATCATGCCGGGGGCGACTATGCCCCCGGCCTTCGTTGAGCAAATCGGCCGCGCATCCTACGCATCGACGCGGAGCGTGATGCGCTAGTTAAGCGGCGAGCCTTGGCAAAAGCCAAGGCGTTTACTGGATAAATATCAGCTAATGGCTTAGCCTTTTTCCATGACTCGAACCTTGATTCGCACGGACAAGTGGCCTCTACACGCCACGGCGCAGCAGCGACACCTGATGCGCTTGACGCTGGCGGAATACCGACAGTTCTGCCGTGCGTTGTCGGTGGTGGTACTGAGCAACTGGCCATCGCTACAGCAGGCACCGAGTTTTGCCGCTGCCGTGGAGCGGCTGATGCACCCTACCAAGAAAAACCCCTCGCCTCGCCACCTCTACTTCGCCAAGCGTTTCTACAAGTTCCCGTCCTACCTTCGCCGGGCGGCCATCGAGTTTGTCAAGGGCCAGGTATCCAGTTACCTGACCCGCTATCGGGCCTGGCAGTCGGGCGATCGCGCTCGCCGCGACGCCAAGCCACCACGCTTCAATCCGATCGCCGGCTGCTATCCGGTGATGTACCGCGGGCAGTTGGTCAAGTTCGATGCTGAGTTCACGACTGCCAGCCTGAAGCTGTGGGACGGCAAGGAGTGGCTGTGGCATGAGGTGGCCATCAAGGCGGTACGCCAACGGCATCACCTGGGTACCATCAAATCACCGACGCTGGTACTCAACCGGCGCTGCCACCTGGCAGTGCCGGTAGAGATGACGCCACCCTCTCTTCCCGATCGACAGCGCGTCTGCGCCGTTGATCTGGGGATCAATACGCTGGCCACGGCCAGCATCGTGACACCGAACGGCACCGTCGCGGCGAGGGGGGGCTTCCACCCCGCCGCGGACATGGACCGTCGTGACAAGCGCGCCACGCTGATCCGCCGCAAGGCGCGCAAGACCGCCAAGCTCTCGAAAGGGTTTGGGCGGACGTGGTACCGCAAGGCCCAGCACATCAACGAGCAGATGGCCCAGCAGACCTCCCGCCGACTGGTCGACTTCGCCCTGGAGCATGGGGCCGATGTGATCGTGCTGGAGGATCTGAAGGGCTGGCGGCCCAGGGCCGGCAAGAAGCGGTCGGGACTGCGCCAGCGCTTCCACCACTGGCTGCATCGCCGACTGGCCACGCTGATCGAGCAGAAGATGGTCGAGGCCGGCGGCCGGGTCGTCCATGTCTACCCGCGAGGCACCTCCTCCTGGGCCTTCGATGGCTCGGGTCGCATCAAGCGGGACAAGGCGCAGCACGAACTCGCCACCTTCCAGAACGGCAAGCAATACAATGCGGATCTCAATGCCAGCTACAACATTGGCGCCCGCTACTGGGCCTGGAAACACAAGCTGACCCGCCGCAAGGACGGGCAGTTGTCAGCGGGCAAACGTTCCCCTGACAAACCGAGAACGCCGGTCACGCTCTCAACGCTCTGGCGGCGAGAGCCTGAAGCCCCGCATCGATACGTCGCATGATGCGTGGGTGCGTTCACCTGACCATACCGATGTGATCGCGTAGTCTGACGCACCAAACTCGATTGAAGGGGATGGCCGTCATGCGCCAGACGATCGTTATTTGCCTCGCCTTCCTGCTGGCCGGTCTGCCCGCATCCGCTATCGGCGATGGGCTGCCTGCGCCGGAAGGCGAGGTGTTGCTGACCGTCACCGGGAATATCTCTGACACTAATGCCGGCAGCCAGGCGCACTTCGACCGCGAGCTGCTGGAGAGCCTCTCGCCACTGACGGTCTGTACCCGGACCCCCTGGCATCGTGAGACCGGCTGCTTTCGGGGCCCTCTGATGCGCGAGGTGCTCGCGGCGGTGGGGGCGCAGGGCGATAGTATCGTCGTGCAGGCCCTCAACAAGTTTCGAGCGGAGATTCCCGTTCAGGAGCTGCATGACTATGACGTGATTCTGGCCATGAGTCGTGATGGCGAGCCGATGCCGATACGCGAACTCGGCCCGCTCTTCGTGCTCTATCCCTTCGGTGATCATCCGGAGCTGCATACCGAAGCGGTGCGCTTTCGTTCGGTATGGCATGTGGCCAGCATTCATGTGCGCTGATTGCATATGCGGTGATTGGGCGCACTCGACAGGGGGTGGCGGATGTTGAGGTTGCCCCTGCGGCTGAGGCTGGGGGCGATCAGCGCCCTGGTGCTGTTTGCCGCGGCCCTGATCGTGGTCAGCCTGGTTGCCTGGCGCCAGGATAGCCTGGTGGGCAGAGTCGCCGAGGGGACCGGTTGGCACGCCTATCGGATCGACCGTGAAACCGTCCAGATGCGCAGCTATCTGGTACAGCCCGATGCCACCCTCGACGGGCTCCGGCTGCGCTTCGAGCTGTTCTATAGCCGCATGCATATGCTGGGGCAGAGTGGCGTTGCCGAACTGTTGGCGAAGGCACCCGCGGTAGTCGAGCTGCTCGAGGATATCGAACGCCGGATCGGTGAGCTGGACGACATGATCGGCGAGCTCGAGGCGCTCACTACCGAAAGCCGGCAGCGTCTCGAGGAGCGTCTGGAGATACTGGGAAGCCGCACCGAGCGCCTGGTGATTGCCGTCAATGGCTACCTGGCCGAGCGTGCGACCCTCCAGCGTCGTCAACAGCAACGACTCCATGGCCTGCTGTTGCTGCTGATCCTGGCCATGAGCTTCTCCGCGCTGCTGGTTGCGGTCATGTTGTTCCGCGAGGCCCGCGACAATGCCACTGCCCGCCGTGATCTGGAAATACTCAGCCATCAGCTACAGGCGGCCGTGCGACGTGCCGAGTCGGCGAACCAGGCCAAGTCGGAGTTCCTGGCCACGGTGAGTCATGAGATCCGCACGCCTCTCAACGGTGTCATCGGCATGAGCGACCTGCTGCTGGAAGAGCCTCTTGCGGAGCGACCTCGTCAGTATGCGACCACCCTTCATGACAGCGCCAACCTGCTGCTGGGGCTGATCAATGAGTTGCTGGACTTCTCCAAGATCGAGTCCGGGCATCTCGATCTGGAGTGCCAGCCATTATCGCTTGCCACGCTGGTGGAGGGGGCGGTGACGGTGTTCATGGCGCGCGCCGAGTCACGCGGGATCGGACTCGAGGCGCGAATCTCCGAGGAGCTGCCGGCCTGGGTGATGGGGGATCCGGCGCGACTGCGCCAGGTGCTGCTCAATCTGGTGTCCAACGCCGTGAAGTTCACCGGGGAGGGGGAGGTCATTGTCGAGGCGACGCCCGAGGGTGCCGATACCCTGCGCCTCGAGGTGCGTGATTCGGGGTGCGGCATCCCAGCCGAGCAACACAAGCATCTCTTCGAGCCATTCCGGCAGGGCGATGCTTCCATCGCGCGACGCTTCGGTGGCACCGGCCTGGGCCTGGCGATCTCGCGTCGTCTGATCGACGCCATGGGGGGACGCCTCGACATGCAGAGCGAGCCCGGGATCGGCAGCCGCTTCTGGTGCCTGCTGCCGCTGGTGCCCGCCACCGAGCCGGTGCGGGACGCCGCTGCGCGGCGCAGCGCGAGCAGGCAACTCTCGGGGAAGCACCTGCCGGGGGCAGAGTTGCTGGTAGTGGAGGATAACCCCGTCAACCAGCGGGTCGCCCGTGCGATGCTCGAGCGGCTGGGCTGCCGGGTAAGCCTGGCCGACTCGGGGAGCGAGGCGTTGACCCTGACCCGGCAACGGCAGTTTGACCTGATCTTCATGGACGTGCAGATGCCGGATATGGATGGGTTGGAGGTGACTCGCCGCCTTCGTCGGCGCCAGGGCTGGCTGACCGAGGTGCCCATCGTGGCGATGACCGCCGGCGGCCCGGGAGGCGAGCCATCGAGCTGTCTGGCCGCGGGGATGAATGGCTATCTTGCCAAGCCTCTGCTCCCGGAGCCCCTGCTGGAGGTGTTGAGGCGTCACCTGGGGGGCGACGAGGGAGAGCCGGGGGAGCCGCTGGTCATGAGCCAGCAGGCGCTGCTGGATCCTCGGGTCCTGAACTCTCTGCTCGACTCTCTCGGAAAACCGGGGCTTACGCGGCTGGTGGCGCTTTACCGCGACCAGAGCGGGGCGCACCTCGCTCAGATCACCTCGGCACTCGCGTCGAGTGACGCCGACCGATTGCGCCATGCCGCGCACCAGCTGAAGGGGGAGTCCTCGAGCCTGGGGACGGTAACGGTAGCGGAGTTGGCGGCGCGGATCGAACGCCTGGCTGCCGAAGGAGAGTTGGCGTCGATACCCCCGGTTCTCGAAGCGCTGCAAGTCCGTCTCACCACCACTCTGGTCTCCCTGGATCATTGGGACGAAATGTCTCAGGCCTGAGATTCAGTGGAAGAGCCAGTCCAGAGGAGTGGCTGTCAAGGAGAGTGGTTTCGACCAACGGAGTATGTCATCGGTTGCTGTCACGACCAAGAATGGCAGGGCAGTGTCCATACAACGATAATACTCAGGAGCATGCCATGATCTATGCCAACCCGGGCCAGTCCGGTGCGGTCGTCGACTTCGAGTCGCGGTACGGCAACTATATCGGGGGCGAGTTCGTTCCGCCGGTCAAGGGGCAGTACTTCGACAACGTCAGCCCGGTCAACGGCGAGGT
>NZ_SLTR01000147.1:0-328 GCF_004347715.1 Halomonas marinisediminis | reverse complement strand
AAAGATAGGACAACCAACGCTGATCCGCACCTAGTCGCGCACGGCGCGCGTGCCGATCGGCGAGGTGACGATACGCCCAGGGGTGCACAATCTGGTGAAGTGTACCGATCTCGGTTGAAAAATATCCAACAAGCCGACCGAGAATAGGCTGCTGAATTGCAAACCCCTCCTTCTCGTATTGTTGAAGGTACTCGGGCACCTTACCAGTCTTCAAAGTATATCTGCGCTGTTCTACTATCATATGCCACCTCCGAGCCCAGCCTAATCCGCCAAATAGCGTGATGAGTAGCGCGATGAGGTTCTGGTAGAGAAGAGCGGTGTTTTCTGG
>NZ_SLTR01000146.1:0-328 GCF_004347715.1 Halomonas marinisediminis | reverse complement strand
AGCTTTCGATGCTGTCCGAGAGCTGGCCGAAAAGATGGGCGGCATCGACATTCTCGTGAACAATGCTGCCCAGCAATGGCTGGAGACCGAACTCGATGACGTTACCGAGGATCATCTGCGCCGGACATTCGACAGCAACGTCATGGGGTATTTCTTTTGCACCCAGGCGGCGGCGGACCACCTGCCCGAGGGCGGCGCCATTATCAACACCGCCAGCGTCAACGCCTTCAAGGGCAACGCCGCGTTGATCAGCTATTCGTCCCCCCGCGGCGCGACCACGGCCTTCAGTCGCTCCATCGCATCGCAATTGGTGAGCAAGGGCATCCGG
>NZ_SLTR01000145.1:0-328 GCF_004347715.1 Halomonas marinisediminis | reverse complement strand
GCATAAGCGTTTACAGTAAACCCAATATTACCTGTTGAAGAATTGGCTACCCCTTTAGCATACCAATTATCATATTCAGAAATACTTCCTCCAATAGTACCAAACGCACCTTTCTTCCATCCAGGAAAAGCATCAATTTGACTTTGCAAGGCGTTAACTCTTGCTTGAATAGCTGCAACAGAATCTTTTTTAGCTGCTTGCTCTGCCATTAACTCTTCCCGAGTTTGTGCATAAGTGCTTGTTACTACAAACATTACCACTAATGCTAATACAATTTTTTTCATGATTTTTAATTTAAGTTTTTATTTTGAGCGTGCAAAAGTAAACA
>NZ_SLTR01000144.1:0-329 GCF_004347715.1 Halomonas marinisediminis | reverse complement strand
ACTGGTGGACAGATGCAGATTTAAAAGAATTCCAAAACTTAGGAAAAGCTTTAGCAGACCAATATAGTGCTATTGAAGTTTTACCAGAAACGAATATTAATGGTGCTTTTACTTTAGGGGAAAACATTGGAGATCTAGGAGGAGTTCTTGCAGCTTACGACGCTTTACAACTAAGTTTTGATGGTAATAAACCAGCAGATATTGATGGTTTTACAGCAGAGCAACGTTTCTTTATGTCTTGGGCAACTGTTTGGAGAACTTTATATAGAGATGAAGCTTTAAAGAATCAAATTAAAACAGATCCACATTCTCCAGGAATGAATAGAGCA
>NZ_SLTR01000143.1:0-329 GCF_004347715.1 Halomonas marinisediminis | reverse complement strand
AGGGCAATCTGCAATATTAACGTCATGAAAATGCCTTATTTTTCTTAACCTAACCTATACTTTTTTATGGTTAGGAGGAAAAGGGTCTTAGGATGAGTTCTGAAAAACTATATATAGAAAAAGAGTTAAGTTGGCTGTCATTCAACGAGCGTGTTTTGCAAGAAGCGGCTGATCAATCGGTGCCTCTTATAGAGCGTATACGCTTTTTGGGTATATTTTCCAATAACCTTGATGAATTTTATAAAGTGCGATTCGCCGATGTGAAACGTCGTATTTTGATTAACCAAGAACGCGGTGGCAACGACAACTCCAAGCACCTTCTAACCAAG
>NZ_SLTR01000142.1:0-330 GCF_004347715.1 Halomonas marinisediminis | reverse complement strand
GGCGACGTTCCCGCACGAAATCACCGGCCAGATGGCCTATCCGTTCCGCCGCCAGGCCTCGCCGCCTCCGGCTTGAAATTGCACGGAAATATCCGGCATTCTCTCAGGTCTCTTTGCGATTATTAAACACATTGTCGTCACCTTGAGGTCGTCGGGCGCCGGTTCCGCCGCGTATCGCTTATGCCGGCTTGTCAACGCCCCGGAGTAGAGTATGGCGTACACCTCGCGTAACCGCGCCTCGGCGCGTTCTCGACTGCGTTCCCTTGCGTTGGGACTGCTGCTGTGGCCGGCGATGGCGCTGGCCGCGCCGGTGCCGCCGATCCCCGACTC
>NZ_SLTR01000141.1:0-330 GCF_004347715.1 Halomonas marinisediminis | reverse complement strand
ACTTTAGAAGTTTCAGAAGATAAAATTACAATATCGGCATCAAGCGATAAAGGTGCTTTTTATGCAGTGCAAAGTTTAAGGCAATTGCTTCCTGTAGGTTTTGAAAATAATACATTTGCAAACAAGAAGCTAGCTGTAAAATGTTTAAAAATAGAGGATGCTCCGCAATTTCCTTATCGTGGAATGCATCTTGATGTTGGTAGACATATGTTTTCTGTAGACTTTATAAAAAAGTATATCGATGTTTTGGCAATGCTAAAGTTAAACACCTTTCACTGGCATTTAACCGAAGACCAAGGTTGGCGTATTGAAATTAAAAAATATCCTAAA
>NZ_SLTR01000140.1:0-330 GCF_004347715.1 Halomonas marinisediminis | reverse complement strand
GAAGCTCTCCTCGGCGACGATATGGGCGGCAATCACCGGGCGCATCCCGAAAAACGTGCCCGCCAGCGCGCGGCCGGTGCGCGGATTGAACATCGGATATTCGCGACGTTGGGCGGTGTAGATCTGCGCCGCCTCCGCATCGATCGCACCGCCGCGGGTGACCAACCCGCCCGCCTGCCCGTGGCGCCGCCCCACCGCGTTCAGCCGAAACGGCTCCAGCATCAGTTCCTCGGCATTGCCGTAGACATCGAACAGGCCCACCGGGTTGGCTTGGCGGATGCCCACGGGCCGCAGCTGGTCCGTAGCCCGCCCGCCGGTCTGGAAATGGGC
>NZ_SLTR01000017.1:0-76755 GCF_004347715.1 Halomonas marinisediminis | reverse complement strand
CTTACGGCTTACGGCTTACGGCTTACGGCTTACGGCTTACGGCTTACGGCTTACGGCTTACGGCTAGCCGCCAGGCGCGCGGCTCGCCTGCAGGGTGCGGGTGAGCAGGGCGCGCAGGGCCGCGGGACGCACCGGCTTGAGCAGCAGCTGGTAGCCGGTGCGCCTGACCTCCTCGGCCACCTCCTCGGTGCGGTCGGCGGTGATCACGATGCCGGGCACCGCCCCCTCGAGCCGCTCGCCGAGGGCCTCCAGGGCCATCAGTCCGGTGACCTCGTTGTCCAGGTGATAGTCGGCGAGAATGGCGTCCGGGTCGCCGTCGAGGTGGCGCAGCACCGACTTGGCACCGCCGATGCTGGTGGCCGTGAATACCTCACAGCCCCAGCCGGTGAGCATCGCCTTCATGCCTTCGAGAATCAGGGTCTCATTGTCGATGCAGAGTATTCGCGTGCCGACCAGCTTGTTGCCGGCACGGCGCGGTGGCGTCGGCTCCTCGCCCTGCTGGGTCGGCGTCTGGGCGGCGACCAGCGGTACGCTGACCGCGAACATGGTGCCGTACCCCTCCCGGGAGCGCACCGTGATGGGGTGGTCGAGCACCCGACTCATGCGGTCGGCGATGGAGAGCCCCAGGCCGAGCCCCTTTTCGCTCTCCTTGTGACGTGAGGCCTGGTCGAGGCGGCGGAACTCCTGGAAGATTTCGGCCTGCTTGGAGGCGGGAATGCCGGGGCCGGAGTCCCACACCTGGAGGGAGAGTCGGCCGGCATGCCGTCGACAGCCCAGCAGCACCCGACCCTCCTGGGTGTAACGAATGGCGTTGGAGAGGAAGTTCTGCACGATACGGCGCAGCATCTGAGGGTCGCTGTCGACCCAGGCGGCGGTCGGCACCACCATCAGGTCGAGGCCACGATTCTCGGCCATCACCTCGAACTCGGCACGCAGCGGCCGGATGATATCGGCCAGGGCGAAGTGGCTGCGTCTTGGGGTAAGGGCGCCGGCATCCAGCTTGGAGATATCGAGCAGGGTGCCGAGCAGCTCCTCGGCGGCCTGCAGCGAGCCATCGATATGGCCGATGGTGCGCTTCATGTCCGTGGCGTCCATCTCCTGGGCGAGGGCCGAGGTGAACAGGCGAGCGGCGTTGAGTGGCTGCAGCAGGTCGTGGCTGGCGGCGGCCAGGAAGCGTGTCTTGGAGGCGTTGGCATCCTCGGCTACCTGCTTGGCCTGGCGCAGTGCCTGCTCCGCCTCGGCGCGTACCCGGTTCTCCTGGCGCAGTGCCGCGTTGGCCTCGGAGAGGGCCTGGGTTCGCTCGCGAACGCGCTCCTCCAGGGTCTCGTTGGTCTCCTTCAGGGCGACCTCCGCCAGGCGCCGCTCGGTGATGTCCTGATAGAGGGCGAAGAACCCGAGGATCGCACTGCTGTCGCCGAAGTGGGGGGTGTAGGTCACCAGCATGTAGCGCCGCCCCTCGGGTAGTCTGAACGAGACCTCGAAGCTGACCCGCTCGCCGGCCAGGGCGAGCTCGATCCACTGCTTTCGTTCCTGACTCATCTCGGGCGAGATGACCTCGTGGATTCGCTTGCCGATCACCGCGTTGCGATCGATGCCGAAGGCCTGTTCGTAGGCGCGGTTGGTGAAGAGGTAGCGGCACTCCTTGTCGAAGTAGGCGATCAGCGCGGGGACGTTATCCGTATAGATGCGGATATTGTTCTCCGAGCGGATCAGCGCCTCCTCGATGCGCTTCTGCTGGGTGATGTCCTGATAGGTGTAGACGAAGCCGCCGCCCGGCATGGGGTTGCCCTGCACCTCCAGGACGCTGCCATCCTGGCGATAGCGGACGTAGCGGTGGGGTTGTCCCTGGCGGATATTGTCGAGCAGCAGCTGGACATGCTCTTCGGGATCGCCGGGGCCGTACTCACCGTTATGGGCGTTGTAGCGGAAGATCTTGTCGATCGGCGCGCCTACCCGGATCAGGTGATCGGGGAAGCGGAACAGCTCAAGATAGCGCTGATTCCATACCACCAGACGCAGGTTCTGATCGACCACGCTGATGCCCTGGTTGATGTTCTCGATGGTGGCCTGGAGCAGGGCGCGGTTGAACTCCAGCACCTGGGAGGCCTCGTCGACGATGGAGATGACATCGGAGATACCGATGCCGCGCCCCTGCAGCGCCGAGTTGACCACGATGCGTGCCGAGGAGGCGCCGAGCACCGAGGCCAGGAAGCGTTCGGTGAACTGGATGACGTCGATGGAGGCGCGGGTGCCATCCTCCAGCGGCTTGCCGCTGCGCCGGGCATAGTCGTCGAAGGCTCGGCTGACCTGGCTGGCACCCAGGAAGCGTTCGCACAGCACCTTGAGGTCGCCCACGGTGGTGGCGCCGGTCCAGGGCCGGTTCACCGAGGTCTGACGGGTCTCGACGCTGTCGACGAACAGCGAGGCCTGGATGCGCTCCACCACCCGCTGGGAGGTGACCTGGGAGACGAAGATGTAGCAGAACAGGTTGACCCCCAGCGAGAGCATCACGCCGTGGGTGAAGCCGTCACCGACATTGAGGCCGAACAGCGAGGTGGGGGAGAGCCAGGCGACGCCGAAGGGGCCGCCGGTCAGCCAGTCGGCGGGCAGTACGTTGGCACCGATCATGGCCGGCATCAGCAGGCTGTAGGCCCAGATGGCAAAGCCCGCGTTCATGCCGACGATCACGCCGAGACGGTTGCCCCGTTTCCAGTAGAGCCCGCCGATCAGCGCCGGGGCGAACTGGGCCGCGGCGGCGAAGGAGAGCATGCCGATGGAGGCGAGCGAGGCGAATTCGCCAATCAGATGATAGAACCCGTAGGCCATCGCCAGTACGGCAGCGATGGTGATGCGACGCGCGCGCAGCACCAGGCGACCGTAGTCGCGGGCCTTGGTATCGAACCAGCGTAGCCGGAACAGCGCCGGAATCACGATCTCGTTGGAGATCATGATCGAGACCGCCACGGCGGCCACGATCACCATGCCGGTCGCCGCCGAGAAGCCACCGATAAAGGTCAGCAGCGTCAGCCAGGCGCTGTCGGCTGCCATGGGGAGCGCCAGCACGAAGTTGTCGGGCGCCACCTGGCTGTCGGCGAACAGGGTCAGGCTGGCGGCTGCCAGTGGCACCACGAAGAAGGCGAAGGCCAGCAGATAGAGCGGGAAAAGCCAGCGTGCCGTGCGGGCGTCATCGCGATGGGTGTTCTCCACCACCGCCACATGGAACTGGCGTGGCAGGCAGAGGATCGCCAGCATCGCCAGCAGGGTCTGTGCCCAGAAACTCTGGCCGAAGTCCTGCTCGGCCAGCTGCTGCTGAAGCTCCAGCTGGCTCTCGGCGCGTACCAGCAGATCCCCCAGCCCGTCGAACATCCCCCAGGTGACATAGGCCCCCAGCACGAGGAAGGCGATCAGCTTGATCAGTGACTCGAAGGCCACGGCATGGATCATCCCCTCGTGGTGCTCGGTGGCGTCGGTATGGCGGGTGCCGAAGAGGATGGCGAAGACCGCCATCACCAGCGCCACATAGAAGGCGGTGTCGGCGAAGAGGGGCGCCCGCGTGATGTCGCTATCGACGGTCAGCAGGCTGAAGGAGGTGGACACGGCCTTCAGCTGCAGGGCGATATAGGGCAGGGTGCCGATCAGGGCCACCAGGCTGGCAAAGGCCGCCAGCGACTGGGTCTTGCCGTAGCGTGAGGCGATGAAGTCGGCGATGGAGGTGACGTTCTGGTGCTTGGCGACGCGGATCATCTTGGCCAGCACCGGCCAGAACAGCAGGAAGGTCAGGATCGGCCCGACGAAGATGCTGGCGAAGGACCAGCCGCCATTGGCGGCCTGGCCCACCGCGCCATGGAAGGTCCAGGAGGTGCAGTAGATGGCCAGCGCCAGGGAGTAGATGATCGGCCGTCGCTGGCTGGCGCCATGGCGTCGGGCATGACGATCACCACGCCAGGCGATGCCGAACAGTATGGCGATGTAGAGCAGCGATGCGGCGACCAGCAGCCAGCCTGAGAACATGGACTTCCTCCCTCGGTGTCGCCGCCCATTCTAGGGCAATGGCGCGCCCGAGGGCAGGCTCATGGCCTGTCAGGTCTCGGTGCAGACCGCGCGGTAGAGCGGCGCCTCCGACGTCAGCCGACGCATGGCGTCCAGTCTCGGCCGGCGCTCCTCCCCCTCCAGTGGCAGGGTCTCGCGAGTGGCGCAGTTCATCAGCCAGGTCTGGTGGCTGACGCTGTCCTGAAGCTGCTTCTCGAAGCGGTAGAGCAGAAACTCGACCTGCTTCTCGCCCGCCTGCTCCCGGGGCGTCATGCCCTGCTCATCGACCACGCTGAAGGCGGTCGTCATCGGGAAGAGATAGGTCCAGGGGCGCCAGAACATGGGCTCCTCCTCTACCTGGACGATACGGGCGGTGTCCGGCAGCAGCGAGCGCTTGTGCTCGTACCAGCTGTACTCGACGTTGATCTGGTAGCCGAGCATCCCCAGGCCGCCGAGGACCGGAATGATCCAGCGCGGCAGCCGCTTGCCACTGAGCGTGCGCAGCAGAAGCCCGATGCCCGCCGCACCGAGGCCGGCAAAGATCGCCGCAATCAAGTGCCAAATCATGATTCACCCCTGTAAGACATCCTGTAAATAAATCGGTGGCAAAGCGATCGGGCTTCCCTGAGGAAGCCCGATCGGTAGGAAGTTGCCTGGCCCGGCGAACCGGGCCAGGGGGCCATTATGACCCAGAATGGCCTGGAAGATCAGTGGCCGGTCGCCACGCCAGCCCCCTTGGGATAGCGGACGCTCTCCACCAGGTCCTGGATCTCCTGCGGGGGCTCCTCGGTGGCGCTGGAAACCAGGTAGGCCACCGTGAAGTTGCAGATCGCCCCCAGCGCGCCGAAGGAGAGCGGCGAGATGCCCAGGATCCAGTTATCCGGCGTGTTGGGCAGCATGTTGGTGCCGGGAATGAAGAACCAGCCCAGGTAGGTGAAGATATAGAGCAGGGTAGCGACCAGACCGGTCAGCATGCCGGCGACCGCGCCCTTGTTGTTCACCCGCTTGGAGAAGATCCCCATCATCAGCGCCGGGAACAGCGAGGCGCCGGCGATGCCGAAGGCCAGGGCCACCGTCTGGGCGGCGAAGCCCGGTGGATTGAGGCCCAGGTAGGTCGCCAGCAGGATGGCGCCGGCCATGGAGATCCGCGCCGCCAGCATCTCGCCCTTCTCGGTGATGTTGGGGTTGATCATGTTGCGGATCAGGTCATGGCTGATCGCCGAGGAGATGGCCAGCAGCAGACCGGCAGCGGTGGAGAGTGCCGCGGCGATGCCGCCGGCCGCGATCAGGCCGATGACCCAGGGGGGCAGGTTGGCGATCTCGGGGTTGGCGAGTACCAGGATATCGTTGTTGACGGTCAGCTCGCTGCCTTCCCAGCCATGGGATTCGGCGATCTCGGTGTACTCGGGATTGTTGTCGTTATAGAGCTGGATGCGACCGTCACCGTTCTTGTCCTCGAAGGTGATCAGCCCGGTCTCTTCCCAGGTGCGGATCCAGCCCGGGCGCTCCTCGTAGAGGATCGGGTTGTTCAGCTCGTCGGTATAGTCTTCCACCTCACCGGCCATCTCCGGGTAGACGGTGGTCATCAGATTGAGCCGCGCCATGGAGCCAACGGCCGGTGCGGTGAGGTAGAGCAGGGCGATGAAGACCAGGGCCCAGCCGGCAGACCAGCGGGCGTCGGCCACCTTGGGCACGGTGAAGAAGCGGATGATGACGTGGGGCAGGCCCGCGGTACCCACCATCAGCGACAGGGTGAACAGCACCATGTTGAGCTTGTTGTCCACGTCGGCGGTGTAGTCGCGGAAGCCCAGGGCGTTGACCACACTATCCAGCTTGGCGAGCAGCGGCACACCGGACTCGGTATGGGTGCTGAACATGCCGAACATGGGGATCGGGTTGCCGGTCAGCTGCAGGGCGATAAATACCGCCGGGATGGTGTAGGCGACAATCAGCACGACGTACTGGGCCACCTGGGTATAGGTAATTCCCTTCATGCCGCCGAATACCGCATAGAGGAACACGATAAAGGCCGCGATCCAGATGCCCCAGGTATTGGAGACCTCGAGGAAGCGCGAGAAGGCCACGCCGGCGCCGGTCATCTGGCCGATGACGTAGGTCACCGAGGCGACGATCAGGCAGACGACGGCTACCAGGCGGGCGGTATTGCTGTAGAAACGTTCACCGATGAAGTCGGGCACCGTGAACTTGCCGAACTTGCGCAGATAGGGAGCCAGCAGCATGGCCAGGATGACATAGCCACCGGTCCAGCCCATCAGGAAGGTCGAGTTGGCGTAGCCCCCGGAGGCCAGCAGGCCGGCCATGGAGATGAACGACGCGGCGGACATCCAGTCGGCGGCGGTGGCCATGCCGTTGGTGACCGGGTGGACGCCCCCGCCCGCCACATAGAAGTCCTTGGTCGAGCCGGCACGGGCCCAGATCGCTATGCCGATGTAGAGGGCGAATGACGCCCCTACAAATAGCAGGTTGATGGCAAATTGACTCATTCTTGGTTACTCCCCGAGGCCGAATTTCTTGTCGAGCTTGTTCATGCGCCAGGCGTAGAAGAAGATCAGGCAAATGAAGGTCAGGATCGACCCCTGTTGGGCGAACCAGAAGCCAAGGTCGGTCCCGCCGACCGGGATACCGGCGAGCAGAGGCCGGAACAGGATGGCGCAGCCGTAGGAAACAAAGGCCCAGACGGCCAGGCAGCCCACGATCAGGCGTACGTTGGCCTTCCAGTACTCGGTTGTGTCGACTCTCTCTTCTGCCATGTCGTGTTCTCCACTTGTTGTTGAGATAGGGAACTTGTGCAGTCGCTGATGGTGAAATCACCAGGGCAATCGCATGTCTCCGGGCGGGAAGACGCCATGGTGGCGTGCGATTGCCCTGCATGATGCAGGTGAATAGTGGTCAATGAGGGCAAGAAATGAATCCCAGACTTTCGTATCATGAGAATAAAGCGATTCAGTGTTGATGGTAAAAAATTTTTAAAATCAATGCTTTGCTATAGATGATTCTGTGGAATGCCAGGCGCAAAGGCGGCTGGTTAACACCATGGTATATCTCGTTCACCTTGGACCTTTGTCTAGTGATAAGGCGCCGGATAGGACCATGGTCTAAGCGGCCCTGGATCGATACGTTCGTCTAGCTTATCGACGAGGCATGGTCGTTGTTATGCTCCACAGGAGTACCGATGTGTCGTCGGCTTTGTCGCCTGCCGATCACGCCTGCGGAAATCAATAACAATGCCTTCGCCGAAGGCGTCCCCTGAGACCGACGAGCCACTTCGGTGCCGGGGCGCTCCTTCAGGCGGGGGGTGATCCGTGAGGGCCCGCCATGATCGATCTCGATCTTTCTCAGCCACCGTTCACGCTGCTCGATGAGCCCGGTCGCGAGCGGGTGCGCCAGGGCGTCGATCTGGCCTACTTCGATCGTGACGAGATCATCCTCGAGGCTGGTCAGCCCGGCGAGTATGTCTTTCTGATTCACAAGGGCGAGGTGGCGGAGATCGATACCACCCAGCCGGCAGCCAGGGAGCGCATCGGGCATTACACCCAGGGGGACCTGTTCGGGGCGATCAGCATTCTCAACGGCAAGAGTCGCTATCGCTTTCGTGCCGAGCAGGAGAGCCTCTGCTACCTGATGCCCAGGGCACTGTTCCTCGAGCTGTGCGACGCCTATCTCCCCTTTGCCGAGTTCTTCCGCCAGAGCCTGGCCCACAAGGCCCGCCTGCTGACCGAGCAGCGCGCCGAGGGCGGAGTGACCATGGCCGGTTTCATGCTGGCGATGGTGAAGGAGTGCATGCGTGAGCCCCTGGTAGTGCCGGCTGCCACCACCATCGCCGAGGCGGTGGTCACCATCAACGAGCGGCATGCCGACTCGCTGCTGGTGAAGCGCAATGGTTGTCACGGCATGATCACCAAGACCGATCTGCTCAATGCCCTGGTGGTGGACGAACGTTGCCGAGACACTCCGCTCGAGGAGCTGGGGCATGCCGAACTGATCACCGTGACACCGGAAAAGTACCTCTTCGAGGCGCTGGTGATCATGACCCGTCACAAGGTGGAGCGGGTCGTGGTGATGGACCAGCACCAACCGGTGGGGGTGGTGGAGCTGACCGATGTGCTCAGTTACTTCTCCAGTCGCAGCTACGTGGTCAGCCTGCAGGTCGAGCAGGCCGATAGCCTCGAAGCCCTTGCCGCCGCCAGCCGCCGCACTCCCGAGCTGGTCAGCGCGCTGATGGCCCAGGGGGTCAAGCTGCGCTTCTCCATGGGCCTGCTGGCGGCCCTCAACGGCCGGATCATCAACAAGGCCTGGGGGTTTCTGATCGACGAGCGTTACCATGCCGATAGCTGCCTGATGGTGATGGGCAGCGAAGGGCGTGGTGAGCAGATCCTCAAGACCGATCAGGACAACGGCCTGATCCTGGCCGATGATCTCGAGTGGCCCGACTGCGCCGAGCAGATGCAGGGCCTGACCGAGACCCTGGTGGAGCTGGGTTATCCACTCTGCCCGGGCAATATCATGGTCTCCAACCCGGAGTGGGTGGGCACGGTCACCCAGTGGAAGCAGCGCATCACGCGCTGGGTCGAGACTCGGGATGGCGACAGCCTGATGAAGCTGGCGATCATGCTCGACTCCCACGCGGTGGCGGGCAACCCGGCGCTGCTCGACCGGGTGCGTGACGACCTCTTTGCCCGGTGCAGTGGAAACGATCTGCTGCTCTCCTACTTCGCCCGCACCATCCTGCGCTTCTCCACACCGCTGACCCTGTTCGGCTCACTCAAGCGACCCCAGCACGGCATCGATATCAAGAAGGGGGGGATCTTCCCCATCGTGCATGGCGTACGAGTGATGGCACTGGAGCGCGGCATCCGGCCTACCTCGACCCTGGAGCGCCTGGAGGCCCTGGCTGCCGATGGCCGGCTGGAGCCACGCTTCGCCGAAGACCTGGCCGAGGCGCTGGCGCTATTCACCGAGCTGCGCCTCAAGCAGCAGCTGGAGAGGCGTGAGGACGAGGAGGAGGGCGAGCAGCACAGCCCTGATCGAGTAGTGGTACAGGAGCTCTCGTCGCTGGAGCGCGACCTGCTGCGCGAGGCGCTGCATATCGTCAAGGACTTCAAGCAGCGCCTCTCCCACCGCTTTCATCTGGAGTACTCATGAATCGACGGAACGACAACGACACAAGGAGCCCGTCATGCTCAAGATGCTGAGACGCGTCGCGGATCAGCGGCGCCATGCCAACGGCGAGTACGCCTGGCTGTTTCGCCCCTATACCGGTGACGAGATGGTGGTGATCGACACCGAGACCACCGGCCTGGATACCCGCAGCGCCGAGCTGGTGTCGATCGCCGCGGTGCGGGTGCGTGGTGATCATATCCTCACCAGTGACTCCCTGGATCTGCGCCTTC
Source organism: Halomonas marinisediminis (assembly GCF_004347715.1). Taxonomy (NCBI): domain Bacteria; kingdom Pseudomonadati; phylum Pseudomonadota; class Gammaproteobacteria; order Oceanospirillales; family Halomonadaceae; genus Halomonas; species Halomonas marinisediminis. The sequence continues at coordinate 67,315 of NZ_SLTR01000017.1, read as the reverse complement.
GTCGCCCCGACTCGCTGACCGGTGATTCCATCCGCATCCATGGCCTGCGTGGCATGGACCTCGACAATGGCGAGAGCATCGACAGCGCCCTGGCGCGGCTGCTCGACTTCGTCGGCAATCGCCCTCTCGTGGGCTGGCATCTGGGCTTTGACCTGGCGATTCTCAACCGTGAGCTGCGTCCGCGTTTCGGCTTCGAGCTACCCAACGCCACCGTGGATGTGGCCCAGCTGTGGCGGCGCCGACTGCGACGTCGGCACCCGGCAATCGATAACCTGCCGCGCTTCGAGAGTGCCGCCGAGCGCCTGGGAGTGCCGGTCATGGGGCGCAATACCGCCCTGGGGGATGCGGTGACCACCGCGCTGATGTTCCTGCGCCTGGAGCGCGCTGACGCCGCCGGGAGTTAGTCGGCACGAGTGGCGTCTGGCGTCGCCTGGCGCTGTCGCCGATGGTAGGATGGGCGCCTTTCCATTTTTGCCCGCACTGGCAGCGCCAAGACCTATGCAAGACGCCGTGACCTTCGACCCCCGCGAACGCGATAGCGCGCCCCTCACCCACTCCGGGCCAGCCTCGCCCCAGCAGCAGCCCGGTACCCAGGACAAGCGTGAATTCAACAAGCTGCAGAAGCGGCTGCGTCGCCTGGTAGGCAATGCCATCATCGACTACGGCATGATTCATGAGGGAGATCGGGTGATGGTGTGCCTGTCCGGTGGCAAGGACAGCTACACCCTGCTCGAGATCCTACGCAATCTGCAGCGCAACGCCCCGGTCGACTTCTCGCTGGTGGCGGTGAATCTCGATCAGAAGCAGCCCGGCTTTCCCGAGCATGTGCTGCCCGAGTACCTGGAGACTACCGGGGTCGACTATCATATCCTCGAGCGCGACACCTATTCGGTGGTCAAGGAGAAGACCCCGGAAGGCAAGACCACCTGTGCGCTCTGCTCGCGGCTGCGCCGCGGCTCCCTGTATGGGTTCGCCGAGCAGATCGGTGCCAACAAGATCGCCCTGGGGCACCACCGCGAGGATATCCTCGAGACCCTGTTCCTCAACATGTTCTTCGGCGGCAGCCTCAAGTCGATGCCGCCGAAGCTGCTGTCCGACGATGGCCGGAACATGGTGATTCGGCCGCTGGCCTATTGTCGGGAGGCGGACATTGCCGAGTTTGCTCGGCAGATGGCGTTTCCGATCATCCCCTGCAACCTGTGTGGCTCTCAGCCCAACCTGCAGCGTCAGGTGGTCAAGGAGATGCTGGCGGAGTGGGAGGCGAAGCATCCCGGGCGCCTGGAAAGCATGTTCAAGGCGGTGACCAATGTGGCGCCTTCACAGCTGGCCGACCGTGAGTTGTTTGACTTCGCCGGGCTGGAGGAGAAGCAGGCCAGGATGCAGGCCAGCCGGATCGATATCCAGCAAGAGCTATAAGCTTGAAGAGCGGCGCTCCGCGCCTGGAAGAGCCGGGCTTCGCCCGGAGCTGGAAGAGCACCTGCTTCGCTGGCTCAAGCTTGAAGAACAGGACTTGACGCCTTTGGCAGCGAAGTCATGCTGCTTTTCCAGCTTCCTGCTTTAGTGCGCCCCCTCCTCCTCGGCCAGACGGGTGAGCGCCGGCAGATCGAGGATATTCACCTCGCGCCCCGAGACGGCGACCAGGCCCTGGGTCTGGAAGCGGCCGAGGATACGGCTTACCGTCTCCACCGCCAGGCCCAGGTAGTTGCCGATATCGGCCCGCGCCATGGAGAGGCGGAAGCTGTAGGGCGAGTAGCCGCGGCGGCGGAAACGCTCGGAGAGGCTGGTGAAGAAGCTGGCCAGGCGCTGGTCGGCGGTCTTGCGCGAGAGCAGGCGCATCATGCGGCGGTCATCGCGCAGCTCCTTGCTCATGCTGCGGTAGAGTTGTCCGCGCAGCTCCGGCATCGACTCCGCGAGGTGGTCCAGGCGGTCGAAGGGAATCTCGCAGACGGTGGTGGTCTCCAGTGCCACCACTGTACCCGGGTAGCATTGTTCGTCGATGCCGTCGAGGCCCACCAGTTCGCTGGGGAGATAGAAGTTGGTCAGCTGGTCTTCGCCACTGCCCTCGGTGGTGACCTGCTTGAGGCTGCCGGAGCGAACCGCGAAGACGCTGGAGAAGGGGGTGTCCTGGCGGAATAGCGCCTCGCCCTTCTTGAGTGGTGCGCGACGCCGGATGATGGCGTCGAACTGGTCCATGTCGTCCACCTCGAGTGCCAGAGGCAGGCAGAGAGAGCTGAGACTGCACGTCTGACAGCGCGTCTCCTGTAGTACGGATCGCCGCCGACCGGTGAGAGTATCCGCCATGGCCCTTTCCTTCTTGATCGTGGTCATGGGCCCATTATGGAGCAAAGTGCAGGCAGGGCAAACTATGCGGGGCTCGGCGGCTAGGGGAGGGCGAGGGCCTCAAGGATGTCGGGCAGCCGCCAGTGTCCCTCGGCGGTCAGCGATACTCCCTCAATCGTCATCTCGATCAGTCCCTCCGCGTGGAGCCTCTCGAGGTGTGGGCTCGGCGGCAGGTCGGCAGGGTCGACGCCACGGCCACACAGCAGGGTCTCGCGTGTCGCGCGGTGGCGTCGTTCATCGGCCGTCAGGCGGGCGCCGCGTGCGGTTGGCAGTTGGCTGTTATCGAGTGCCGATTCGTATGCCGCCAGCGTACCGGCGTTACGAACCCAGAGGTCGCCGATACGGCTGGTGGCGTTCACGCCGAGCCCCAGCAGATCACCCGCTTGCCCCCGGGTAAAGCCAAGCGGACCATGCCCCAGAGTGCCGCTGGCCTGGGCCTGTGCCAGGGGGTCGTTGCGGCGCGTGTAGAGGCCCAGGCCGATATGGACATAGCCGGCGGCGTCGAGCCGGGCGCGAGCCACGGCCAGCAGCTGCCGGCGGGTCGAGGCGTCGGGTAGCCAGTCACGGTGGATGGCGCGCTGGGCAGGGTGGTGCTCCGGGCGATGCCGATAGCGGTAGAGGCGGATGCGTGCCGGGACCATGCCGATGACCTGCTCGAGGGTATCGACGAGCCCTTGAGGTGTCTGGAAGGGTAGCCCCAGCATCAGCGACATCGTCAGCTCCCGGAAGCCCAGGCGGTCGGCCTCGTCGACCAGCGACTCGGTCAGGGCCCTCGGCTGTAGGCGGTTGATGGCCTGTTGTACACGTGGATCCAGTTCCTGCACCCCCAGGTTCAGGCGGTTGAAGCCCAGCGCTTGCAGATGGCGCAGGGTCAGCATATCGGTCTCTCGTGGGTCGAGGTCGATGCTGAAGTCCCGCTCCCGGGCACCGGAGAGGCCGAGGCGGGCGTCCAGGCGATCGAAGAGGTCACTCATCTGGTCCAGGGAGAGAAAGGCCGGGGGGGCGCCACCCCAGTGCAGGCGAGATACCGGCGGCAGGCCGCTGAGCCGACGCCGAGCCAGTACCATTTCGCGGTCTAGGCGGGAGAGATAGGGGTCGGCCTGGCGACTGCTGCGGGAGGAGACGCACTGGCTGGCGCAGAAGCGGCAGGCATGGTGGCAGAAGGGTAGGCGCACCTTGATCGCCAGGGGTGCCTCGGCCGGACGCTCGGCGAGGGCCATTTCCAGTGCCTGGGCGCCGATGCCGTCGTGATAGTGGTGCGGGGCAGGGTAGGCGACCTCCGCGGCCGTTACCAGGTCGCCCACGCCGGGCAGCGGCTCTCGAGCAGGACTCGAGGCCCCGGCGGGGACGGTGTGCTTGGCAGGAACGGGCATGGGGCGACTCCGCTGATGGATCTACTCCCCATGCTAGGGCGTGGTGCCGAGACCGGCGTTGAGCTGCGTCAACCCCGCGTGGAATAGTGCTCAGCCGGGATGGTGGGGGCCTCCCCCGGGAGCCAGCAACCATAGCTGCCAGAGCGCGAAGGCGATGATGGAGAGCGCGGCAAGGGTGCGGGTGGCCCGGTGGCGGATCAGCCGGCTCAGCTGGCGCGCGGCAAAGCCGGTGGCCAGCAGGGCCGGCAGGGTGCCTAGTCCGAAGGCGCCCATCAGCAAGGCGCCGCGCAGCGGATCCGCCATGGCCAGGCTCCAGGTCAGCATGGAGTAGACCAGCCCGCAGGGCAGCCAGCCCCATACCGCCCCCAGCGCCACTGCCTGGGGGAGCTTGACCACCGGCATCAGCCGGCGCCCCAGTGGCTCCAGATGGCGCCACAGGCGCCTGCCCAGGGCCTCGATCCCCAGCAGCCCCTTCCACCAGTCGGCGATATAGAGCGCCATAAGGATCAGCATCAGGGCGGCGAGCCCCTGCAGGATAAGGCGCGCGGGGGCGGTCAGCGAGAGCAGGGTGCCGAGCGACGCCGCCAGGACGCCGGCGATCATGTAGCTGGTGATGCGGCCCAGGTTGTAGCCCAGCAGCAGGCCCGAGAGGCGCGCCGGAGAGCGCATGCTGGGTGGCACCGCGAAGGAGAGGGCGCTCATGATGCCGCCGCACATGCCGATGCAGTGGGCACCGCCAAGCAGGCCGAAGACGAAGGCGGCGGCGAAAGGCGGCAGGTCCAGTCCGGTCGGGTCCATCAGCGCGTCTCGTCCGATGGCTCGGAGGTCGGCGATGTGGTGACGTCATCCTTGCCGCCGCTCCTGCGCTCCTCCGTGGGGCGGTCATTGTCGTCCTCATCGAAGAGAATGCGGTAGGCGGGTCCTTCCAGATCCTCGAACTGGTCGTGCTTCACCGCCCAGAAGAAGGCCCACAAGGCCAGGCCCAGCAGGATCAGGGTCAGTGGTATCAGCAGGTAGAGAATAGTCATGCGGTGCGGGGTTCCGAAGGTGTAGCCACCTCCTGTGGCAGTGGGGTGTGGCGAGTCAGACGCAGAGCGTTGCCGACCACCACCAGCGAGCTTGCCGACATGCCGATGGCCGCAATCCAGGGCGTGACGAAGCCCATCATGGCCAGCGGCAGGGCGCCGATATTGTAAACCAGCGCCCATCCGAGGTTCTGCTTGATGATGCGGCGCGTGGCGCGGCTGACGGCGACGGCCTCGACGATACGCATCAGGCGCGGGCCCAGCAACACGGCATCGGCGCGGGTGCGAGCCAGGTCCGTGGCGCCGTTCATGGCGATGGCCACATCGGCACCCGCCAGCACCGGTACATCGTTGATGCCGTCGCCGACCATGGCGACGCGCTCACCCGCGGCCTGCAGCTGGCGCAGGCGCGCAAGCTTGCCTTCCGGGCTGACCCCGCCGTGCCACCGCGCGATACCCAGCCGCTCGGCCATGCGGGCGGTGGCGTCGGCGCTGTCGCCGGAGAGCAGCTCCACCTTCAATCCCAGCGACCTCAGTGCGGCGACGGTGTCGACGGCGTCCTCTCGCAGGCGGTCGCTCAGGCTGAACCAGGCCCGGGGCCGCCCGGCTTCGCTCAGCAACAGCCACTGGCCATCGCCCGGGGGTGCCAGGGGCTGGTCGGGGGCGGCGAACTCCGGCTTGCCGAGCCGCCACCGACGGTTGTGAAGGGTGCCCTCCAGCCCCAGTCCCGGGCGGTTGATGATCGCCTCGGCGCTCAGGCGGTGATCACGGTAGGGGCCGAAGGCCCGCGCGATGGGGTGCTCGGACTGGGTTTCCAGGGCCGCGGCGATGCGGGTCAGCGCCTCCTCGTCAAGGTGATTGGTGTCAAGACCTTCGCTGTCCCGGACTCGCCGGACCTCGACCAGGGTCATTTCACCGGCGGTCAGGGTGCCGGTCTTGTCGAAAACCACTCGGTCGAGATTCGACAGCGTCTCCAGGGCGTCGGCGCGGGTGATCAGTACGCCGCGTCGACGCAGCTGGCCATGGGCCGCCGTCAGCGCGGTGGGGGTAGCCAGGGCCAGTGCACAGGGGCAGGTGATTACCAGCACCGAGAGGGTTACCCAGAAGGCGCGCTGAGGATCGATAAACCACCACAGGGTGCCGACCACCACGGAGAGGATCAGCACCTGCAGCACGAAGTGGTGGGCGAGGCGGGCGGTATGCTCCGCAATCTTGGGGCGGTGGGCGAAGGCGCGGTCGGTCAGGTCGACGATGCTGGCGGCCCTGGCGTCCTTACCCGCGCGGGTCACACGGATGATCAGCGGGCTGGTGATGTTCTGGCTGCCACCGGTCACGCTGTCGCCGAACGCGCGACTGACCGGCAGGGTCTCGCCGGTCAGCATGGATTCATCGAGGCTGGACTCGCCGTCCTCGATGATGCCGTCGGCGGGTACCCCGTGGCCGGGCTTGACCAGTACGCGGTCGCCCTCGTGCAGGTCGCTGGCGGGTACGATGCGCGCCTGGCCGTCATCCTCCAGCCGCGTCGCCGAAAGCGGGAGCACCTGAGCCAGCGCATTGCCGATGCGTCCGCTGTGCCGGCGCGCGCGCATCTCCACATAGCGACCAAACAGCAGAAAGAAGGTGAACATCACCACCGAATCAAAGTAGATGTCGCCGCCAACGAATACCCCCCAGGCGCTGGCGATATAGGCCGAGCCGATGGCCAGCGACACCGGAACATCCATGCCCAGCTGACGGCTGCGTATATCGCGCAGCGCGCCAGTGAAAAAGGGCTGAGCCGAAAACAGCACCACCGGTGTGGTCAGGGCGAAGGCCAGCCACAGGAAGAGGGCGCTGAAGTCGGCGCTGATCTCCCCCTCGCCGGCGAAGTAGTGGGGGATCGAGAACATCATCACCTGCATCATGCCGGCAGCGGCGACGATCAGGCGTCGGATGCTCATGCGCTCCTCGCGCTGAAGGCGAAGCTGGGCGGCATCCGGTTCATAGGGCTGGGAGGGGTAACCGATGGCCGCCAGCTCGGCCAGGATGCGAGACAGGGGAAGCCGTTCGGGGTCCCAGGTCACGCGCAACCGGTGATGGCTGAGGTTGACCGCGGTGGCGGTGATGCCCGTCAAGGCGTTGAGGCGGTGCTCGATCAGCCAGGCGCAGGCGGCGCAGGTGATGCCATCCACCGCCAGGGTGACATGCACCTGGCCGCTGCCGTCCTGTTCGGGGTGGACGAACTGCTGCTGCAGCCCGGGGTCATCGAAGACCGTCCAGGTGTCGGCATCGGCCGCGCCGCGCTCGTCGGGTCGCTCCGGCAGCTCGGTGCGGAAGCGGTAGTAGCTGGCCAGCCCGCCGTCGACGATGGCGTGGGCCACCGCCTCGCAACCGGGGCAGCAGAGCGGGTGGCGGATGTCATCCAGGGTGATCGACCAGCTGGCGCCGGTGGGTACCGGGTTGCCGCAGTGATAGCAGGTGGTGTCCAGGGTCTCGGGGGTGTCGGTCATGTCGGGGCGCCGGACTAGAGGCCCGGCTTCAGGGTGACGGGGGCATCGTTCGGGAAGCTGATCTCGCCGGTGAGTCGCCACTCGGCCTGCTCACCTGCCTCGGGCTGCAGCTGCAGGTACCAGCGATAGCGCAACGGCTCCTCCAGGGTGGTGAGATAGCGGCCCTCATGTACATGCTCCAGGGTCAGCTCGCGGTCGAAGTCGCTGTCGGTGGGGAAGATCAGTGCCAGGGCAAGGCTCTCCGGGCGACTCTCCCCCATCAGATCCACCACGACGTCACCGGTGCGGTTGTCGAAGAGCACCTGAGCCTCGAGCCCCAGCGCCCGGGCATGCTCCTGCTTGGCCAGCTGCTCGTTGATGGCCAGGCCGCGCTTGTAGTAGTCGCCGCCAACCGAGCCATCGTAGTAGCGAATCGAGACGACCAGGTAGATGAGGCTGAAGGTGATCGACGACAGCAAGAGCCCGATCAGAAACCAGGGCCAGAACTGCTTGTACCAGGGCTTGAGGTCTTCGTGCATGTTATCTCCGCAGTTCGCCGAGGAAGCGTGCCTCGCGCTCCAGGCTGATATCGGGGGACCGCTCGGCGGTCAGTCGCAGGGTAATGGCATGGCTGGGCCGTTCGATCACCTCTCCCGGCACGGTGATGGTGACCACCCGCTGGCGTGAGTCGCTGGCCGGGACTCGGATGCTCTCGGTATCCAGCGTCAGCCCGGGCAGGCCCGAGGCCTCCAGGCGATAGTCATGGGCCTCGCCGTCCATATTGCGCACCGTGAGGGTATAGCTGTTGCTGATATTGCCCTCGCTCGTGGTCTGGAACAGCCGGTTGCGGTCACGCTCCACATCGAAGGAGAGCGGCGTGCGATCACTGACGGTCCAGGCGAACAGCCCGATCATCACCAGCAGGGCGGCGAGATAACCCATCAGGCGTGGCCGCAGGATATGGGTGGGCTTGCCCTCAAGCGCATTCTCGGTGGTGTAACGGATCAGGCCCCGGGGGTAGCCCATCTTGTCCATCACGCTGTCGCAGGCATCGATGCAGGCCGCACAGGTGATGCACTCGTACTGCAGGCCATCGCGGATGTCGATGCCGGTGGGACAGACCTGCACGCACAGGTCGCAGTCGATGCAGTCGCCATGACCGGCTTCGCGGGCCTGTTCATGGGAGAGACTCTTCTTGCGATGACCGCGGGGTTCGCCCCGGGCGGTGTCGTAGGAGACGATCAGGGTATCGCGGTCGAACATCACCGACTGGAAACGGGCGTAGGGGCACATGTAGATGCACACCTGCTCACGCAGCCAGCCGGCGTTGAGGTAGGTGAAGACCAGGAAGAAGCCGACCCAGAAGTAGGACCAGCCATGGGCCTCCAGGGTCGGCAGTTCGACCACCAGGTCACCGATGGGGGTGAAGTAGCCCACGAAGGTGACGCCGGTGGCCAGGGCAATGATCAGCCAGATGGCGTGCTTGGCCCCCTTGCGCCACAGCTTGTCGGCGTTCATGGGCTGCTTGTCGAGCTTGATGCGACGGTTGCGCGAGCCCTCCAGGCGGTGCTCAACCCAGATGTACAGGAAGGTCCAGACGCTCTGTGGGCAGGTGTAGCCACACCAGACGCGGCCGGCAAACACGGTGATGAAGAACAGTCCGAAGGCGCAGATGATCAGCAGCCAGGAGAGCAGCATGAACTCCTGAGGGTAGAAGGTGGCCGAGAAGATATGGAACTCGCGGCCTGGGAGGTTAAACCAGATGGCGGGGCGGTCGCCCCAGGGCACCCAGGGCAGCAGGAAGAAGGCCAGCATCAGCAACCAGTTGGAGGCGCGGCGCAGGCGCTGGAAGAAGCCCTTTATCTCACGCACATAGATATGGCGCCGACTGGCATACATCTCCTGGGTGACCGCTTCCTGGGGCGTATGGTGCTGCACGGATGGCGGTGTGACATCGCGAGTAGGAATCTTGTCGCTCATGGCTGGCTCACGGCAGGAGGGAGGGGCCCGGGTCGCTTCGGGGCGAGATGGGGCTATTGTATCGATGCGCCGCACAAACGAGAAAGGGTGCGACCTGAGGTCGCACCCTTTCAGCCTTGCCGGGACCGGCGGTCTCAGTCCTGGTTACGCAGGCTGTAGACGTAGGCGGCCACCAGGTGGACGCGCTCCTCGCCGATATAGGCGGCCTGGGCCGGCATATGGCCGTTGCGGCCGTTACGCAGGGTCTGGCGCACGGCATCGGCCACACTCTGGCCGGGCTGCTGATAGAGCCAGATGTTGTTGGTCAGGTTGGGTGCGCCGAGCGCCTGATTGCCGGTGCCGTCGGGCATATGGCAGGCGGCACATACCGAGGCAAAGGTCGCCGCACCGCTCTCGGCGCGCTCGGCATCATGCTCGTTGCCGGAGAGCGCGAGGACGTGCTGGGTAACGTTCTCGATGTTCTCCTCGCCCAGCTGCTGCCAGGAGGGCATCAGGCCGTTGCGACCATTGTTGAGAGTCGCCAGGATGTTCTCCGGCTCGCCGCCATACAGCCAGTCGTCATCGGTCAGGTTGGGGAAGCCGTAGCCACCCTGAGCGCCCGAGCCGTGACACACCGCACAGTTGTTGAGGAAGATGCGCTCGGCGACCTGCATGGCCTCCGCGTCCTGGGCCAGCTCGGGAATCGGCACTTCTTCATACTGGGCGAAGATCGGCGTAAAACGCTCCTCGGCTCGCGCCACTTCCTGCTCCCACTGGCCCTCCTGGCTCCAGCCCAGCAGGCCGGCAAAGTTGCCCAGGCCCGGGTAGAGTACCAGGTAACCCAGCGCGAAGATCACGGTGCCGACGTAGAGCTGGAACCACCAGCGCGGCAGCGGGTTGTCGTACTCCTCGATGCCGTCGGCAGCATGGCCAGTGGTATCGACATTACCTTCGGCATCGGGGGTCTTGTCGGTCTTGCGGTTGGCATAGAGAAGCCAGAAGGCAAGACCGATGGAGCCCAGCGTGATGACGATGATCCAGGCGCTCCAGAACCCGGAAAGGGAGTCACCCCAGAGATTATTCATGTGTTCCTGTCTCCCTTGCTCTTGCAAGAATCGTTCTTGCGGGAATCGACCCCGTTCGGCGAGGTGCTCGTGTCATGGTTCGGTGTCTCGTCATCGTCGCTGAAGGGCAGATTGGCCGCTTCATCGAAGTCCGGCTTGCGACGCTTCGAGTAGGCCCACACCGTGATGCCGATGAAGGTCACGATCAGGATGCCGGTAACGATGCCGCTTACGGTGCCGCTGTCCATGATCAGTTGTCCTTGAGAACGGTGCCTAGCTGCTGCAGGTAGGCGATCAGAGCGGTGATCTCCTGCTCGCCACGCACCTCGCTGGTGGCGTTTTCGATCTGCTCGTCGGTATAGGGCACGCCGAGGGCACGCAGGGCGCGCATCTTCTTGGGCGTGGCCTCGCCGTCGACGGTGTTCTCGAACAGCCACGGGTAGGCGGGCATCACCGACTCGGGCACCACATCACGCGGGTTGTACATGTGCGCGCGGTGCCAGTCGTCGCTGTAGCGGCCGCCTACGCGGGCGAGGTCGGGCCCGGTCCGCTTGGAGCCCCACAGGAAGTTGTGGTCGTAGACCGTTTCACCGGCCACGGTATAGGGGCCGTAGCGCTCGGTTTCCGCGCGGAAGGGGCGCACCATCTGCGAGTGGCAGCCGACGCAACCCTCGCGGCGATAGATGTCGCGCCCTTCGAGCTCCAGGGCCGACAGCGGCTTGAGCCCCTCTACCGGCTGAGTGGTCTGCTTCTGGAAGAACAGTGGCACCACCTCGGCCAGGCCGCCGAAGCTGATTACCACCAGAATCAGCACGGCGAGCAGGCCGACGTTCTTTTCGACGATCTCGTGTCTCATTGGAAGTCTCGTTCCCTGTAGGCTCAGGCGGTCTGCGGAAGCGGCTGATGGGCCTCTTCGCCGCGCTTGATGGTCCGGGTGACGTTATAGGCCATGATCAGCATGCCGGTGACCCAGCACAGGCCGCCGATCAGGCGCACGATGTAACCGGGGCCGCTGGCCTCGACGGCCTCGACAAAGGTGTACATCAGGGTGCCGTCCGGGTTGATCGCACGCCACATCAGACCCTGCAGGATGCCGTTGACCCACATGGAGGCGATGTAGAGCACGGTGCCGATGGTCGCCAGCCAGAAGTGCACGGCGATCAGGTTGACCGAGTACATCTCGGTGCGGCCGAACAGGCGCGGAATCAGGTGATACATGGAGCCGATGGTGATCATTGCCACCCAGCCCAGGGCGCCGGCATGGACGTGACCGATGGTCCAGTCGGTATAGTGGGAGAGGGCGTTGACGGTCTTCACCGCCATCATCGGACCCTCGAAGGTGGACATGCCGTAGAACGAGAGGGCGACCACGAGGAAGCGCAGGGTGGGGTCGGTACGCAGCTTATGCCAGGCGCCGGAGAGCGTCATCATGCCGTTGATCATGCCGCCCCAGGAGGGTGCGAGCAGGATGATCGACAGCACCATGCCCAGCGACTGGGTCCAGTTGGGCAGAGCGGTATAGTGAAGATGGTGCGGGCCGGCCCACATGTAGACCATGATCAGCGCCCAGAAGTGGACGATGGAGAGGCGATAGGAGTAGACCGGACGCTCGGCCTGCTTGGGTACGAAGTAGTACATCATGCCCAGGAAGCCGGCGGTCAGGAAGAAGCCTACCGCGTTGTGGCCGTACCACCACTGCACCATGGCGTCGATGGCGCCGGCGTAGATGGAGGTGGAGTACCAGGCGGTGACAGGAATCGCCGCGTTGTTGACGATATGCAGCACGGCGATGGTGAGGATAAACGCAGCATAGAACCAGTTGGCCACATAGATGTGCGACACCTTGCGGCGCTTGATGGTCATCAGGAAGACGATCGCATAGGCGATCCAGACCACCGCCAGCAGGATGTTGATCGGCCACTCCAGCTCGGCGTACTCCTTGGTGGTGGTGTAGCCCAGCGGCAGGGTCACCACGGCGAGCAGGATCACCGCCTGGTAGCCCCAGAAGGTGAAGGCGGCGAGCCTGTCGGAGAACAGTCTCACCTGACAGGTCCGCTGTACCACGTAGTAGGAGGTGGCGATCAGGGCCGAGCCGCCGAAGGCGAAGATCACGGCGTTGGTATGCAGCGGGCGCAGGCGTCCGAAGCTGGTCCAGGGTAGATCGAGGTTCAGTTGCGGCCAGACCAGCTGGGCGGCGAGGGTGACACCGAGTGTCATGCCCACGATGCCCCAGACCACGGTCATGATCGCGAACTGCCGAACTACCTTGTAGTTGTAGGTCGGGTGTTCAAATGCTGTGCTCATGTCGGGTTCCCATCGAACGCGGTAGGAGATAAAGCTGCGTCAGTGTGTCACGGACGCGGCCTCCCTGAGGATGATGCAGGTCAATTCGCGGGGGATTCTACCCCAGCCGGGCAATATCCTGAACACGCCCAAGGGTGTATTTGGAGAACTTGTAAAGGAGATCTTGTGTCAGAGTTCATCCATCAGCAGGCCGTGGCGATGGCTTCGTCCGAGTGTCGCGAGCGTCTACTGAAAGGTGATTGCGGCCTGTGGCAGCTGCCGGAGGGGCCGCTGGAGGTGCGGGGCGAGGCGCGCATCGGTCGTCTGCTGATGGCCCATGGCGCCTGCGCAGGCCAGGATTCCACGTTTCTACAACGGCTGCGCGAAGGTCTTGCCGTGGCCGGTGTCCAGACCCTGGCCATCGAGTTCGGCTACCTTCAGCGGATGCGTCGCGAAGGGCGTCGTCGCCCGCCACCGGGAATGAACACCCTGGTGGAGGAGATGGCGGCCTGGTGCGACCTTCTGTCACACCCCGAGCTGCCACCGCTGTGGCTGGGTGGCAAGTCCATGGGGGGACGAGTAGCCAGCCTGCTCGCCGCCCGCGATGGCGCCCCGGGGCTGGTACTCTGTGGTTACCCCTTCCACCCGCCCGGCAAACCCGAGCGGCTGCGCCTCGATCACTGGCCGCAACTCGCCTGCCCGACCCTGGTGGTGCAGGGCAGTCGTGACCCCTTCGGCACCCGTGAGGAGGTGGCAGGCTATGCGCTACCCGAGGCGGCACGCCTGCACTGGCTGGAGGATGGCGACCATGACTGGAAGCCACGGCGCGCCAGCGGCACGACCCAGGTGCGGTTGATCGAGACGGCCGCCGCCGCCATCGCCGGCTTTATGGATGGGCATGGTGGAGTCGACGCCGTTCGATAAAAGGCGTTGACATTCGGGCCGGCCTCTGTAGAATGCAGCGCCACGTACCGGGGGTGGTTAGCTCAGTTGGGAGAGCACCAGCCTTACAAGCTGGGGGTCACTGGTTCGAACCCAGTACCACCCACCACTGCCTCGGCAGTCCCGATTACGTAGGCAACACGCAGCGGACCGGTAGTTCAGTTGGTTAGAATGCCGGCCTGTCACGCCGGAGGTCGCGGGTTCGAGTCCCGTCCGGTCCGCCAACGTGTTTCCAGTCAGTCAGTCCTGTTGCGGACCGGTAGTTCAGTTGGTTAGAATGCCGGCCTGTCACGCCGGAGGTCGCGGGTTCGAGTCCCGTCCGGTCCGCCATCAAGGCCCGACAGTTTCAAGCAAGTGCAGTATATAGTGCGATTTACGTGGGTGATTAGCTCAGTTGGTTAGAGCACCAGCCTCACATGCTGGGGGTCACTGGTTCGAATCCGGTATCACCCACCACGCGGACCGGTAGTTCAGTTGGTTAGAATGCCGGCCTGTCACGCCGGAGGTCGCGGGTTCGAGTCCCGTCCGGTCCGCCATTATCGCCACGAATTCAGAAGCCCCGAGCCCAGCGCCCGGGGCTTCGTCGTTCCAGCCTACTATAACGTCACTTCAGTAGCTTCACTTCGGCCCGCCATCTGTAGCTCCCCTGTCCGCGTCTTCCTCTCGAGCCTCAACTGTCATACAGTTGTTTGAATTCGACCGCTGCGCTCGAGCCCTGCTTGTCGTGGGTGCTCCCGATGCAGTGTCATGCCAACAACAAGATGTTATGCCAACAACAGAGGAGAGTCGCCGTGGCCGCTTACCCCCACCTCTTTCGGCCCCTGCGGCTGGGTCACCTGACCCTGCCGAATAGGGTGCTGATGGGTTCCATGCACACCAATCTGGAGGAGAGGCCGAACGGCTTCGAGCGCCTGGCGACCTTCTATGCCGAGCGCGCCCGAGAGGGTGTCGGGCTGATCGTGACCGGAGGCATCGCCCCCAACTCGGAGGGCGCCGTCTTTCAGGGGGCGGCGACCCTCGAGCATGAGGCGCAGCTGGAGGATCACCGTCGGGTAATAGAGGCGGTGCATGGTGAGGGGGGGCGGATCTGCATGCAGATCCTGCATGCCGGCCGCTATGCCTATACCCCGGAGCTGGTGGCGCCTTCGGCGATTCAGGCGCCCATCAACCCCTTTGCCCCTCGGGCGCTGGGCAGCGATGAGGTGGAGCGCCAGATCGACGACTATGTCCGCTGTGCCACCCTCGCCAGACAGGCGGGTTACGATGGTGTGGAGGTGATGGGCTCGGAAGGCTACCTGATCAATCAGTTTATCTGCCGGCGAACCAATCATCGCGACGATGAGTGGGGGGGGGGCTTCGAGAACCGGATTCGCTTCCCGCTGGAGATCATGCGGCGCATTCGCGCGGCGGTGGGGGCGGATTTCGCGGTCATCTTCCGGCTCTCCATGATCGACCTGGTCGAGGAGGGCAGCACCCATGACGAGGTGGTGGCCCTGGCCAGGGCGCTCGAGGCCGCCGGCGCCGACGCCCTCAATACCGGCATCGGCTGGCATGAGGCCAGGGTGCCGACCATCGTCACCAGCGTGCCCCGGGCGGCGTTCACCGAGGTGACCCGACGACTGAGGGGCGCGGTCTCCCTGCCCTTGATCACCACCAACCGCATCAATATGCCGGAGGTCGCCGAACGGGTGTTGGCCGAAGACCATGCCGACATGGTCAGCATGGCGCGACCCTTTCTCGCCGATCCGGCCTGGGTCAGCAAGGCCGCGGCGGGGCGCAGCGACGAGATCAACACCTGCATCGCCTGCAATCAGGCCTGCCTGGATCATACCTTCGAGGGCAAGCCGACCTCCTGCCTGGTCAATCCGCGGGCCGGCCATGAAACCGAACTGGTCATCGAGCCGGCGACCACGCCGCGGCGCATCGGCGTGGCCGGCGGCGGGCCGGCGGGCCTGGCAGCGGCGCTGACCGCGGCCCAGCGTGGCCATCGGGTGACGCTCTTCGAGCGAAGCCCCGAGCTGGGCGGTCAGTTCCACTATGCCCGCCAGATTCCCGGCAAGGAGGAGTTCGACGAGACCCTGCGCTACTTTCGGGTGATGCTGGACAAGCACGGCGTGCAGCTGCGGCTCAACTGCGAGGCGGATGTGGCAGCGCTGCGCGACTTCGATGCGGTGGTGATGGCCAGCGGTGTGCGCCCTCGTCGGCTCGAGCTGCCGGGCAGCGAGCACCCCAAGGTGATGGGTTACCCTGAGGCGATCCTGCACCCCGAGCGGGTGGGGGCGCGAGTCGCGATCATCGGTGCGGGGGGGATCGGCTTCGACGTGGCGGAGCTGTTGACTCATGTCGGACAGCCCTCCCTGGATCGTGACGCCTGGTGCAGGGAGTGGGGCGTGGACCTCTCCGTTTCGACGCCGGGTGGGCTCAGGTCGCCAGAGCGCCCCGACGTGCCGCGCCAGGTCTTCCTGCTCCAGCGCAAGCGCTCCAAGCCGGGCAAGGGGCTCGGCAAGACCACCGGCTGGGTGCATCGGGCATCGCTGCGGCAGCGAGGCGTGGAGAGCCTGGCTGGTTGCGAGTATCTGCGCATCGATGATGCCGGACTGCATATCCGGCATGAGGGCCAGTCGCGCCTGCTGGCGGTCGATACGGTGGTGGTCTGCGCCGGCCAGGAGCCGGTGCGTGATCTCTACGCGCCGCTGCGCGATGCCGGAGTGGCGGTGCATCTGGTCGGTGGTGCCTTCGAGCCCGGCGAGCTCGATGCCAAGCGTGCCATCGACCAGGGCACGCGAGTGGCCGCCGAACTCTGAGAGCCGCCTGGTCGACCCTCCGCGGGCCTGTCGCCATCGAGGCGACAGGCCCGCTGCGTTGAATGACTGGACGCCATGCCATCGAACCCTCTGCACTCCCTAGCGTTCATAAGAGTAAGCGGAACGTTGACTCACTATCCGTTGTGTCGAAACCCGCCTGTCTACGCTGTGAGTGACCCAGTTCTCGAGCGCCAAAGAGTCGGCGCCGAGCCATCGGGCTTAAGGAGGCATCGATGAGCATCTTTGACCATGTCCAGAATCGTTTCGCCCGCGTCCAGCAGGAAGAGATGAACCTGCAGGAGTATCTGGAGCTATGCCGCGATGACCCGCTGGCCTATGCCTCGTCCGCCGAGCGCATGCTTCAGGCGATCGGCGAGCCGGAGGTCATCGACACGGCGAAGGATCCGCGGTTGTCTCGCATCTTCTCCAACAAGGTGATTCGCCGCTACCCGGCCTTTGCAGAGTTCTACGGCATGGAGGAGGCCATCGAGCAGATCGTCGCCTACTTTCGTCATGCCGCCCAGGGGTTGGAGGAGCGCAAGCAGATCCTCTACCTGCTGGGTCCGGTAGGTGGGGGCAAGTCATCGCTGGCCGAGCGACTCAAGCTGTTGATGGAGAAGGTGCCCTTCTATGCCATCAAGGACTCGCCGGTCTACGAGTCGCCGCTGGGGCTGTTCTCGCCGGAGGAGGATGGCGAGCTGCTGGAGAAGGAGTATGGTGTTCCCCGTCGCTATCTTAAGAGCGTGATGTCGCCCTGGGCGGCCAAGCGGCTCAGGGAGTACGGCGGTGATATCAGCCAGTTCAGGGTGGTGCGACTCTACCCGTCGCGACTCAATCAGATCGCCATCTCCAAGACCGAGCCCGGTGACGAGAACAACCAGGACATCTCTTCGCTGGTGGGCAAGGTGGACATCCGCCAGCTCGAGCTCTATTCCCAGGATGATCCCGATGCCTACAGCTTCTCCGGGGGGCTCTGTCGAGCCAACCAGGGGCTGATGGAGTTCGTCGAGATGTTCAAGGCGCCGATCAAGGTGCTGCATCCGCTGCTGACCGCCACCCAGGAGAGCAACTACAATCCGACCGAAGGCATGGGGGCGATCCCCTTCGAGGGGGTGGTGCTGGCCCACTCCAACGAGAGCGAGTGGCAGACCTTTCGCAATAACCGCAACAACGAGGCCTTCCTGGATCGCGTCTATATCGTCAAGGTTCCCTACTGTCTGCGGGTCTCCGAGGAGATCAGCATCTACAGGAAGCTGCTGGAGCACTCGTCACTGGCAGAGGCGCCCTGTGCACCGGACACCCTGCGGATGCTGGCGCAGTTCTCGGTGCTGTCGCGGCTCAAGGAGCCGGAAAACTCCAGCATCTACTCCAAGATGCGGGTCTACGATGGCGAGAACCTCAAGGACACCGACCCCAAGGCCAAGTCGATCCAGGAGTATCGCGATGCCGCCGGGGTCGACGAGGGGATGGATGGACTCTCGACCCGTTTCGCCTTCAAGATCCTCTCCAAGGTGTTCAACTTCGATACTCTGGAGGTGGCTGCCAACCCGGTGCATCTGCTCTACGTGCTGGAGCAGCGCCTGGAGCAGGAGCAGCTGCCGAGCGAGACCTTCCAGCGCTATCTGCGCTTTATCAAGGAGTTCCTGGCGCCTCGCTACGTGGACTTCATCGGCAAGGAGATCCAGACCGCCTACCTCGAGTCCTACTCCGAGTATGGTCAGAACATCTTCGACCGCTATGTGACCTACGCCGACTTCTGGATCCAGGATCAGGAGTACCGCGACCCCGAGACCGGTGAGTTCCTCGATCGCCAGGCCCTCAACGAGGAGCTGGAGAAGATCGAGAAGCCGGCGGGGATCTCCAATCCCAAGGACTTCCGTCACGAGGTGGTCAACTTCGTGCTGCGGGCACGTGCCCAGAACAATGGCATGAACCCCAGCTGGCAGTCCTACGAGAAGCTGCGCGGGGTGATCGAGCACAAGATGTTCGCCAATACCGAAGAGCTGCTGCCGGTGATCTCCTTCAACGCCAAGGCCTCAAGCGCCGACCAGAAGAAGCATGAGGACTTCGTGGCGCGCATGGTGGAGCGTGGCTATACCGAAAAGCAGGTGCGCCTGCTGTCAGAGTGGTATCTGCGGGTGCGCAAGTCCCAGTAGCCCGACGCCGCGTCGTGGGGCGAGTCCCCGCGGCGCGCAGGAGAGTTGCCATGAGCTACTTCATCGACCGGCGGGCGAATGCCAAGCACAAGAGTGCGGTCAATCGGCAGCGCTTTCTCGACCGTTATCGCACGCACATCAAGCGCTCGGTGGAGGAGGCGGTCAATCGGCGCTCGATCACCGACATGGAGCGCGGAGAGAAGGTCTCGATTCCCGCGCGTGATATCTCGGAGCCGGTATTCCAGCACGGCTCCGGTGGCAAGCGGCGCATCATCGCCCCCGGCAACAAGGAGTTTGTGGAGGGGGATCGTCTGCAGCGCCCGGGTGGCGGCGGTGGCGGTGATGGGGCCGGTGAGGGTGGTGCCTCGAACCATGGTGAGGGCGTGGACGAGTTCGCCTTTACCCTCTCCCGGGATGAGTTCCTCGACTTCGTCTTCGATGGCCTGGAACTGCCCCACCTGGAGCGCAAGGCGCTGGTGGACCTCGACGAGGTGCGCCCGGTGCGCGCGGGGGTCTCCAGGGAGGGTGTGCCCGCACGGATCAATATCGTGCGCTCCATGCGCGAGGCCCACGCTCGGCGCATCGCCATGCGCGCACCGATTCGTCGTGCCCTGCGTGAGGCCCGTGAGGCGCTGGAGATCGAGGAGCGCAAGGATCCGGTGATGCGCAATCCGGTGCGCATCGCCGAGCTGAAGGAGGAGGTGGAGCGTCTCGAGAAGCGCCTCGAGTCGGTACCCTTCATCGACACCTATGACCTTCGCTACAACCACCTGGTCAACCAGCCCCAGCCCTCCAGCAAGGCCGTCATGTTCTGCGTCATGGATGTCTCCGGCTCCATGACCCAATCCCACAAGGATATTGCCAAGCGCTTCTTCCTGCTGCTCTATCTGTTTCTCGAGCGCAACTACGAGAAGGTCGAGCTGGTCTTCGTGCGCCACCACACCGCCGCTAGGGAGGTCGACGAGGAGGAGTTCTTCTACTCGCGGGAGACCGGCGGCACCATCGTCTCCAGTGCGCTGACGCTGGTGGACGAGATCATTGCCGAGCGTTACCCGCCGGGGCAGTGGAACCTCTACGTGGCCCAGGCCTCGGACGGTGATAACTGGGACGATGACTCGGTGGCCTGCCGTGATCTGCTGGTCAAGAAGTTGATGCCGCGCCTGCAGTACTTCACCTATGTGGAGATCACCCCTCACGCGCACCAGGCGCTGTGGGAGGAGTACGAGAGCGTGGCGGCCGAGTTCCCGGCGCGTTTCGCCATGCGCCAGATCGTCGAGGCCGGAGATATCTATCCGGTGTTTCGCGAGCTTTTCAAGCGCCGCGTCGCCGGCGGCTGAGGAGGCAAGATGACCCGACGCAAGCCCATCGCCACGGGGTCCGACTGGAACTTCGAGGTACTCGCCGAATTCGAGCGAGAGATCGCGCGGCTGGCGGACGAGTATCGTCTCGACACCTATCCCAACCAGATCGAGGTCATCACCTCCGAGCAGATGATGGATGCCTACGCCAGTGTGGGCATGCCGGTGGGCTATCACCACTGGTCCTTCGGCAAGCAGTTCCTGGCCGTGGAGCAGGCCTACCGCCGTGGCCAGATGGGCCTTGCCTATGAGCTGGTGATCAATTCCGACCCCTGTATCGCCTATCTGATGGAAGAGAACACCCTGATGATGCAGGTACTGGTGATGGCCCACGCCTGCTATGGCCACAACTCCTTCTTCAAGGGCAACTACCTGTTTCGTACCTGGACCGACGCCGCCTCGATCATCGACTACCTGGTGTTCGCTCGAAAGTATGTCGCCGAGTGCGAGGAGCGCCACGGCGTGGCGGCGGTGGAGCAGCTGCTGGACGCCTGCCACGCCCTGCAGAACTATGGGGTCGATCGCTACAAGCGGCCGTCGCCGATCTCCGCCGAGGAGGAGGTGCGTCGCCAGAAGGAGCGCGAGGAGCTTCTGCAGGCTCAGGTCAACACCCTGTGGCGCACCATCCCCGGGCGCGCCCAGGAGGATCGCCTGCCGGGGATGATGGATGACGAGGAGGATCCACTCGGTCTGCATGCCGGCGGTCGCTATCCATCCGAGCCTCAGGAGAATCTGCTCTACTTCATCGAGAAGAACGCGCCGCTGCTGGCGCCGTGGCAGCGGGAAGTGGTGCGTATCGTGCGCAAGCTGGCGCAGTACTTCTATCCCCAGCGCCAGACCCAGGTAATGAACGAGGGCTGGGCCACCTTCTGGCACTACACCCTGATGAACCGACTCTTTGACGAAGGCGCGGTGGATGAGGGGTTGATGCTCGAGTTTCTGCAGTCGCATACGGCGGTGGTTCAGCAGCCCTCCTTCGATGCCCCCTGGTACAGCGGCATCAACCCCTATGCCCTGGGCTTTGCCATGTTCAGCGATCTTCGGCGCCTCTGCGAGGATCCCACCGAGGAGGATCGTCGCTGGTTCCCCGATATCGCCGGCAGCGACTGGCGGGAAACCCTGGAGTTCGCCATGCAGAACTTCAAGGACGAGTCCTTTATCCAGCAGTTCCTGTCGCCCAAGGTAATTCGCGATCTCAAGCTGTTCATGGTGGTCGACGACGATCAGGAGGAGATGCTGGAGGTGGCGGCGATCCACGACGAGCGTGGTTATCAGCGCATCCGCGACGCGCTGGCGGCCCACTACGCATTGGCCGTACGCGAGCCCAATATCCAGGTCTACTCCGCGGATATTCGTGGCGACCGTTCGCTGACCCTGCATCATGTCCAGGATGATCGCCGACCGCTGGCGCGCAGCGTCTATCCGGTGATCCGTCATCTGCATCAGCTGTGGGGCTTCCCGGTGCGTCTCGAGTCGGTTCAGGATGAGCGGGTGGTGCGGCGTTACCAGTGGCCACTGGCGGATGAGGAGGGCGGCAACGGGGGCTGATGGCCGGTCATGGTGCTGGCATGTGGCACGCTGATGGGAGACAGGTAGCCCGCGTAGACAGGCTATATACAGCTTATATATAACAGAACCCGCGCCGTGGCGCGGGTCCTCGCTGTGGCGGGTGGCGGCGGATGCCGCTCGGACATCAGCTCTGGGCGGTCCAGGACTGGCACCAGCCCGCCGGCTCGACGCTGTTCTGGGGGAACAGCTGGCAACCTTGGCTGTCAGCCTGGAAGAACATGCAGTTGCTGCACTTTTCGCCTTCCTCATAGGCCGGATGGTCGGCAGCTTCGCTGGCGTCCTTGACGTAGTTGAGCGCCTGGGCCTGCTCGTTGGAGGGGTCCAGCGGCGGCAGGTCCTGGGCAAAGGCGCGGCTGGAGAGGATGCCGGCTCCCAGGGGGAGGGCAGCCATGCCCATCAGGCTATGGCGCATGAAGTCACGACGGCTGTGGTTAGCCATGGAATCTCCTTGTATCACGTTGCCAGACACGGACGGGCCAGGGCCCGCTATTCTCGGGTGGTGTTCCACCTCTAGGAATCCGACAGTCGCCTGTCGGCAGGGTTCGCCTCGTCATCATAGTCAAGGCGACCCCGGTATGCGAACGGTGCGCTGCGACGACTTGTCGCGTCGCCAGGGGCGCCAATCAGAGGGTGATGCTTCGCGCTCACCGGCGCTGGTATACTCGATCCGAGAACCCGGGCAGTTTCGATGGCTGCCCGCCGCCCATCTCCGCCCGCGTGGCGACATCCGGAGAGAGCCCGATGCAGAATGCCGTGATCCTGATCAATACCGAGAAGGGGCAGGTCAAGTCGGTGGCCGAGCGCCTGGCCGACGTCGAAGGGGTCAGTGAGGTCTACTCCACCTGTGGCCGCTATGACCTGGTGGCCATCGCGCGCACGCGTGACTTCGAGAGCCTGGCCGAGCTGGTGACCGGGCGCCTCAATGCCGTGGAGGGCATCCGGGAGACGGAGACGCTCAACGCCATGCAGGTGCACTCCCGCCACGACCTGGAGACCATGTTCTCGCTGGGCTGGTAGTCGCGCCGGCCAGGCGCCGTTATGGAGGGCGCCACCCGTCACTCACTTCATCAACAGGAAAGCCTTTCACGGATGAGTCGTTCCTCTCTGTTGCGCCGCCGTCCGCTGCGGCGTTTCGCCGTCAGTCTGCTGTTCGTGGTCGTGGGGGGCGGCCTCTGGCATCTCCAGGAGCGTGAGCTGCGCGACTCGTTGGTGTGGATGGGGGTGCCCGAGTGGCAGGAGCCATCACTCACCGGCTTTCATCGCGTGCTGCGCAATGATGGCTTCCTGGTCGGCTGGTCCGACCTGCGGGTCAATCCGCTGTGGGCCAGCTATCGACTTCAGGCGGTCGAAAGCCCCGAGTCGGGACCGCGCCCGGCATTTCGCCGAGACTGGCGTACCCTGTGGCCGATCGGCACCAACCACTACGCCGGCAGCGGCTTCGATCGTGGGCACCTGGCACCCAACTACGCCATTGCCGCGGTGCATGGTCGCGACGCCCAGCACGACACCTTCTACATGAGCAACATGACGCCCCAGCGGCCCGATCTCAATCGACGCCTCTGGCAGCGCCTCGAAGAGGTGGTGATGGATCATTTCGTGCCACGCTTTGGTGCGGTGCAAGTCATTACCGGGCCGATTTTCCCCGAACGCTTCCTCGATAACGTGCTCAATCGGGTCGGTTTCGTGGAGATCCCCGAGGCCTTCTACAAGATTATCGTGGTGCCCGGCGAAAGGCCCCGCGCCCTGGCCTTCGTGATGCCCCAGGGGGTGCGCGGCGACGAGTCATTGGGCGACTATCTGGTAAGCATCGACGCCATCGAGGCGCGTACCGGACTCGACTTCTTTCCCAGGCTTCCCGAGTCGGCTGCGAAAGTGCTGGAGGGGAGGGTCGATACCCGTGGCTGGGGGCTGGAGGAGGTGGCAAACCGCCCCGGGCGCTTCGAATAGCGTGTTATATAGATACAAAAAAACCGCGATTCAGTGTCGCGGTTCCTCGATGATCTTGCCTGCTCTAACCTGCATGACGCGATATGAATGGTGCCCAGGAGAGGACTTGAACCTCCACATCCGTAAGGATACTAGCACCTGAAGCTAGCGCGTCTACCAATTCCGCCACCTGGGCGCATCATGCATCTCGTCGTGTTCGGGCTTCCCGAAGGATGGTGCCCAGGAGAGGACTTGAACCTCCACGTCCGTAAGGACACTAGCACCTGAAGCTAGCGCGTCTACCAATTCCGCCACCTGGGCGAACACGAGCGAGTCGTACTGTATAAAGAGCAATGGTGCCCAGAAGAGGACTTGAACCTCCACGTCCGTAAGGACACTAGCACCTGAAGCTAGCGCGTCTACCAATTCCGCCATCTGGGCAGGCGACGCGTATACTACCCGAATTGTGCCGGTTTGCAAGAGGGAATAGGGGAGCTGCGGCAATTTTTTCCCACACAGCCCGGTTCATCGAGGTTGGGTGACCGCGCCTGCGGCGCTATACTGCGGCCATGATCAATGAACCCCTAAGCAGTACCCCGTTCCCGTGGCGCCCGAGCGCCAGCTTACTCATGTCGTCCCCG
Organism: Halomonas marinisediminis; assembly: GCF_004347715.1. Classification (NCBI taxonomy): domain Bacteria; kingdom Pseudomonadati; phylum Pseudomonadota; class Gammaproteobacteria; order Oceanospirillales; family Halomonadaceae; genus Halomonas; species Halomonas marinisediminis. The sequence goes on along the minus strand of NZ_SLTR01000017.1, from coordinate 43,407 downwards.
ACCCTGCCAAGGATGCACCGCGCATGACTCATTGGACGCTCAGCGACGATCCGCACGCGGAACGTGAAGCCCACAAGTATGACAAGCCAGCTCCCAGCCGCGAATATCTGCTCGCCCGCCTGGAGGAGGCTGGCAAGCCGCTTACCCACGAAAAGATGAGCCAGCTGCTCGGCCTTGAGGATGAGGATCTGCAGGAGGCGGTGCGCCGCCGGCTGGCGGCCATGGAGCGCGATGGTCAGGTGCTGCGCAATCGTGCGCGAGCCTATGCACTGATCGACAAGCTCGACCTGATCAAGGGCAAGGTGCTGGGTCACCGCGACGGCTTCGGCTTCGTGCTACGTGACGACGGCAAGAAGCCCGACCTGATGCTGCCGCCGCGGCAGATGCGGCGGGTTTTCCACGGCGATCAGGTGCTGGTGCGCGTCAGCGGACGCGATCGCCGCGGTCGCGACGAGGCCACCATCGCCGAGGTGCTGGCTCGCAATACCCAGTCCATCGTTGGTGTCTACCGCGAGAATACTCCCGAGTTCGGCGTGTTGATCCCCGAGAATCCGCGCATCACCCAGGAGGTGATCATCCCACACAGCGCCTGCGGCGGAGCGAAGGATGGCCAGGTGGTGTCGGCGCATATCGTCAAGCAGCCCGAGACGCGGGTGCAGCCGGTCGGCGAGGTGGTAGAGGTGCTGGGTGAGCGCATGGATCCCGGCATGGAGATCGATATCGCCATTCGCAGCTACGAGATTCCCGCCGAGTTTCCGCCTGAGGTCCACGACCAGATCGCCAGCATGTCCGCAGAGGTTGCCGAGGTGGACAAGCAGAGCCGTATCGATCTGCGTGACGTGCCGCTGGTGACCATCGATGACGAGACCGCCAAGGACTTCGATGACGCCGTCTGCGCCTGGAAGACCAAGTCCGGCAGCTGGAAGCTGCTGGTGGCCATCGCCGACGTCTCCCACTATGTGCGCCCAGGCAGTGCCCTGGACCAGGAGGCGATCCGCCGCGGCAACTCGGTCTACTTCCCGGGGCAGGTCGTGCCGATGCTGCCGGAGCTGCTCTCCAACGGGCTCTGTTCGCTCAATCCCGCGGTCGACCGCCTCGCCCTGGTCTGCGAGATGAATATCTCCCAGAGCGGCGCCATCAGCCGTTACCGCTTCTACGAGGCGGTGTTCCAGTCCCATGCACGCCTGACCTACAACAAGGTGGCGGCGATCCTCGACGATGAGGGGCAGGAGGGGGAGGCCCTGCGCGAGGAGTACCGCGAGCTCGTGCCTTCGCTGAAGAACCTGCATGCCCTCTACCGGCTGCTGCGCGAGGCGCGGGTGGAGCGAGGAGCCATCGACTTCGAGACCACCGAGACGGCCATCGTCTTCAACGACGAGCGCAAGATCGAGAAGATCGTGCCGCGCTCGCGCAACGATGCCCACAAGATCATCGAGGAGTGCATGCTGGCGGCTAACGTGGCCACGGCGCGCTTCCTCGACAAGCATGATCTGCCGGCCCTCTATCGTATCCACGAGCAGCCCTCGCCGGAGCGTCTCGACAAGCTGCGCCTGTTTCTCAGCGAGCTTGGCCTGACCCTGGGCGGCGGCGATGATCCGAGCCCCCAGGACTACCGCGACCTGGCCGAGGCCATCAAGGGGCGCCCCGACACCGATGTCATCCAGACGGTGATGCTGCGCTCCATGAGTCGGGCGATTTACTCACCCCAGAACGATGGGCACTTCGGCCTGGCTTACCCGGCCTATGCCCACTTCACCTCGCCGATCCGTCGCTATCCGGACCTGATCGTGCACCGTGCCATTCGCTCGGTGATTCGCGGACCGCGCCAGACCAACACCGTGCTGAGAGCCGAGGGGGCCCCGGTGGAGCCGCCCAGCAAGTGGGCGCCCTATACCTTCGAGCAGATGCTCGAGCTCGGCGAGCACTGCTCGATGACCGAGCGTCGCGCCGATGACGCCACACGCGACGTCGAGGACTGGCTCAAGTGCGAGTTCATGTCCGACAAGCTCGGCGAGATCTTCGACGGCACCATCGCGTCGGTGACCCAGTTCGGCATCTTCGTGCGGCTCGATGAGGTCTATGTCGAGGGGCTGGTGCATGTCACGTCGCTGCCCTCGGACTACTACCACTACGAGCCTGAGAAGCACCGCCTCAAGGGCGAGCGCAGTGGCATGAGCTACCGTCTCGGCGACGGTGTCACCGTGCAGGTGGCTCGCGTCGACCTGGATGATCGCAAGATCGATTTCGCCCTGGCCGATGAGCAGCCGCGTCCCAAGCGGGCGCCGCGCCGTCGCCGTGCGGTAGATGATGCCCCCGCCAAGGGGCGCGCCAGCGCCGGCGGCAAGCCACCCAAGGCCGAGGCCTCGTCTGGCGAGACCTCCGGCAAGGGGGGCGAATCCGCCAAAAACGACAAGTCCGACAAGGGCGATGGCCGCAAGCGCAGCGGCAACCGTCGGCGCCGTTCGCGGCGCTGAATTCCGTGGCGGACCCTCGGGTCCGCCGTGTGACCCGCAATGAAGCGAGAGACATGAAGCAGAAGCGATCACAGCGGCCCGCCGCTGGCAAGCCGGCGACGCCCGGTGGCCTGGAGGCGGTATTCGGTGTGCATGCCGTGCGTGCGCTGATCGAGCGTGGTGAAATACCTCGCGAGCTATGGGTGCAGCAGGGCGGCGCGGAGGCGCGCCTCGCCGAGCTGGTAGAGACCGCCCGAGGTGGCGGTGCCCGCATCCAGTCACGTCCGCGTGACGAGCTGGACCGCCTGGCCCAGGGGGCCGCCCACCAGGGCGTCGTTGCCTTCACCAAGCCGTTGGCGTTCGAGGCCGAGAATGCGCTGTGGTTCCGCCTGGAAGCGTGGCCCCATGCGACGCCCCCGCTGCTGCTGGTGCTCGATGGCATCACCGATGTGCACAACTTTGGCGCCTGCCTGCGCAGCGCCGATGCCGCCGGGGTGCATGGGGTGATCGTGCCGAAGGACAAGGCCGCACCGCTCAATGCCACGGTACGCAAGGTGGCCTGTGGTGCCGCCGAGAGCGTGCCGGTCTACCAGGTCACCAATCTTGCCCGCGCCCTGGCCAGGCTCAAGTCGCTGGGCGTCTGGGTGACCGGTACTGCCGGTGAGGCGGAGTCGCTGGTATTCGAGGTCGACCTGACCGGGGCCACGGCACTGGTCATGGGGGCCGAGGGCAAGGGCATGCGCCGCCTGACACGTGAGGCCTGTGATCAGTTGGTCAAGCTGCCCATGGCCGGTACGGTATCCAGTCTCAATGTCTCGGTTGCCACCGGGATCAGCCTCTTCGAGGTGGTGCGCCAGCGCCGCCAGGCTTCGCCTGGAGCCATAAGCCATAAGCCATAATTGCTAAGAACCCCGGTACCGACTCGAGTGCCGGGAGCGGCAAGCCGATTCCCCGCTTGCGCGCGAGGCGCGTACTCTTTAGAATGCCTGCGCCCGTTCGTCCATCGAGCGGGCATTCGTGTTTTTTTCTATCACCTCCTTGCTTCCCCGGAGCCAAGACCTCCCGAGGAAGCTGCCAAACCGCAAGGAGATCCCATGCGTCATTATGAAATCGTGTTCATGGTCCATCCGGACCAGAGCGAGCAGGTTCCGGCCATGGTCGAGCGCTATACCGGCCTCGTTACCGAGAACGGCGGCACCGTGCATCGCCTGGAGGATTGGGGCCGTCGTCACCTGGCCTACCCGATCAACAAGATCCACAAGGCTCACTACGTGCTGATGAACGTCGAGTGCAGCGGCGAGACCCTCGACGAGATCGAGAACATCTTCCGCTTCAACGACGCCATCATCCGTAGCCTGGTGGTGCGCTGCAACGAAGCCATCACCGAGGCCTCGCCGATGATGAAGCCGGTGGAAGAGAAGCGTGCACGTCGCGACGAGAAGCCTCGCGACGAGAAGCCTCGCGCCGAGTCCGCCTGATACCCCCCATCGCACGTCTGAAGGAGTCTTTACATGGCACGCTTTTTCCGTCGCCGCAAGTTCTGCCGTTTCACCGCCGAGGGCGTGAAGCAGATCGACTACAAGGATCTGGACACCCTCAAGGCCTACATCACCGAGACCGGCAAGATCGTTCCCAGCCGTATCACCGGTACCAAGGCCCGCTACCAGCGTCAGCTGGCGACCGCCGTCAAGCGCTCGCGCTACCTGGCGCTGCTGCCCTACTCCGATAGCCACCAGTAAGCCAGCGGCAAGATGCTGACGATCGCCCGCTGGGTGATGCGCGGCACGCCCCACGCCATCGGCGGGGCTGTCGTGGCCACCCTGATTCCCTGGCTGTTCTGGCTGGGGGCCGCCATCGCGGCCCTGGTCACCCTGCGTCGAGGCCTCTCCCCGGCGCTACCGGTGATCGTGGCTGCCGCCGTGCCTTCGGGCTGGTGGTGGGTGCAGGGGGATGTCATCCCCCTGGCCAGCGTGCTGCTGGTGACCCTGATGGCGGTGGTGCTGCGCTCTCGCCTGCGCTGGAGCGAGGCGCTGATCGCCGGTGCCCTGGCTGGCGCGGCGATGATCCAGCTGGGGATCTTCCTGCCGCCCGGAGGCACCGGAGAGCTGCTCGACCAGCTGCGTCAGGCCTCTCCCGAGGTGGGGCGCCTGCTCAACGAGCTGGGCAGTCAGGGGCTCGATACCGAGCAGCTGGCGGGATTGCTGATCGGTGGCGTCACCGGGCTTATCGTGCTGATCGCCGCCGTCGGCTGCCTGGCCCTGGCGCGTAGCTGGCAGGCGGGGCTCTATAACCCCGGTGGATTCCGCGAGGAGTTCCACGCCCTGCGCCTGAGGCCTGCCGAACTGGCCATGCTGGTGGCGCTCGGCGTGATCGGTGCCGTGCTGGGGCTGCCCGGCCTGGGCATGCTGCTGTGGGTACCGCTGCTGGTCGCCGGCATCGCCCTGGTGCATGGATTTATCGGATTTAAAGGGATGAACGGGCTGTGGCTGGTCGTCTTCTACCTGCTGCTGATCACTACATGGCCCATGATTCTGATCGTGCTGCTGCTGGCCGCTATCGACGTCTTCGCGGACATTCGCGGGCGCCTGGCCAGCCGTAACTGACAAGAGGTTTACGAGATGGAAGTCATTCTGCTCGACAACATTGGCAAGCTGGGTGGCCTGGGTGACCAGGTGACCGTCAAGCCCGGCTACGGCCGCAACTACCTGGTGCCTTACGGTCTTGCCGTGCCGGCCACCAAGGACAACATCGAGGCCTTCGAGGCCCAGCGTGCCGAGCTCGAGGCCCAGGCCGCCGAGCGCAAGGCCGAGGCCGAGGAGCGCGCCGCACAGCTCAACGAGATCGAACTCTCCCTGGTCGCCAAGTCCGGCGATGAAGGCAAGCTGTTCGGCTCCATTGGCCCCCGCGACCTGGCCGACGCCATCGCGTCTGCCGGCATCGATGTGGCCAAGAGCGAAGTGCGCATGCCGGAAGGTCCGATCCGTGCCGTCGGCGAGTACGACATTCAGCTGCGCCTGCATGCCGAAGTCGAAGCCACCGTGCGCGTGGTGGTAGTGGCCGAATAAGTTCAGGCGGCCGCCACCGACGAGGGGCGCGAGGAGAGATCCTCGCGCCCCTCGTCGCGTTGGGGGGAAGAGTCATGGGGCGCGTCGCCTGACTGGGGTAGAATGGCGACCCCGCAATGCCCAGGGTGAAGACCGCCATGTCAGAGATGCTCGAGCACGACCAGGAAACCGCCGCCCTCAAGGTGCCGCCCCACTCGCTGGAGGCGGAGCAGTCGGTGCTGGGCGGACTGATGCTCGATAACCAGGCCTGGGACAATGTCGCCGACCGCCTGGTGGCCGACGACTTCTACCGTTACGAACATCGGATGATCTTCAATGTCATGGCCGAACTGGCCGAGTCGGCGCGGCCGCTGGACGTGGTGACGCTCTCCGAGGCGCTGGAGGGGCGCGACCAGCTCGATACCGTGGGCGGCCTGGCGACGCTGGCGGAGCTGGCCCGCAACACGCCTTCGGCCAGCAATATCCGCGCCTATGCCGATATCGTTCGTGAGCGGGCCACGCTGCGCAAGTTGATCCGTGCCGCCAGCCAGATCGCCGATGGCGCCTTCAGCCCCCAGGGGAGACCGGCGAATGAGCTGGTCGACGAGGCAGAGCGACTGGTCTTCCAGATCAGCGAGGAGCGGCCCAAGTCGGGTGGTCCCATCGGCATGAGCGAGCTGCTCGCCAAAGCGGTGGACCGCATCGACGAACTGTTCAACATGCAGGGCGAGATGACCGGTCTCTCCACCGGTTTCCGAGACCTGGATGAGATGACCTCGGGCCTGCAACCCTCGGATCTGGTGATCATTGCCGGGCGCCCCTCCATGGGCAAGACGACCTTCGCCATGAATCTGGTGGAGCATGCGGTCATCTCCAGCGAAAAGCCGGTGATGGTGTTCTCCATGGAGATGCCCGCCGATGCCCTGATGCTGCGCATGCTCTCTTCGCTGGGGCGCATCGACCAGACACGGGTGCGGACGGGCCAGCTGGAGGATGAGGACTGGCCGCGCCTGACCTCGGCGGTCAACCTGCTCAAGGACAAGCAGCTGTTCATCGATGATACCGCGGCGCTGTCACCCAACGAGATGCGTTCGCGTATTCGGCGCGTGGTCCGGGAGCATGGCAATGTCGGGCTGGTGATGATCGACTATCTGCAGCTGATGCAGATCCCCGGCTTCTCCGAGAACCGCACCGGCGAGATCTCAGAGATATCCCGCTCGCTCAAGGGGCTGGCCAAGGAGTTTGGCTGTCCAGTGGTGGCTCTCTCCCAGCTCAACCGCTCCCTTGAGCAGCGACCCAACAAGCGTCCGGTGATGTCGGACCTGCGCGAGAGTGGCGCCATCGAGCAGGATGCCGACGTGATCGCCTTCGTCTATCGCGACGAGGTCTATAATCCTGACAACCCCGACAATCAGGGGCTCGCCGAGCTGATCATCGGCAAGCAGCGTAATGGTCCCATCGGCACGGTACATATGGCATTTATCGGCCGCTATACCCGCTTCGAGGACCTGGCGCCGGACAGCTATGGCGATGGCTTCGGCGAATAGGCTCGGCCTCTCGGCTTGAGCCGTGACGAGGGGCCCGTATAATGCCCACCCTTTCAGTTAGCATAGCCAGGAGGCAGCATGGCAGGTGGATTTCGGCGCGGTAATCGACAGCGTGCACCCAAGCTGGAGGCGCGCGGCGAGCTTCAGTCCGTGGAGCGCGAAGGCCCGTTCAAGGAGTGGCTGGGCATGCCCGACCTCTACCGCTACCAGCTGGTAGTGGAGGGCGAGACCTACAGCTACCAGACCGAGGATGCCGAGCTTCCGGTGGTCGTCGGTGATAGAGTGGTATTTCGCTACAAGGAGACCAAGGCCGGCAAGTGGGTCGACCGAAACTCCCTGGGAAAGGCGATTGATCCCTCAGATTATCAATAGCTTGCGGAACTCGCCAGGGATGCCGGTGTCATATCCTTGACATGCGGTCGTCACCCCGGTGTCATCCGTGGGTGTCAGGCTGCCAGGAACTTCAACGATAAAATACCTGGAGGGATCCATGGAATTTCACGAGTTAAAGGCCTTCGCGGCCCATCACGACAACTACGAGATTCGCGTCATCGGCCATGCCGGCAGCCGCTTCTATCAAGTGGAGCTGGAAGATATCGAGGGGCAGCGTCATATGCTGACCCGTAAGGGCAAGCCGGTGCTCTTCCGTTCGCTGGAAGATGTCTACGTGGAGCTCAAGCGTGCCGGTATCCACCGTGCCTACCTGGTGCAGCAGGTGCCCCACGATGAAGTGATCGGTCGCGAGACTCACTATCAGGAGCCGCTGACCTCACGCATGCCGCTGGTGTTCTGAGCCGCCCTCGCGAACAGGGCCCCGCGTCACTCCTTCTCCCGCCGTTCCAGCCAGCGTCCCAGACGCAGACGACGGCGGGCAAACCAGCGGTACCCCGCATCCATCAGCCCGCCGATCCCTGGCAGGGTGCTCATCCAGACCAGCCGTCGATAGCCCAGCACCGCGTAGAGGGCACGGCTGGCGTCCATCCCCACGAACCAGCGCCCCGCCGCGTCGCGCACGTGCAGCCGGCCCATCATCGCCGCAACGCTGCGGCCGAGCGGCACGGCATCGAAATTCGCGGCCTGGATATCCACCAATGTGACACGCTCTCGGCGCGGGTGACGTGTCAGCCAGGCGACCTCCCGCTGGCATAGCGGGCAGTGACCATCGTGGAAGAGGGTCACCGGGGCGCGGGCAGCGAGGGTGGCGCGTCGGGTCATTTCGGCGTCTCCTCGACGCCAGCATAGCCCGCCCGGTGTTCGCCCTGACCACGGGCGTGTGAATAGGCGGGCGCAGCATCGAGCCGCTCGAGAAAGGCGCCGGCCTGGTCGCGCATGGCGTTGCGTTTCTCCTCGCTCATGCGCGACAGGCTGCCGTAGATCAGCTTCATGCGCGGATTGGTGCTCAGGGTCTCGGCGTGGCGCTCCAGAAAGTCCCAGTAGAGGCTGTTGAACGGGCAGGCGTCGGGACCCGTCACCCGCTTGGGGTCAAAACGACAGTGCCGGCAGTGATCCGACATGCGATCGATATACTTTCCCGAGGCGCAGTAGGGCTTCGAGCCCATCAGTCCACCATCGGCGTGCAGCACCATGCCCAGGGTGTTGGGCAGCTCCACCCACTCGCAGGCGTCGGCGTAGACCGCGAGATACCAGTCGCAGAGCGCCTCGGGTGCCACATCGCAGAGCAGGGCGAAGTTGCCCGTCACCATCAGCCGCTGGATATGGTGGGCATAGGCGTTATCGCGGGTCATCTCGATGGCACGGCGCAGGCAGCGCATCTCGGTCTCGCCGTCCCAGAAGAAGTTCGGCAGGCCACGCCGGGCGCCCAGGGCGTTGCCGCGCTTGTAGTCGGGCATGCGGGTCCAGTAGACCCCGCGGACATATTCGCGCCAGCCCAGCACCTGGCGGATGAAGCCTTCTACCGAATTGAGTGGCGCTCGCCCCTCGTGGTATTCGCGCTCGGCGGCTTCGCACACCTCCCGGGGCGAGAGCAGCCCCAGATTGAGCGCCGCCGCGAGCCGCGAATGGAACAGAAAAGGCTCACTGTCGCTGATGGCATCCTGGTAGCGACCGAAGGCGGGCAGCAGGTGTTCGATGAAATGGCGCAGGTCGACCAGCGCCTGGCGTCGTGTCACCGGCCAGTGGAAGCCCTCGAGGCTGCCGAAGTGGTCGCCGAAGTGTTCTGCCACCAGGGCGATCACGGCGCGAGTGGTGGTGTCATGGCGATGATGGGGGGGCGCGGGCACCGGGGTCCCGGTCGGTAACGGCTCGCGGTTGTCGTGATCGAGATTCCAGCGGCCGCCTGCGGGTTCCTCGCCCTCCATCAGCAGGCCGCTGCGGCGCCGCTGCTCCCGGTAGAAGTACTCCATGCGCAGCGACCTGCGGCCGCTTGCCCAGGCCGCGAAGTCGTCCGGCGTGGTATAGAAGCGGTCGTCCTCGAGGAGTCGCCAGGGCAGGGTGGCGTGCTCACGCTCGCGCATCGCCTGCCACAGCCGCCACTCCCCGGGGCGCACGACCCGAATCTCGTCGCAGGCGTGGAGTCTGGCCAGGCGCTGTGCCTCTGTCACCAGCGCCTGGGTGTTGTCGGGGTCATCCAGGGCGCTGTAGTGCACCCGGTAGCCGCGCTTGCGCAGTGCCTCGGCGAAGTGACGCATGGCGGCGAGGATGAGCGCGATCTTCTGGGGGTGGTGTGGCACATAGCGCCCCTCGGCGGAGACCTCACAGAGCGCCACCACCGCGTTGGCGGGCAGGTCGCGGAGGCTGGGAAGCATCAGGCTGAGCTGGTCGCCGAGCACGAGCACCAGGGGGCGAGGCATAAGGTTTATCCAAAGGTGTACAGGAAAATATTATAGTACAACCTTGTCGCCGCCGCCGCGAGGGGCCTGATACACTAGTCCCATCTTCATCAACCGTGCGTATCGACCAAGGAGTCAGCCCATGACCACCACGACCCAGGATTCGGCCAATCCCGGCATGGACCACCCCGGCGGCGGGCGCCTGGCCCATGCGCCGGAGGATCATCCGCCGATTCCGCATGCCCGGGTCGGGGTGGTGCTGGTCAACCTGGGCACCCCGGATGCCACCGACTACTGGTCCATGCGTCGCTACCTCAACGAGTTTCTCTCCGACAAGCGAGTGGTGGACTACCCCCGCTGGAAGTGGCAGCCGCTGCTGCAGCTGATCATCCTCTCGCGCCGTCCCTTCAAGTCCGGTGAGGCCTATCGCGGTATCTGGAACACCGAGAAGGATGAGAGCCCGCTGCTGACCATTACCAGGGAGCAGACCCGCAAGGTGGCCGAAGGGCTCGAGGCGAGCCATGGCGACCGGGTGATGGTCGACTTCGCCATGCGCTACGGCAACCCCTCCACTGACAGCGTACTCAAGCGCCTGCAGGCGGCGGGCTGCGAGCGGATTCTGTTCTTTCCACTCTATCCACAGTACGCCTCGCCGACCACCGCTACCGCCAATGATCATGCCTTCCGTACCCTGATGAAGCTCAAGTGGCAACCGGCGATTCGCACCGTGCCGGCCTACTTCGAGCACCCGCAGTATGTCGAGGCCCTGGCCAACAGCGTGCGCGAGGCCTATGCCGCCGCCGAGACGACACCCGAGGTGCTGGTGGCCTCCTATCATGGCGTGCCCAAGCGCTTCCTGATGGAGGGGGATCCCTACCACTGCCAGTGCCAGAAGACCACGCGGCTGCTGCGCGAGGCGCTAGGCTGGGAAGAGGGGGCCATCCAGACCGCCTTCCAATCGCAGTTCGGCCCCGAGGAGTGGGTGGGGCCGGCGACCGTGGAGCATGTCGCCGAGCTGGCGCGCCAGGGCAGGAAGCATATTGCCGTGGTGTCGCCGGCCTTCTCCGCCGACTGTGTCGAGACCCTGGAGGAGATCGAGGAGGAGATTCGCGATGCGTTCCTCGAGGCCGGTGGCGAGACCTTCACCTATGTGCCCTGCCTCAACGAACGTGACGACCATATCGCTGCCCTGCTGTCGATCATCGACAACGAGCTGGGGGGCTGGGTCTAGGCACGCCACTGGCGGGCCGGAGTAAGGCGTCAGTCGTAGCCGCGGTCCGGATGGGGTACCGGCTTCTCGCCCACCTCCTCGCGGCGCAGTTCTGCCGGCCGGCCAGTGGTCTTTTCCACGTGCTTGAGCTTCAGGTGAAGCCCGGTCTTGGCCAGCAGGTGAGCGCTGACCGGCGCGGTGATAAACAGGAAGATGGTGATCAGCACCTCCTGAATATCCGGCTTCCCTTCGCTCGCCCAGAAGTAGATCATCGAGGCGCCCAGCATGCAGCCGATCCCCAGGGTCGTGGCCTTGGTGGGGCCGTGCAGGCGCATATAGAAGTCGCGCAGATGGGTCATGCCCAGCGAACCGATAAAGATGAAGGCGCCGCCGGCCACCAGCAGCAGGGAGGCGACTCCCTCGATGAGAAAGTGCAGCGTCATGATGACCTCCTATTCGATGATGTCGCCACGCAGCAGGTACTTGCACACCGCCACGGTACTGATGAAGCCAAGCATGGCGATCAGCAGCGCCGCCTCGAAGTAGGTCTTGGTATCCAGCCACAGCCCCAGCAGCACGATCAGCGCGATGGAGTTGATGTACATGGTGTCCAGCGCCAGCAGCCGGTCGGGCATGTCCGGGCCGATGGTCAGTCGATAGACATTCAGCGCCATGGCCGCCACGACCAGCGCCAGACTGGTCCAGAGTGCAACCTCAATCATTCGTAGATCTCCTTAAGCGGCCGCTCATAGCGCTCGCGAATGGTCTCGATCAATGCATCATCATCCTCCACGTCGAGGGCATGAATCAGCAGCGACTTGCCATCCAGGCGAAGGTTGGCCGAGACCGTGCCCGGTGTCAGGCTGATGGTGTTGGCGAGCAGGGTAATGGTGAAGCGGTTCTCCAGCATCAATGGGTACTCGATGAAGTGAGGCCGCATGCGCCGCCAGGGGTTGATGATCAGCCAGGCGACCTGAAGGTTGGCGATCACGATGTCGCCGAGTACACGTAGCGCAAAGCGCAGCAGCAGGGCCGGCTTCTTGACATGGGGCTGCGTGTCCCAGAAGCGGTGAGTTGCCAGAGGGATCGCTACCGCCAGGGTACCGCCCAGCAGGATATGGCCGAAAGCAACGCTGCGTACCATCAGCAGCCAGACGATCAGCAGCAGAATCGACAGCAGCGGTGTCGGCAGCCAGGAGCGAGGCTGAATCATGGGGCATCTCCCTCGTTGTTCAGCAGGGCGCGTGTCAGGGCTTCGGGGCGGGCCAGCTGTTCGGCGGTGGCCTCGGTGTAGTCGGTCAGCGGGCCGGCCAGGGCCACCAGCAGCGGGGCGGCACCGATCAACCAGGCGACGCCGAACCACTGACGGCGGGGCAGGTGCTGACCATCGGCCGAGCCGGTGCTGCGCCAGAACAGCGTGGAGCCCGCCCGCGATAGGGCAATGATGGCGGCGAGGCCGCTGAGCAACAGGATCGGCCATAGCCAGACACGCTGGGCGCCCTCGGCGGTGGCCATCAGCAGTGCCTTGCCGATTGCCCCCGAGAGCGGTGGCATACCGGCCACGGCGATGGCGCCGGCGAAGAACAGGGCGGCGAGCCACCCTCCCTGGCGCAGGGGTTGGCCCTTGACCAGACGAGTACCCGCCTTGCCGCGTTGGGCCCCGATCATTTCGGCGAGCAGGAAGAGGCCGCCGGTGACCAGGGTGGTATGGATCAGGTAGTAGAGCAGGGCGGAGACCGCCGCAGGAGTGCCGATACCGATCCCCGCCAGCAAGGTACCCACCGAGACCAGCACCAGATAGGCCACCAGCAGGCGCAGGTCCCGAGCGGCCAGTGCGCCGATGGTGGCCACCACCAGGGTACCCAGCGACAGCCACCATACCCAGCCCTGCTCCAGATCGGCCAGGGGGCCGGCGGCCTCACCGAAGACCAGCGAGTAGACCCGCAGGATGGCGTAGATCCCCACCTTGGTCATGATGGCGAACAGTGCCGCGACCGGTGCGGGGGCCGCGGCATACGCCTTGGGTAGCCAGAAGTAGAGCGGCAGGATAGCCGCCTTGAGGCCGAACACGACCAGTAGCATCAGGGCGCCCGCTACTACCAGTCCCTCATGCTCGGCTGGCAGTTCGCTCAGACGAACGGCCATGTCGGCCATGTTGAGGGTGCCGGTGGCCCCATAGAGGATGCCGACGCTGATCAGGAACAGCGAGGATCCGGCCAGGTTGAGCACCACGTAGTGAACTCCGGACATGATCCTCTCCTTGCCGCCACCGTGCAGCAGCAGTGCATAGGAGGCGAGCAGCAGGACCTCGAAGAACACGAACAGGTTGAATAGATCGCCGGTCAGGAAGGCGCCATTGATCCCCATCAGCTGCCACTGGAAGAGGCCGTGAAAGTTGCTGCCGCGCTCGTCGTCGCCGGCACAGGCGAACACCACGGCGCCCAGCGCGAGGATGGCGGTGAGCAGCACCATCATGGCCGATAGCCGGTCGAGTACCAGCACGATGCCGAACGGAGGCTGCCAGTCTCCCAGGGCGTAGTAGGTCACCTCGCCGCCGGCGGCTCGGGCCACCAGGGCGATGCCTACCAGCAACAGGCCCAGAGTGGCGCCGACCCCGATCAGGCGCTTCAGGCGCACGTTGCCCTGGCGCTGGAAGAGCAGCAGGATGCCCACTACCAGTGGCAGTACCACCGGCAGCACGATCAGATGAGTGCTCATCGACGCCCCTCCCCGGCTTCATGCTTGCGGCCATCCACATGGTCGTTGCCCGCCTCGCTGCGTGCGCGCATCGCCAGGATCACCACGAAAGCGGTCATGGCGAAGCCGATCACGATGGCGGTCAATACCAGCGCCTGGGGCAGTGGGTCGGCGTACTCCTTGGCGCCGTTGATCAGTGCGGCGCCATCGGTGGTCAGGCCGCCCATGGAGAACAGAAACAGGTTCACCGCGTAGGAGAGCAGGGTCAGGCCCACCACGACGGGGAAGGTACGTGAACGTAGGACCAGGTAGAGTCCGCAGGCGGTAAGTACGCCGGTGGTGATGGCGTAAAGGCTTTCCATCAGGTGGTCTCCTTGCGGGGGCGCTGGGGTGATGCATCGACCTCGGGCGTGGGCTCCTTGGCCGGGCGATGGACCGTGGTCACCTTGCCCAGGTTGGCCAGGATCATCAGGGTGGCGCCGACCACGGCGAGATAGACTCCGAGGTCGAACAGCATCGCGGTGGCCAGCTCGAACTCGCCGATCAGCGGCAGATGAAAATGACCGAATGACGAGGTCAGGAAGGGATAGCCGAACAGCCAGCTGCCCAGTCCCGTGAGGGTGGCGATGCCGACCCCGGCCACGGCCACCGGCTGGTAGGGGAAGTCGAGGCGCTCCTGGCTCCACTCCACGCCGCGCGCCATATAGAGCAGAATCAGTGCCACGGCGGTGACCAGGCCGGCAATGAACCCGCCTCCCGGCTCGTTGTGACCGCGCAGAAAGATGAAGGCTGAGACGAGCAGGGCCAGCGGCAGCAGCGCCATGGAGATGGAGGTGAGAACCGCCGGATAGCGATCCGGCGCCCAGAGGCGTCCCTCGCTGTCGCTATGGGGCATGAACAGCCGCAGGCGATTGAGCAGCTTGAAGATCGCCAGGCCGGCCAGGGCCAGCACGGTGATTTCACCCAGGGTGTCGAAGCCGCGGAAGTCCACCAGGATGACGTTGACCACATTGTGGCCGCCCCCTCCAGGGATGCTGTTCTCCAGGAAGAAGCCGGAGATGGGCGAGTTGTCGCGCGTCAGCACCGCATAGTTGAGGCTGGCGACCACCAGTCCCAGGCTGCTGGCCAGCACCACATCGCGCAGGTTGCGGCGGTTGGAGGACTCGGTGGGGGTCTTCTGGGGCAGGAAGAACAGCGCCAACATCAGCAGGATCATGGTGACCACCTCGACCGAAAGCTGGGTCAGGGCGAGATCCGGCGCCGAGAAGCGGGCGAAGGTCAGGGCGACGACCAGCCCCACCACCGACAGCATGATCAACGAGATCAGTCGGAAACGGTGAGTCACCGCGGTGGCGATGCCGCCGAACACCAGCAGGGCGGCGCCGAGCAGCACGACACCATCGATGGGCTGGTTGCCCTGGGGGCCGGTCAGGCCGCTGATGCGTGCCAGCCCCAGGCTTCCCATCAGCAGCGAGGCGAACAGCAGCCAGCTCATGTAGCGCTGCAGGGAGCCTCCCTCGAAGCGCTTCAGGCCGTGTTCGGACCAGCGGCCCAGGCACTGCAGCGCGGCCTCGAACACCAGGCGCGCATCCACCGGGCTGAAACCGCGGTGGAAGTGGCGCAGGTCGGCGTGACGCCGGTAGGCCGTGATTCCGGCCACCAGGGCCAGCGCACTCATCGCTAGCGGCAGATTCAGGCCGTGCCAGATCGCCAGGTGGAAGTCGAGAGGTGCGCCAAGCACCGCCTCCACGGCCAGGCCCAGCAGCCCCTCGGCCAGTACCGGCACCAGGCCGACGATCACGCATAATGCCACCAGCAGCGCCACCGGCGCACGCATCAGCCACGGCGGCTCGTGGGGCGTATGAGGTGGGTCCTCCTTGGCGGGCTTGAAGAAGACCGCGTGCACCAGTCGTAGCGAATAGGCGACCGAGAGGATGCCGCCCAGGGCGGCGAGTACCGGCAGCAACCAGCTCAGTCCGGCCAGCACCGGCGTCTCCAGGGTCTCGGTGAAGAACATCTCCTTGGAGATAAAGCCGTTGAGCAGTGGCACCCCGGCCATGGCGGCCCCCGCCACGCTGGTCAGCAGGGCGGTGACCGGCATCGCCTTGCGCAGGCCGCCCAGGCGGGCGAGTTCGCGGGTGCCGGCCTCGTGGTCGATAATCCCGGCGCTCATGAACAGCGCCGCCTTGAAGCTGGCGTGGTTGAGGATGTGGAACAGTGCAGCCAGCACCGCCATGGGGCTGCCGATGCCCAGCAGGACCGTGATAAGCCCCAGATGGCTGACCGTGGAGAAGGCCAGAATGCCCTTGAGGTCGGTCTTGAGCAGCGCAAACCAGGCCCCGTAGAGCATGGTCGCCATGCCGATCAGGGAGACGACCACCGACCACAGCTCACTGCCGGCGATGGCGGGATGCAGCCGCGCCATCAGGAAGATGCCCGCCTTGACCATGGTGGCCGAGTGCAGATAGGCCGAGACCGGCGTGGGCGCGGCCATGGCGTGAGGCAGCCAGAACTGGAAGGGGAACTGGGCCGACTTGGTGAAGGCCCCCAGCAGTACCAGTGCCAGCATGACCGGGTAGCGCGGGTCGGCCAGTATCGCCTCACCACCGGCCAGCACATCGTCCATGGCGTAGCTGCCGACCATGTCGCCCAGCAGCAGCAGGCCGGCGAGCAGTGCCAGGCCACCTGCGCCGGTCACGGTAAGCGCCATGCGTGCGCCCTTGCGGGCATCGCTGCGGTGTGACCAGAAGCCGATCAGCAGGAAGGAGGAGAGGCTGGTCAGTTCCCAGTAGAGCCATAGCAGGATCAGGTTGTCGGCCATCACGATGCCGACCATCGAGGCCATGAACAGGATCAGGTAGGCGTAGAAGCGTCCGAAGGGCTCCTCCGCCGAAAGATAAAAATGGGCGTAGAGCAGGATCAGCAGGCCGATACCCAGGATCAGCAGGTTGAAGAGCACCGATAGTCCATCCAGGCGGAAGGCCAGCTCGAGCCCCAGGCTGGGTATCCAGCCGACCGTTGCGCGCAGGGCCTCGCCGCTGGAGAGGGCCGGCAACTGTGCCAGCATCAGCAGCAAAGCCAGGGTCGGGAGGACGGCAGTAGCGAGAGAGCATATACGCCGTCCGTGGCTGGCGGTGACCATTGGTACCAGCATGCCCGCCAGCGGCAGCAGGGCTATCCACATCAATGTCATCGGTCGCTCATCCTGCAAATATGAAGTGTGGGGAAGAGGCATAGGCTACCCGCAGGGCAAGGTGATGCACCAGCGTGGGTCGCATCACTCCCCTGGGGCGGCCTGACGAGACGATATATCGAGCATCCTAACGCAAAGCGTTCCTGTGCGTCCCCGGCTTGTGTTTCAACACCTTGTATGACTAATGTGGTGAAATCGACCGACGGGAGAGCATCTGATGCAACTCGCCGTGCTGGGAGGATTCGTGGTGGCGAGCCTGGTGCCGCTGCTGCACCGATGGTTCGGAGCGGGCACCGCGCGGGTGCTGGCGCTGCTGCCGGCGGCTATCGCCGCCTGGCTGCTGGCCCAGTGGCCGGTCATCGCCGCGGGTGAGACCCTGTGGCTCGAGTGGGCCTGGGTGCCGGGCCTCGATATCACCCTGACCTTCCTGATCGATGGTCTGGCGTGGCTCTTCGCCATGCTGATCTCGATGATCGGCACCTTGGTGCTGCTCTACGCCGGCGACTATCTCCACGGCCACCGCGACCTGCCGCGATTCCTGGTGGTGATCACCGCCTTCATGATGTCGATGCTGGGCCTGGTGCTGGCCGACAACCTGGTCACTCTGTTCGTGTTCTGGGAGCTGACCAGCATCACCTCCTATCTGCTGATCGGCTTCAACCACACCGATCCGGCGGCGCGCAAGTCGGCCCAGCAGGGGCTCTTCGTCACCGTGGGTGGTGGCCTGGCGCTGCTCGCCGGCTTCGTCATGCTGGCCCTGGCCGGCGATAGCTGGTCGCTGGCCGAGCTCAACACCCGCGGTGAGCAGCTCAAGGCGCATGTACTCTATCTGCCGCTGTTGATCTGCGTGCTGCTGGGTGCCTTCACCAAGTCGGCTCAGTTCCCCTTTCACTTCTGGCTGCCCAATGCCATGGCGGCGCCCACCCCGGTCTCGGCTTATCTGCACTCGGCCACCATGGTCAAGGCGGGGGTCTATCTGCTGGCGCGGCTGCATCCGGCGCTGGGCGGCACCGAGCCCTGGGTGATCACGCTCTCCCTGGTGGGGGCGCTGACCATGGCCAGTGGCGCCTTCCTGGCGATCCAGCACACCAACGTCAAGACGCTGCTGGCCTACTCCACGGTGATGGCGCTGGGCACCCTGACGATGCTGCTGGGCATCGGCACCGAGGCCGCGCTCACCGCCTTCGTGGTCTTCCTGCTCGCCCACTCCCTTTACAAGGGGGCGCTGTTCATGGTGGCCGGGATCCTCGACCACGAGACCGGTACCCGGGACGTCACCGCCATGGGCGGATTGCGTCACGCCATGCCGTGTACCGCCCTGGTGGCGGTGGTGGCGGCGCTGTCGCTGGCGGGGTTGCCGCCGCTGCTGGGCTTTATCGGCAAGGAGCTGATGCTGGAGTCGCTGCTGGCCGCGGCAGCCTATCGGGCGGTGATCCTGCCGCTGGCCTTCCTGGCCGCCTTCCTGACCCTGGCGGTGGCGGCGGTCGTCGCCATTCGCCCCTTCTTCGGCCCGCTGCGGCAGACACCGAGCGCCCCCCGAGAGGCCTCCTTCGGCATGCTCGCCGGCCCCGCGCTGCTGGCCGCACTGTCACTGCTGTTTGGCCTGGCGCCCGGGCTCCTCGACTCCCTGGTCGGGGCCACCGTGGCGGGCATCGGGGCGGGGTCGGCCGAGGTGCATCTGGCGCTCTGGCACGGCATCAACCTGCCGCTGCTGCTCTCCCTGGCGAGCCTGGGGCTGGGGGCCCTGGTGTTCCGCCGCTGGGATCGCCTGCGCGCCTGGCTGGCACGCCTCGAGCCACTGATGGCGCGCGGTCCCGAGGCCGGCTATGAGGCCCTGATGAGGGGCATGGTGGATCTCGCCGAGTGGCAGACCCGCTTCCTGCAGAGCGGCTATCTTCGTAACTACCTGGTGATCACCCTGCTGGTGTTGCTGGGGCTTGTGGGGCATGCGTTGCTGCTGCGGCATACGCCCAGCATCACCTTCACGTTGGATATCTACTTCCATGAGGCGGTGGCGGCGGGGCTGATGGTGGCCGGAGCGGTCGCCGCCTGCGTGATGCGCTCGCGGCTGGCGGCGGTGGCCGCGGTGGGGGTGATGGGCTTCTCCATTGCCCTGACCTTCGTGCTGTTCAGTGCACCGGACCTGGCCATCACCCAGCTGCTGGTGGAGACCCTGACGGTGATCCTGCTGGTGCTGGTTCTGTTCCGGCTGCCGCGCTTCGCGACCCTCTCGACCCCCGCCGAGCGACTGCGCGACCTGGCGGTGGCGGGGCTCTCCGGCGGGCTGGTGACGCTGCTGATGCTCGCCGTGCTCTCCGGCGAGCGGCTGCCGCGCATCTCCGACTACATGGTCGCCAACAGCCAGCCGCTGGGGCGCGGCCACAATATCGTCAACGTCATCCTGGTGGACTTCCGTGCCCTCGACACCCTGGGCGAGATGTTCGTGCTGGCGCTGGCGGCCAGCGGCGTCTATGCGATGCTGCGCTTCCACGCCGAGGAGTACGCGGCCAGGGATGCCGGCCACACCCCGAGGAGCGACGATGGTTAGATCCGGCACGCTGATCCTCAACGTGGCGGCACGACTGCTGCTGCCGCTGCAGCTGATGTTCTCGCTGTTCCTGCTGCTGCGTGGCCACGACGAGCCGGGTGGCGGCTTCATCGCCGGACTGGTCGCCGCGGGGGGCTTCGCCCTTTACCTGTTCGCCTATGGGCGGCGCGCCCTGGGCGCGATGATCAAGGTCTCGCCGCGGGACCTCGTGGGGGGCGGCCTGCTGCTGGGAGTCGCCTCCACGCTGCCCGCCTGGTGGCATGGCCAGCCCTTCTTTACCGCTCAGTGGTGGGCCCTGCCGGTGATCGACTTCAAGGCCTCGACGCCGCTGATCTTCGATATCGGGGTCTACCTGGTGGTGCTTGGCTCGGTGCTGACCGCCATCACCGCTCTGGTCAAGACCGATCAGGCAGACGACGAACGCTGAGGAGGTCCCATGGAACCCTTGCTGGCCGTCGCCATCGGCATCCTGTTCGCCGCCGCGATCTACATGATGCTGCGCCGCTCCATCGTCAAGCTGGTGATCGGACTGATGCTGCTCTCCAACGCCGCCAACCTGCTGATCTTCGCCACCGCCGGCATGAACCGCGGGGCACCACCGCTGGTGCCGCAGGGGCTCACCGCACCCGAGGGGGCCGTCGCCGACCCGTTGCCCCAGGCGCTGGTGCTTACCGCCATCGTTATCGCCTTCGGTGTGCTGTCGTTCGCCGTGGTGCTGGTGCGTCGCGCCTGGGAGGTCGTGCGTGCCGATGACCTGGACAAGATGAAGGATACCGACACGTGAACCCCGAGATCGCGCTGCCTATCCTGATTCCGCTGATGTCGGGCGCCGTGTCGCTGCTCTTCTGGCGTTCGCGCCCGATGCAACGGCTGGTCGCCGTGGGCGGCACCGTGGCATTGCTGCTGACCAGCGTCTGGCTGCTCGCCTCGGTGAGCCGTGAGGGCATCCTGGTGATGCACATGGGGGGCTGGGCGGCGCCCTTCGGCATCAGCCTGGTGGCCGACCTGCTGGGCGCCATCATGGTGGTGCTCACCGGTAGCATCGGCTTCGCGGTGGCCCTCTACTCGCTGGCCACCGCCGGGCGCGGCCACGAGGCCTACGGCTACTTCCCGCTGATGCATCTGCTGCTGGCCGGAGTGGCCGGCGCCTTCCTCACCGGCGACATCTTCAACCTCTACGTGTGGTTCGAGGTGATGCTGGTGGCCTCCTTCGCGCTGCTGATCCTCGGCAGCGAGAAGCCGCAGATGGAGGGGGCGATCAAGTACGTGACTCTCAATCTGCTCTCCTCGGTGATCTTCCTGATCGCCGTGGGGCTGCTCTACGGCATGGTGGGGACCCTCAACATGGCCGATATCGCCCGGCGCCTGGTCATGGTCGAGGAGCAGGGCATGGTGGATGCCCTGGCGATGATGTTCATGGTCGCCTTTGGTATCAAGGCGGCGGCCTTCCCGCTGTTCTTCTGGCTGCCGGCCTCCTATCACACCCCTCCGGTCGCGGTATCGGCACTCTTCGCGGGGCTGCTCACCAAGGTGGGGGTCTATGCGCTGTTCCGGGTCTTTACCCTGATCTTTCATCATAGCCCGGGCTACACCCACGAGATCCTGTTGTGGGGCGCGGGGCTGACCATGCTCTCAGGGGTGCTGGGCGCGGCGGCCCAGTTCGAGTTCCGACGCATCCTGTCGTTTCATATCGTCAGCCAGATCGGCTACATGATCCTCGGCCTGGCGCTCTTCACGCCTCTGGCGATCGTCGGCGGGGTCTTCTATATCATCCATCATATCATCGTGAAGACGAACCTCTTCCTGGTCAGCGGCATCGTCCACCGGCTGCGTGGCAGCTACCAGCTCAAGCACCTGGGTGGCTTCTATCGCAGCCATCCGTGGCTGGCGCTGTTGTTCCTGATTCCCGCCCTGTCGCTGGCTGGTATTCCGCCGCTGTCGGGGTTCTTCGCCAAGTTCATCGTGATCCGTGCCAGCATCGAGGCCGAGGCCTACGGGGTCACCACCATCGCCCTGCTGGTGGGGCTGCTCACGCTCTACTCCATGATCAAGATCTGGGCCGAGGTGTTCTGGAAGTCGGTGCCGCCGGAGGGGGACGTCGATCCCTATCCTGAGGTGCGCCAGCGCGAGCTGTGGCTGATGGTGGCGCCGGTGGCGGGGCTGGCGCTGTGTACTCTGTTCATCGGCCTCTACCCGGCGCCGATCCACGCCCTGGCCGAGGCCTCGGCGGCCCAGCTGCTGGACCCTCAGAGCTACATCCGGGCGGTGCTGGGGGCGCAGGTGGAGGGAGGGCCATGATCGGTGCGGCCTGGAACCTGCTGCTGGGGGGCGCCTGGGTAGTGCTCACTGGCCACTTCAGCGGCCTCAACCTGCTCGCCGGCCTGGTCTTCGGCTACCTGGTGCTGGCGCTGATCCAGCCCCAGGTACCGGCGCTGGCCGGCTATGCTCAGCGTCTGCCTCGGCTGGTGGGCTTCATCGGCTTCTTCGTCAAGGAGTTGGTGATGGCCAACCTCAAGGTGGCCTTCGATATCGTCACCCCACCCTGGTACATGAAGCCCGGGGTGATCGCCATGCCGCTCCAGGCACGCAGCGAGTTCGAGATCGCCTTCGTCGCCAACCTCATCTCGCTGACCCCGGGCACCCTGAGCCTGGACGTCTCCGACGATCGCCGAGTGCTCTATATCCACGCCATGTTCCTGGACGAAGAGGAGGAGCTGCGGCGCGATCTGGCGGAGCTGGAGCGCCGTGCCCTGATGCTGTTTCGCTGATAGCCATTAGCCATGCCGAGCCGTGAAGGAGGCTACCGATGTCGCCCATCATTCTGTTGAGCCTGGCGCTGATGTCGCTGGCACTTTGCCTCGCCTTCGTGCGCCTGTTCCGGGGGCCGACCCTGCCCGATCGGGTGGTGGCCCTGGAGCTCTTCTCGTCGATTCTGGTCGGTATCATCGGAGTGATGGCCATCGCCACCGACGTGGCCAGTCTGCTCGACGTCGCCATCGTCATGGCGCTGATGGCCTTTATGGCTGCCATCGGCTTTGCCCGCTTTCTGGAGCGAGGAGGGCCGCGGGATGACTGATATCGTCGGCGAAGGACTGGTTCTGGTCG
This sequence comes from Halomonas marinisediminis, assembly GCF_004347715.1. NCBI lineage: Bacteria > Pseudomonadati > Pseudomonadota > Gammaproteobacteria > Oceanospirillales > Halomonadaceae > Halomonas > Halomonas marinisediminis. The sequence goes on along the minus strand of NZ_SLTR01000017.1, from coordinate 20,821 downwards.
GGGCGCTGTTTATGCTGTTGGCGGCGCTGGGGGTGGTACGCCTGCCCGACCTGCTCACCCGCATGCACGCCACCACCAAGGCCGCCACCCTGGGCGTCACCCTGATCATGTTGGCGGTGGCCATCCACTTCGCCCAGGCGGCGGTGGTGGCGCGGGCCTTCGGCGTGATCCTGTTTATCCTGATGACGGCACCTGTGGCTGCTCACGTGATTGGCCGTGCTGGTTACTTCGTCGGCTCGCGGCTGTGGGAGGGCACGGTCAAGGACGAGCTCAAGCCCCACTACGACCCCTTGACCCACGAGCTCAAGAGCGGCCGCGAGGGCGAGCGGCGCCCCGGGGAGTCCGACGTCCCCTGATTGGCTACCTAGACAACGCATGAGGCCGCCCGCGGGCGGGCTCATGCGTTGTGGGCAGATGATCAGTTTTATTTGTACATAAATTGTACTAATGTTGAAGCCGTGTTCATGATTGCCGAGGCCTCGCCATGCATCGCAAACCTCATTTGCCGCAGAAGTCCTGCCGGCACTGCGCCAGGCCCTTTACCTGGCGACGCAAGTGGGAGCGCTGCTGGCACGATGTGCGTTACTGCAGCGAACGTTGCCGCCGCGAAGCACGCCGTGGTGCGACCACCTTATGAGCCGGGTACTTGTGTGGCTGCGCGGCGACCTGCGCCTGGCCGATAATCCGCTGTTGCACTTCGAGCACCCGCCGGAGTCGTTGCTGTGTGTTTACGTGCTGGACCGCGATTGGCTGCGGGCGTTCGATGGCGGCGTCACGCGCATGGGACCCGCGCGGCTGCGTTTCCTGTGGGAAAGCCTGATCGCCCTGCGCGGTGAGCTATTGAGCCGTGGCAGCGACCTGCTGGTGCGCCTGGGCGATCCGGTGGCGGAGGTTGCGCGGCTGGTCGAGCGGCATCGCATCGATCAGGTGTCGGTGCGTCGCGATGCCGGCTGGGAAGAGTCGCAAGCGGTGTCGCGACTGGCCAGATGTCTCGACCCGGAGGTCAGGCTCTGGTGCCCAGACGGTGGCACGCTGTTCGATGAGACCCGGCTACCGATCGCTGTCGAGGCCCTGCCCCCAAGCTTCTCGGCCTTCCGCCGGCGGGCCGAGCGCCACTGGGTCGTGCCTTCCGCCATGCCGGCGCCGATTTCCCTGCCGCCCTGGCCCGAGACGGCGTCGCGCGGGCTGCCACCGCTGACCAGTGTATGCACCGAGGCTGCCGGCTGGCGCCCCGACCGCCGTGGCGAGTTCGACTTCGTCGGAGGCGAGGCGGCGGGGCGAGAGCGGCTCGCTCACTATCTGGCCCTTGGCGGCCCGGGCCGCTACAAGCAGACCCGCAACGGCCTTTGCGGGCCCGACTTCTCGACCCGGCTATCGCCCTGGCTAGCCCACGGCTGCCTTTCGGCGCGCCAGGTCCACGATGCGGTGCGCGCCTGGGAGAACCATCACGGCGCCAGCGACTCCAGTTACTGGATAGTGTTTGAGCTGCTGTGGCGCGACTATTTTCACTGGGCCGCCCATCAGGAGGGGGCGGCGCTGTATGGCCCACGGCCGTTGCCGGCGGTCAATGAGGCCCTCGAGACCTGGCGCCGTGGGCGCACCGGCATGCCCCTGGTGGATGCCGCCATGCGCGAGCTGGCCGCGACCGGCTGGTTGTCCAACCGGGCGCGTCAGAACGCGGCGAGCTACCTGGTGCATGAGCTGGGGGGCGACTGGCGCCTCGGCGCGGCCTGGTTCGAGCGCTGCCTGATCGACTACGATGCCGCCAGCAACTGGGGCAACTGGCGTTATGTGGCCGGCGTCGGACGCGACCGTCGTGGCCAGCGTTTCGATGTGTCATGGCAGGCCGAGCGCTACGACCCTCGGGGCCACTACGTGACCCGCTGGCTGTCGACCTGACGCCACTGCCTTCTTCATCGGCTGACCGCAGTGGTGACGGACTGTTATCTTGTGGTGCTCTGGCGGCTAGGCATCGCCCGAAGGTACTGGCGCGCAGGGCGCCATCTGCGCGATGATTCTCGCCTTCCGCCCACGCCAAGGAGAGCTTCATGCGACGGATAACAGTGACCAGCTGCCTGGCCCTTGCCCTGCTGGCCGGTTGCCAGAGTGGCCCGGCCCACGAGGCGCGAGCCGCCAACGATGCCGCCGAACCTTCCTCCGGCGGGGCCCACGAAGTGACCACCTCCCGGGATAAGGCGTCGGCGGTCGCCGAGAGCTTCGACAACTGGCTGGCTCGTTTCCGTCGCGAGGCCCGCGCCGAGGGCATCTCCGAGACAACCCTGGAGCGAGCCCTCGCCTCGCTGCGCTATCGCCCCAGGGTGATCGAGCTCGACCGTTCCCAGCCGGAGTTCGTACGCCCCATCTGGCAATATCTGGATACCGCGGTCTCCGCCCAGCGGGTCACCACCGGGCGTGCCCGCCTGGCCGAGCACCGCGACACCGCACGCCGCATGGAGCAGCGTTACGGGGTGCCGGCCGAGGTGATCGTGGCGATCTGGGGCATCGAGAGCAACTATGGCGGGAACTTCGGTGACTTCTCGACCCTGGAGGCGCTGGCAACCCTGGCCTATGACGGTCGGCGCCGGGACTTTGCGCGTGGCGAGCTGCTCGCCGCCCTGCGCATAATCGACGCCGGGGATATCGCCCCCGGGCGCATGCTGGGCTCCTGGGCCGGGGCCATGGGGCATACCCAGTTCATTCCCTCGAGCTTCGAGGCCTACGCTCGGGATGGTGACGGCGACGGGCGTCGCGATATCTGGGGCAGCATCCCCGACGTCATGGCTTCTACTGCCTACTATCTGGCGCGCGCCGGCTGGCGCGAGGGGGAGCCCTGGGGTGTCGAGGTGGTCCTGCCGGAGGGGTTCGACTATGCCCAGGCCGAGTCGTCCAACCGCCGTTCCTCCGCGGCCTGGTCCGCCCAGGGCGTGCGCCCCGCGGGGAAAGGCGCCTTGCCCACCTTTGATGAGGCCGCGGTGATCGTGCCCGCGGGGGCGAGAGGCCCCGCCTTCCTGGTGGGCCCCAACTTCCGTGTCATCCTGCGCTACAACAACGCCACCAGTTATGCGTTGGCCGTCGGTAATCTCGCCGACGAGATCGCGGGGCGTGACGGGGTCATCGGTGGCTGGCCACGCGACGAACAGCCTCTGGCACGCGCCGAGATCCGCGAGATGCAGCAGGCCCTCAATGCGCGCGGCTTCTCCGTGGGGGTGCCCGATGGCATTCTGGGGCCCAATACTCGACGTGGCCTGCGTGAGTACCAGGCGTCCATCGGTGAGATACCGGATGGCTTCGCGACCCGGCGACTGCTGGAGCGCCTGGCCCGCTGACTCGGCCATGCCCCTACCCACCAGAGGAGAAATAGGATGCGCATCAAGCCAATGCTGACGGCTGCCCTGGGGGCGGCCCTGCTGGTCACTTCGGTTCAGGCCGACGACAAGGTGTTCGGCTGGGTCGAGAAGGCCACCGTCGAGCCGTGGGGAGTGGAGGTAAAGGCCAAGCTCGACAGCGGCGCCCTGACCTCATCGCTGGATGCTCGCGAGATAGAGAACTTCGACAAGGATGGTGAGCCGTGGGTGCGCTTTCGCCTCAAGCTGGAGGATGAGGAGAGTGGTGAGCTGTTCAGCGAGCGCCTGGAGCTACCCCTCTTCCGTGACCTCAAGGTGCGCGGCGCCGGGGGGCGTGACGAGCGCCCGGTGGTGCTGATGAAGGTCTGTCTGGATGATACGATCTATGAGGAGCAGTTTGGCCTGCGCGATCGCGGTGAAATGCACTATCCGCTGCTGCTGGGGCGGCGCACCATCAGCCACCTGGGCCTGCTCGACGTGCGCGATACCTTTGTTACCGAGCCGCGCTGTGACCATGACTCCCGGGTCGTGGCGCATGACCCGGAAGAGAATGACGACTAGAGGCGGCGACTGACTAGAAGAGGCGTGCCAACAAGGCCGTTACCGCGGTCTCCACGCGCAGGATACGCTGCCCCAGGTGGATGCCCTCGCAGCCCGCCTCGAGCAGCCTTTCCACCTCCCAGGGGATGAAGCCGCCCTCCGGGCCCACCAGCAGCAGGGTGGGAGCCTCGACCCCCCGCGGGCAGGCACTGGGCATGCCGGGGTGGGCCAGCAGGCCGCGTCGGCCCTCCAGAAGGGCGGGCAGGCGACCCTCCACGAAAGGGCGAAAGCCCCTCTCCAGGGTGACCTCGGGCAGCAGGGTGTCCCGGGCCTGTTCCAGGCCCAGCACCAGATGATGGTGAATCTTCTCCGGGGTGAGTTCGGGCGACATCCAGTAGCTCTTCTCCACGCGGCGGGTGTGCAGCAGGGTGATCTGCTTGACCCCGAGTGCGGTGACATGCTCCAGGGTGCGCGCCAGCATGCGAGGGCGTGGCAGTGCCAGCACCAGGTGGACCGGAAGCGGTGGTGGTGGCGCCTGATCGAGAGGCGACAGGGCAAAGGTCGCCTCCTGGCCGCAGAGGGTGAGCAGTTCGCCCTGGCCGATATGACCACCAACCACGCCGAGGGTGAGGCGATCCCCCGGTGCGGCGCGATGCACCTCGCGCAGGTGCCGCAGCCGTCGCGGATCCCTCACCCGAGCCAGGCGGTCGTTCTCGATATCGTCGTGGGTCAGCAGGATCAGGTTCATGGGGCCTCGCGTTGGCGTCTTTGTCTTGCATGGTGGGTGTCGCGGTGCACAATGGTCCTGCAGGGGCAGTCGCCCCACCCATGCCGAATGAGGAGTAGCGCCGTGCGCGTGATTCGCAAGTATGCCAACCGCAGGCTCTATGATACCGAACAGAGCCGCTATGTGACCCTCGAGGATCTGCGAGGGCTGATCCTCGATGAGGTGCCGTTCCGCGTCGAGGACGCCAGGAGCGGTGAGGACCTGACTCGGACCATCCTGCTCTCGATCATCATCGAGCAGGAACAGGCCGATGGCGATGCCCAGGTGTTCTCCAATGACCTGCTGGCTCAGTTCATTCGTGTCTACGACATGGCCCAGCCGCTGCCGCTGTCACGCTATCTGGAACAGGGTACCAAGTTGATGCTGGAGCAGCAGCAGCGCATGCAGGATCAGTGGCAGCAAGCCATGCGTCACTCGCCCATGGACCTGATGCGTGACATGGCCGAGGAGAACATGCGCTTCTGGCAGAAGACCATCGGTCAGGCCACGGGCAACGGTAACAAGGGTGGCAAGGGCGACGATAACGAATCCTAGTCGCGTATCGCCACGCAGACTTCTCGACTTTCTGACATAATGCCGCCTCGATTTCCCATGCCGCATAGTCGGCCAGCAGCATGAAGGTGGATAGGATGAAGGTGCTGATCATCGGCGGCGGTGGCCGCGAACACGCCCTGGCCTGGAAGGTCGCTCAGTCACCCAAGGTGACAATGACCTATGTGGCACCGGGCAATGCCGGCAGCGCCCGGGAGCCGGGGCTGACCAATGTGGCCATCGCTGCGGATGACCTGGAGGGACTGCTGCTCTTCGCCCGGGATGCCGGCATTGATCTGACCATCGTTGGACCCGAGGCGCCGCTGGTGGCCGGCGTGGTGGACCGCTTCCGCGAGGCGGGCCTGGCGATCTTCGGTCCCACCGCCGGTGCCGCCCAGCTCGAGGGCTCCAAGGCCTTCACCAAGGACTTCCTGGCGCGCCACGCCATTCCCACCGCCGAGTACCGCACCTTCACCGCGGTGGCGCCGGCGCTGAACTATCTGCGTGAACAGGGCGCCCCCATCGTGATCAAGGCCGACGGGCTGGCGGCGGGCAAGGGCGTCATCGTCGCCATGAGCCTCGAGGAGGCCGAGGCGGCGGTGCGTGACATGCTCGAGGACAATGCCTTCGGTGATGCCGGCGCCCGTGTGGTGATCGAGGAGTTCCTCGACGGCGAAGAGGCCAGCTTTATCGTCATGGTCGATGGCGAAACCGTACTGCCCATGGCCACCAGCCAGGACCACAAGCGGGTCGGCGAAGGCGATAGCGGGCCCAACACCGGCGGCATGGGGGCCTATTCGCCGGCTCCGGTGGTCACCGCCGAGGTGCATGACCGGATCATGGAACGGGTGGTGCTACCGACGGTGCGTGGCATGGCCGAAGAGGGTCACTCCTACACCGGCTTCCTCTACGCCGGCCTGATGATCGATGCCGCGGGCAACCCCAAGGTGATCGAGTACAACTGCCGCTTCGGCGACCCCGAAACCCAGCCGATCATGCTGCGTCTGCGCTCCGACCTCGCCGAGCTCTGCCTGGCGGGTGCGCGGGGCGAGCTCTCCGGAATGGCCTGCGAGTGGGACGCGCGCGCCTCGGTAGGCGTGGTGCTCGCCGCCGGCGGCTACCCGGGCAGCTATCGCAAGGGTGATGTCATCGCAGGGCTCGAGGCCGCCGAGGCCACCGGCTGCAAGGTGTTTCATGCCGGCACCGCCGAACGAGATGGCCATACGGTGACCTCCGGCGGGCGAGTGCTCTGTGTCACCGCCCTGGGCGAGGGCGTGGCGGCCGCCGCCGAGAATGCCTATCAGGGGGTCGATGCCATCCGCTGGGAGGGGGCCTTCTGTCGCCGTGATATCGCCCACCGGGCCATTGCCCGGGAGCGTGGCGAGCGCTGAGTCGTCTGGCCGTTTCATAACAAGATCAACAGTGAGGAGGCGAGCATGGAGCGCGTCAGGCTTGAGTTTCCCGAGGCCGCCATCATCCATCGTCAGCCGCTGACGGTGCGAGTGACCGACATGAACTATGGCCGCCACCTGGGGCATGATGCCCTGGTGTCGCTGCTCCACGAGGCACGCATCCAGGCGCTGGCCTCACGGGGGCTGACCGAGTGGGATCTGGGCGGCTACCCGAGCGTGGTGGCCGACCTCGCCGTGCAGTACCAGTCCGAGGCGCGCTGGCCCGACGCCCTGGTGGTGGAGACGGCGATCCCCACCCCGCGCGGCAAGGCGCTCACCGTCTTTCAGCGGGTGTGTCATGCCGAGGGGGGGCGGCCGGTGGCCACGGCGCGCCTCAACCTGCTGCTGGTGGACCCCGAGGCCGGCCGCCCGGTGACGGTGCCCGAGGCGGTGAAGGCGGCTTTCGCCGGGACAGGAGGGTCCTGATGTCCCGTGAATACCCGATCATCGCCGTGACCGGCTCCTCGGGGGCCGGCACCACCACCGTCAGGCGCACCTTCGAGCGCATGTTCGCCCGGGAGGATGTGCATGCCGCCTTCGTCGATGGCGATGCCTTTCACCGCTATACCCGTGAAGAGCTGGCGCGAACCTTCCGCGAGGCGCCCGACAAGGGGGAGCTGTCCCACTTCGCCGTGGAGGCCAATCTGCTCGAGGAGCTCGAGACGCTGTTCCAGGAGTATGGCGATAGCGGGAGTGGTACCTATCGTCAGTACATTCACGCCGAAGACAAGCAGATGATCGAGGCGGGGTACCAGATCGGCACCTTCACCGAGTGGCAACCCCTGGCCTGTGGTACCGATCTGCTGTTCTACGAGGGGCTGCATGGCGGCCTGGTCACGCCCGAGCACGATATCGCTCGCCACGTCGATCTGCTGGTGGGCGTGGCGCCGACCATGAACCTGGAGTGGATCCAGAAGATCGATCGCGACACCAGGCTGCGCGGCTACTCGCAGGAGGCGGTGATCGACACCATCCTGGGGCGCATGGACGACTATGTGCGCTATATCCAGCCGCAGTTCTCGCGTACCCATATCAACTTCCAGCGGGTGCCGACGGTGGATACCTCCAACCCCTTCGAGGTGCAGGATATCCCCTCGGATGCCGAGTCCTTCGCGGTGATTCGTTTCCGCGAACCGTCCACGGTGGACTTTCCCTATCTGCTGGCGATGATTCCGGATGCCTTCATGAGCCGCCCGCATACCTTGGTGGTGCCCGGAGCGCGGGTCTCCCTGGCCATGGAGCTGATCCTGGGGCCGCTGGTGCGCCACCTGCTGGCCCAGCGGCGCTTCCGCTGACCGCGACCATCCTCACGAGGAGAGCCGAGATGGAGTGCCTGTTCTGCAAGATCGTGGCGGGCGAGATCCCCGTCGAGATCGTCTATGAAGATGACCAGGTGGTGGCCTTCGAGGATATCAATCCCCAGGCACCGACCCACCTGCTGATCATTCCCAGGAAGCATATCGCGACCCTCAACGATATCGAGGAGGGCGATCTGGCGCTGGTGGGGCGCCTGCAGTTCACCGCCGCCCGTCTGGCGCAGGCGCGCGGCTTCGCCGAGGAGGGCTATCGAGTGGTGATGAACTGCAATGACCAGGGCGGCCAGACGGTCTATCATATTCACATGCACCTGATGGGCGGCCGACGCTTTACCTGGCCGGCTGGGTAGTCGGCGTTCCTGCGGGCAACCGCGCGATCTACGGTGTTCGGCGCATCAGGTGCATTCCGGGTGTTTCAGCCCTCTAGGTCGTCTTGGTTACGTCGTCTTCGATGATGGTATAGGAGTGGGACATCTCGACCCCGCCCCTGGCCAGCATGATCGAGGCGCTGCAGTACTTCTCGGCGGAGAGCTCCACGGCTCGTGCTACCTGCTTCTCCTTAAGTCCCTTGCCGGACACGGTAAAGTGGACGTGAATCGACGTGAACACGCTGGGCGTGGCGTCGGCGCGTTCGGCCTCGATGCTGGCCACGCAGTCACTGACATCGGCGCGGGCCTTCTCGAGGATATTGAGTACATCGAAGGAGGCGCAGGCGCCCATGCCCATCAGCAGCATCTCCATGGGGCGTGGGCCGGTGTTGCGGCCACCATGGTCGGGCGGCCCGTCGATGACCACACTATGGCCGCTTCCCGATTCGGCGACGAACTGACGACCGTCGGTCCATTTCACTGTGGCTTTCATGTCTCGAGTTTCCTTGTGTGTCTCTTGCAGCCTAATCGTGGCTGTTCCGAGGAGTCGCCCCGGCGCCCCTGGCTTTGGGCTTGTTGTAGCTGCGGTGGAAAGGATGATCAGCATACCAGCTGTATCGAGTGGGCTCAGCTTCACCCATGCGAAGCTATCCGCTCGAGGCTGTTCCGGTGGCTAGCCTGCGAGGGGGCGCTGTGAATACGTCCCTGTACGCTACCTCGGCCTTCCATGGTCCTCGGACCCCCTCTTAGGCCAGCCCCCGGCGCCTCTCGCTTAGTTTCGTGGGAGGTTTGATGCCAGTTCCTTGTCCAGCTTTGTCAGCCTCTCCGGCGTGCCCACATCGACCCATTGGCCGCGGTGGTGGTGACCGGCCACGCGGCCTGCGGCCATGGCGCGTCGCAGCAGCGGCGCCAGGGCGAAGGCGCCAGGAGGCTCGTCGGCCACCAGCGCCGGGTCGAGCAGGCTAATGCCCGAGAAGGTCAGCCGCGGCTCACCCTGGGAGTGCACCCGGCCATCGGCGTCGAGGTGGAAATCGCCGTTTGGGTGATGCTCGGGATTGTCCACCAGTACCAGCCGCGCCAGTTCATCGTCGCCGAGCGCGGGCAGTGTGGTTGGGTCGAGGTCGCACCAGATATCCCCGTTGACCAGCAGGAAGGGCTGAGTGCCAAGCAGCGGCAGCGCCCGCTGGATGCCGCCGCCGGTTTCCAGGGGCGTCTCCTCCCGGCTCCAGGCGATGGAAACCCCGTAAGTGCTGCCATCCCCGAGCGCCTCGATGATCTGTTCGGCGCGATAGCTGACGTTGATCACGACCTCATGGATGCCCGCCGCGCGCAGTCGCTCGAGGTGATGAACGATTAGTGGCTTGTTGCCCACCCGCAGCAGCGGTTTGGGGCAGTGGTCGGTGAGCGGTCGCATGCGGGTGCCGAGGCCGGCGGCCAGGATCATCGCCTTCATGCGCTCGCCTCCAGCCGGGTGACCAGGGCCGGCCGGAAGGTGTCGGACAGCCAGGTCTTGAAGGCGTCGTGTCCCTCCAGGCCCGCCAGGCTGTCCTCGAGGTGATCGAGGAAGTGGGGCAGGCGCTCGAGATAGCCCGGCTTCCGATCGCGCAGGGTCAGGCGGCAGAAGATGCCCAGGACCTTGAGCGAGCGCTGGGCGGCCATGGCGTTGGCCTGGGCCAAGAAGTCGGCCTGCGTGGTGCGGGAGGGGAGGCGGCCGTCGGCGATCGCGCGGCACCGGAAGGCCTCGACCCAGGCGGCGAAGCGCGGCGCGTCGAAGCGGCAGTAGCGGCCGCGCAGCAGCGACACCAGATCGTAGTTGAGCGGGCCGGCGACGGCGTCCTGGAAATCGATCAACACCAGGGCGTCATCGCGAACCATCAGGTTCATGGCATCGAAGTCGCGGTGCACGGTGACCACCGGTTGGGTCAGCGCCTGCGCCACCAGGGCCTGGCGTAACGCCGACCAGCCTACCGGTGTTTCCAGCCCAAGCCATTCGCCCAGGCACCATTCGGGGAAGAGCTCCAGCTCACGCTCGAGCAGGGCGGCATCGAAGCGTGGCAGGGTCCCGGGCCCGGCGTGATTCTGTAGATCATGGAGCAGCGCCATGGCGCGCTCGTGCCAGGTCAGCGTCTCGGCGGCGTCGTCGAAGCAGTGCTGCAGTGGCGTATTCCCGAGGTCCTCCAGTTCGATAAATCCCGCCTCCAGGTCGACCGAGTAGAGGTGCGGCACCGGGAGCCCGGCGGCTTCCCAGCGACGAGCGATGGCCACGAAGGGACTGCTATCCTCCTGGTCGGGTGGAGCATCCATCAGAATGCGGGTGGTGCCATCGGGCAGGGTAAGCCGGTAGTAGTCGCGGAAGCTGGCGTCACCGGCGGCCAGGCGCAGCTCGAAGGCATCGGGCGCCAGGGCGTGGCACTCGGCGGCCCAGCGGATGAGCCGTTCGTGGCGCGATGCGTCAGAGGCGGCGTCGATCATTGATGAGGCTCCAGTCGGTATGTCCGGTTGACGGTCGTGGGCAGGCACCGCATGCTGGGCGCTGCGTCGTCACCGCCGGCAGGACAGGCCGACGGCGGCCTGTATAATAGCGTTTCACCCCGCCAAGGACATCGACCAACATGGGCAAGCGACTCTCATGGACAGCCCTCGCGGGCCTGGTGACCGCGGCGTTTGCCGGAGGTCCGCTGCAGGCGGCTCCCCCGGAGTCGCTGCCTGCCGAACAGCTGGACTTTCAAGCCTGGGGCGACGAGCGCCCCGCGGATGCCCGATGTCGCGGGCGGTATGTGATGCCCGGCTATCGCCTGCCGCCGCCGGAGCCCGGCAAAGTGGCCAGCGAGTCGTCCAGCGCCCACTACGGCGAGGATGGTGAGACCCTGCTGCGGGGCGAGGTTGTGCTGCGCCGCGACACCGCCCAGCTCGAGACCCCGGAGGTGCGCGTGCCCCCCAGTCGGGAGCGTGCCTACGCCGAGGGCCCCATGGCATTGCGCGACCAGGGGCTGCTGGTGCGGGGCAGTGCCGCCGAGCTCTCGCTGGTCAACGATGCGGCGAGCATCGACGAGGCCCACTATGTGGTTCACGACCAGCGCCTGCGTGGGGATGCCGAGCGCCTGGCTCGCCTCGAGGATGGCCGCTACCGGCTCTCCTCGGCGAGCTTCACCACCTGCGACCCGGGCGACAATCTATGGCGCCTGGTGGGCGGTGATGTCGTGCTCGACCGGGAGAGCGGATTCGGTACCGCCCGCCATGCCCGGCTGGAGGTGAAGGATGTACCGGTCTTCTACTGGCCTTGGGTACGCTTTCCCATCGATGATCGCCGGCATACCGGTTTCCTGTGGCCCACGGTGGGCTTCTCCAGCGACTCGCTGGACTATGCCCAGCCCTTCTACTGGAATATCGCCCCGGACCAGGACGCCACCATCACGCCGCGCTGGATCAGCGACAGCGGGCTACTGCTGGGTGGCCAGTACCGCTATCTGTTCCCTTCCGCGGCCGGTCAGGTCGAGGGCGCCTGGCTGGGCAGCGACGATGCCGGCAGCAGCGACAACCCCAATGATCCACCGCGGCGCTTCGAGGGCGAGGAGCGCTGGTACCTCGACTATCGCCATGCCGGCACCCTGGACCCCCGCACCCACTATCGGCTGCGCTACGGTGCGGCCAGCGATGGTCGCTACTTCGATGATTTCGGCAGTGACTTCGCCGAGCAGAACACCTCGGCGATGCCACGGCTGGCCCAGATCGATTACCGCGGCGACACCTGGCGCCTCGATGCTCGCGCCCAGGGGTTCCAGAAGCTCGATGACCCGCTGCTGGAGCAGGACAAGCCCTTCTATCGCCTGCCCAGCCTCAGCGCTTCTGCCCGCTGGCGTCAGGAGAGCGGCTTCTATCAGCAGTGGCGAAGCAACTACAGCTACTTCTGGCGCGACATCGACGAGACAGCGTTGCCGAATAATGAGCATTTTGATCGTGAGGCAGCCACCGGCTCCCGGCTGCATCTGTCGCCGGCCCTGGGCTGGCGCTTCGACGCGAGCTGGGGCCACCTGGAGCCGCGACTCGAGTGGCTGGGTACCGCCTATGAGCTGGACTACGGTAACCGTGACGTCGGCGATCGCGATACCAGCCTGACCCGCAGCGTGCCGGTCACCTCCGTGGATGCCGGCCTGGTCTTCGAGCGTGAGCTCGACCTGGGCGGCCGTGGTTATCGCCAGACGCTGGAGCCGAGGGCCAACTACGCCTATGTGCCGGCCCGGGACCAGAGTGACTTCCCCGACTTCGACACCAGCGAGCGCGCCTTCTCCTGGGGCCAGCTGTGGTCGCCCCACCGCTTCTCGGGCAGCGATCGGGTCGGTGACCTCAACCGCCTCTCCCTGGGCGTGGCGTCGCGCCTGCTGGAGGATGGCAGCGGCCGCCAGCGCCTCTCCCTGGGGCTGGGGCAGGCGCTCTACTTCGAGGATCGCACGATCGACATGGCGGGCAACCCCGACGAGCTGCCGGCCAATGGTGCCGATCGCTATCGCGCCACCCGGGATCGCTCGCCGCTGGTGGCGAATGCCGACTGGCAGGTCACCGAACGCTGGCGTACCCGCTGGCAGTGGCTCTATGACGACGACCGGGAGCGTACCGAGCGTACCGGGGTCGACCTGCAGTATCGCTCGCCCCAGGGGCATGCATTGAACCTCGGCTACCACTGGGAGCTCGAAGGCTTCGACCCCTCGCTGGATCGGACCGACGATGACTTCCGTGACTACGATCGCGAGGAGTATGACGTCTCGTTTGCGTGGCAGGCCGGCCGGAGCCTCGACCTGATCGGCCGCCTGCTCTACGACAATACCAACGACCGCTCCCTGGAGCAGCTGGCCGGGGTGCAGTGGAACGACTGCTGCTACGGCGTGCAGCTGGTGTGGCGCGAGTGGATCGATGACAACGACACCGGCGCCGTGACCGATGACTTCACCGACCGCGGGATCTTCCTGCGCTTCGTGTTCAAGGGGCTCGGCGGCGTGGGCCGCGAGGCCGACAGCTACTTCGAGGAGGCCATTCCCGGCTACCGCAGCACCGCCTTCTAGGCCGGGTTGGCCCGTTAGAGAGGAATGATGAAAGGACAGCACACCATGCGTAGTCGCCGCACCCCCCTCCTGGCCGCCGGCCTGGCGATGGCGCTGGGCCTCGCCGTGGTGCCGTTCGGCACCCAGGCCCAGGAATTCACCTCCAGCCAGCGCCAGGCCCTGGATCATATCGTGGCGGTGGTCAACGAGGGGGCGATCATGCATAGCCAGCTCGAGGAGCGTATCGCCCAGGTGCGCAGCCAGATGAGCGCCCAGCAGCAGGAGCTTCCCCCGGAAAGGGTGCTGCGCGAACAGATCCTGGAGCAGATGATCCTCGAGGAGATCCAGTGGCAGATGGCCGAGGAGTCCGGCCTCACGGTGGACGACACCGAGCTCAATCGTCAGGTGCGTGGCATCGCCGAGCGCAATGGCATGAGCCTGGAGCAGTTTGCCGACGCCCTGGAGGCCGATGGCCTGACGCTGGCCAGCGTGCGGGAGGAGATCCGTCGCGAAATCACGCTGCGCCAGCTTCAGCAGCGTCGTGTCGGCAGCCGAGTCACTCTCTCCGAGCGGGAGGTGGAGCGCTTCATGGCGCAGCAGGGCGCCACCCGTGAGCAGGCCCAGCAGGCCCTCTTTCAGCGCAAGGCCAACGCCGAGCTCGAAGCCTGGCTACAGGAGATCCGCTCCCAGGCCTTCGTCGACAATCGCCTCGACGCACGCTGATGACGACGCCAGGCATGCCGCTGTTGGCGCTGACGACCGGCGAGCCGGCCGGTATCGGCCCGGATCTCGTCCTGAGACTGGCCGCCGAGGGGGTTGATGATGCGCGGGTGGTGGCCGTGGGGGATCCCGCGCTGCTTGCCGAGCGCGCCTCCCGGCTGGGCCTTGCCATCGAGCTGCTCCAGGCGGCACCCGGCGAGGAGGTGCCATCGGTGGCCCCCGGCCAGCTTCCGGTATGGCCCGTGACGCTGCGTGAGCCGGCCCGACCGGGAGTGCTGGCGCCACACAACGCGGCCTATGTACTCGAGACCCTGGATGTGGCCATCGATGCCTGTCGGGCGGGGCACGCTCAGGGCATGGTCACCGCGCCGCTGCACAAGGGTGTGATCCTCGATGCGGGGCATGCCGGGTTTACCGGCCACACCGAGTATCTCCGTGATGCCTGCGGTGTCGAGGAGGTGGTGATGATGCTCGCCACCGATGCCGCCCTGCATGCCGAGCGGCCTGACTGGGCGGAGGGGGCATCACTGCGAGTGGCGCTGGCCACCACCCACCTGCCGTTGCGCGACGTGGCCGAGGCCACCACTGCGGAGCGTCTGACACGGGTGCTGCGCATTCTCGACGCCGATCTGAGGCGCTGGTTCGGGGTGGCCACGCCGCGCATCGCGGTGTGCGGGCTCAACCCCCATGCCGGGGAGGGGGGCCACCTGGGGCGCGAGGAGATCGAGGTGATCGAACCGACCCTGGCCGCACTGCGCGACGAGGGGTTGACCCTCGATGGCCCGCTGCCCGCCGATACCCTGTTTACCCCACGGCACCTGGCGGGCGTCGATGCGGTGCTGGCCATGTATCATGACCAGGGCCTGCCGGTACTCAAGTATGCTGGGTTCGGCCGGGCCGCCAATATCACCCTGGGGCTGCCGCTGGTGCGTACCTCGGTGGATCACGGCACCGCCCTGGATCTGGCCGGCACGGGCCGCGCCGACCCGGGTAGCCTGCGGGTCGCCGTGGCCCTGGCCGCGGAGATGGCCGGCCGCGGTGCGTGAAGCTTAACGAAAACGAGTGTCGCTCGAGGGGCGTCGGGGACAGGTCGAAGCGGAGGTCCGATTCCAGGGAAGGAATCGGTAGCGTACAGGGAGGTATTCACAGCGCCTCCGCGAAGGGCCTGTCGCCGGGTCAGCCCCGAGAAAGCGGCACTGCGATATTTGGACTATTTAGTGATAGAAGGACACTCCTGAATGGCATCTCGCCCCCCGGTTCATCAGGCCCGCAAGCGCTTCGGACAGAACTTTCTGCGCGACCGCGGCATCATCTCTCGCATCGTGCGGGCCATCGGGCCGCGCCCCGGCCAGCGCATCGTGGAGATCGGCCCCGGCCAGGGGGCGCTCACCGAGCCGTTGCTGGAGGCCGCCGACGGACGCCTGGAGGTGATCGAGCTCGACCGTGACCTGATTCCCGGCTTGCGCGTTCAGTTCTTCAACTATCCCGACTTCGTGATCCATGAGGGCGACGCCCTCAAGGTCGATTTTCGCGCCCTGCGCGGTGAGGGCGAGCCGCTGCGGGTGGTCGGCAACCTGCCCTACAATATCTCGACCCCGCTGATTGCCCACCTGCTCCAGGCCGGCGATGCCGTCGCCGACATGCACTTCATGCTGCAGAAGGAAGTGGTGGAGCGCCTTGCCGCCGAGCCAGGCGGTGCCGACTGGGGGCGGCTCTCGGTGATGGCCCAGTATCGCTGTCGGGTGGAGTCACTGTTCGTGGTCCCGCCGGAAGCCTTCGTGCCGCGGCCCAAGGTGGATTCCGCCATCGTGCGGTTGACGCCCCATGCCGAGTTGCCCCATCCGGCCCGCGATGAAGCGCTGCTGGCCACGATCGTCAAGGAGGCGTTCGGCCAGCGTCGCAAGACCCTGCGCAACAACCTCAAGGGGCGCATCACCGCCGACGAGCTCGAGGCGCTGGGGATCGACCCCGCGAGGCGCCCTCAGACCCTCAGCGTGGAGGAGTTCGTGTCGATTGCCGATCACCTGACCCAGGCCACCGGGGAGGCGCGCCCATGAGCGACCGAGCCTCAGGCGATGATCCCGTGATGACCGAGGGGGTGGCCGTCAACGTCGAGGTCGAACCGGAGTTTCGCCCCGAGGAGTCCGCTCCCGAGGAGGAGCGTTATGTGTTCAGCTACACCGTGACGGTGCACAACGCCTCGCGTCATAGCATCCAGCTGATGGCACGTCACTGGACCATCACCCAGGGCAGCGGCAAGGTTCAGGACGTGCGAGGCAAGGGGGTGGTGGGGCAGCAGCCGGTGATTGCCCCCGGCCAGCACTTTCGCTATACCAGTCGCGCCATCCTCGATGGACCGGTGGGGGTGATGCAGGGCGAGTACACCTGCGTCGATACCGCCACCCAGCGCCCCTTCGAGGTGCCCATTGCCCCCTTCCGGCTGGCCGGGCCCAACCAGGTCCACTGAATTCGCGGCAGCCGAACCACAAGCTGCGTCCGAACCATCAACAGGGAGCGTCCATGACGACCTATGCCATCGGCGACCTTCAGGGGTGTCACGCAGAGTTCGTCGAGCTGCTCGAGACCCTCGGCTTCGATCCGCGTCGCGACCGGCTGTGGCTGGCCGGCGATCTGGTCAATCGTGGCCCGGGGTCACTGGACTGCCTGCGCGAGGTCGAGGCCCTGGGAGACGCCGCCCTGACGGTGCTCGGCAACCATGACCTCCACCTGCTGGCGGTGGCTCGAGGGGGCGCCACGCTCAATCGCAAGGATACCCTCGATGCCATCCTCGCCGCCCCGGATCGCGAGCGACTGCTCGACTGGCTTCAGTCACGCCCACTGCTGGTGCGTGAGACGCTGGGCGGTGAGGATACCCTGATGACCCATGCCGGACTGCTGCCCCGATGGTCGCCGGACCAGGCCGAGAGGCTCGCCGCCGAGGTGGAGGTGATGCTCACCGGTGAACAGGCCGGGGGCTTTCTCGAGCGCATGTATGGCAATGCGCCGGATTGCTGGCGCGATGACCTCGAGGGCATCGATCGCCTGCGTGCCATCGTCAACGTGCTCACCCGCATGCGCTTCATCGATGCCGAGGGCCGGCTGGACTTCGCCGCCAAGGAGGGGCTCGACAGTGCCCCGGCGGGGTTCGCTCCCTGGTTCCGTTATCCGCGTGGCGACGCTACTCGGCTCGTCTTCGGTCACTGGGCGGCCCTCCAGGGCGAGACGCCGGGCAGCCGTGTCAATGCCTGCGCGCTGGACACCGGCTGTGTATGGGGTGGCTCCCTGACGGCCCTGGACCTCGAACGCGGCGAGCGCATCAGCGTGCCCAGCCGGCGGCGATAAGCGCGGCGGCACCGTTTCTATCCTGATCCCTCACAAGCCGTTTATCCTGAACCGCTTACAACCCCGACATGAGGCGTGCCATGAGCTTCCAGCATCTCGATACCCCCACTCTCAAGGCCTGGCTCGATGAGGGCCGGGAGACGGCGCTGGTGGATATCCGCGACGCCCTGAGCTTCGCCCAGGGCCATATTCCCGGCAGTCGCCGGCTCGACAACGAGTCGGTAGGCGAGTTCGTCGAGGCGACGCCCGCGGAGCGGCCGGTGGTGGTGGTCTGTTACCACGGTCACTCCAGCCAGCAGGCGGCGGCCTGGCTGGCCGGCCAGGGCTTTGCCGAGGTCTACAGTCTCGATGGCGGCTTTACCGACTGGCAGCTGCGCCATCCCGATCGAGTGGAGGCCTGAGCGTGGCGGGGTCGTGTGATCCGGCCGTGGCAGGGCTAAGGGTCTATCGGGTAGGTGGGGCGGTGCGCGATGCACACCTCGGCTGGCCGGTCACCGATACCGACTGGGTGGTGGTCGGGGCCACCCCCGAGGCCCTGCGTCGGCGCGGATTCAGGCCCGTGGGACGTGACTTTCCGGTCTTTCTCCACCCCCGAACCCACGAGGAGTACGCCCTGGCGCGCACCGAGCGCAAGGCCGGCCATGGCTATACCGGCTTCGAGGTGCATGCCAGCCCCGAGGTGACCCTGGAGGAGGATCTGGCGCGCCGTGACCTGACCATCAACGCCATGGCCGAGACCCTGGAGGGCGAGCTGGTGGACCCCTATGCCGGCCTCGCCGACCTGGAGGCGCGGGTGTTGCGCCATGTCTCGCCGGCCTTCGTGGAGGATCCGCTGCGGGTGTTGCGTACCGCGCGTTTCCTGGCCCGCTATGCGGGCCTCGGTTTCACCATCGCCGAGGAGACTCGGGAGCTGATGCGCCAGCTGGTGCAGAGCGGAGAGCTCGCCCATCTGGTGGCCGAGCGAGTGTGGGTCGAGACCGAGAAGGCACTGGCCGAGCCCTGGCCCGAGGTCTACTTTCAGACACTCGATGAGTGCGGCGCCCTGGCGGAGCTGATGCCGGCGCTGGTGGCCGACCGTGAAGCGCTGGACGCGGCCCTGGGCCGACTGCATCGCCTACCCGAGGAGGGGGAGGGCGAGGCGCTGGCCTGTTGGCGCTGGGCGCGCCTGGTGGAGCATCTGGGCGAGGCGGAGCGAGCCGAGTTGGCCGAGCGCCTGCGTCAGCCCAGGGCCTTTGCCGACCTGGCTCGCCAGGTGGCGCAGACTCGGGCGCTGGTCGCGGCGTCGCGTCTGGTGCCTGCGACGGGTGACGAGATCCTCGCCTGGCTGGATCGCATCGATGCCTGGCGACGTGGCGAACGGGTGATGCCGTTGATCAGCCTGGTGAGCCTGGAGGCGCCGGTGCTGGCCGAGGAGCTGGCCCTGGGCTGGCGGCTGGCCGCCCAGGTGCTGCCGAAGGCGCTGGTGGAGGAGGGCTTCAAGGGCCGCGAGCTGGGCCTGGAGCTTGCCCGTCGACGCCGTGAGGTGATCGATGCCGCCCTGGGCAGTGAATAAGCTCGCCGCCGGTCGGCGGGCTAGTCGGTCGCTTGGTCCGGGCTCGATATCCTGCGCCCGGCCCAGATGAAGGATACCGGCCAGAGCCGCTGGTCACCCGCGTCGAAGCGGTGCCAGAGGGAGGCGTAGGTCTCCTGGCTCACGGGATGTCGCGCCTCGGGTAGCAGCTCGGCCAGGGGCTGCAGGACGAAGGCGTGGTGGGTGATCTCGCCGCGTGGCAGGCTGACCCCGCCGTGCTCGCCGCTGAGCTCACCCACGGTGAGCAGGTCCACATCCAGGGTGCGGGGGCTGAACTTGGGGCTCTCTTCGCGCCGGCCATTGGCGAATTCCAGGCGCTTGCACCAGGCCTGCAGCTCTGCAACCGAGGCGTCACTTTCGAAGGCCGCCACCAGGTTGTAGAAGTTGCGTCCATCCTCGAAGCCTACCGGTTCACTCTCGAACACGCGCGAGACACGCAGGTTCTCGAAGGAGGCCGCCAGGGCGTCCAGGCAGACGCGTACATGGTGGTCGCGCTCGATATTGCTGCCGATGCTGACCGTGACCAGCGCCATCACGACACTCCCGGGCGCACGCCGCGCTCGATGCTGACGCCCACCGCGGCAGCGGCCGCCACGGCGCCGGGCTTGCGCACGACCAGGCGCAGCCAGGCGATGCCGAACTCCTCGCGCAGGGTCGCGGCCAGTCGCTCGGCGAAGGTCTCCACCAGGGCGAAGTCGTGGGCGGCAGCGAAGGCCTGGATGCGCTCGCTGATGGCGGCGTAGTCGAGGGTCTGGGCGATATCATCGTCCGCCGCGGCGGGACGAATATCGGTGGCCAGCTCGAGGTCGAGTACCAGGCGCTGGGTGATGTTGCGCTCCCAGTCGTAGACGCCGATCACGGTGTCGACGGCGAGGGACTCTATCAGCACTAGATCCATGGTGGCTTCCGGGCGGGTGCAGGGGGAATGGGGCGAGATTGTACGCGAGCCGCGCCGTGTGGAATACCTCGGTTGCTGGGCAGTCCGAAGCGGGACTGTCAGAATGGCCGAGTTCCCGTTGCAGGAGGGGCGGCCGTGGAGGCGCCACTGATCTCGCTATTGCCGCTGGTGGTGCTGGGTTACCTCAGCGGCAGCTGGCTCGGCGCGCTTACCGTCTGCCGGCTGGCGGGCGTGGGCGACCCGCGCCTGGCGGGCTCCTTCAATCCGGGCTTCTCCAATGTGCTGCGCCTGCATGGGCGCTGGCTGGCGCTGGCGACCCTGCTGGTGGATGCCGTCAAGGGCATGCCGGTACTGGTGGGGGCGATTCTGCTGGGGTTGCCGCCCTGGGCCCAGGGGGTGGTGGGCCTCGCCGTGCTGCTGGGCCACAGCTATCCGGTCTGGCATCGCCTGCGCGGTGGCAAGGCGGTGGCCAGTGCCTTTGGTGTGATGCTGGTGCTGACCCCGGGAGTGGCGCTGGTGTGTGCCACGCTATGGGGGTTGCTCGCCTGGCGGGTACGAACCGCCGCGGTAGCGTCGCTGGCCAGTGCCGCCGCCGCCCCTCTGGCCAGCCTGTGGCTCGCGCCGGATTATGTGGGCGTGGTGATCGCCTTTACCCTGCTGGTGCTGGGCCGCCATATTCTCAATATCCAGCGCCTCGGGCGCGGCGATGAGCCACCCTTGTAAGCCACAAGCTTGAAGAGCGTCGCTTCGCTCCTGGAGGCTTGAAGAGTGACCTTGCCACACGATGTGGCGAATTCAAGCTGTTGTCCAGCTTCCAGCTTCCAGCTTCCAGCTTACGGCTTACGGCTTGTTTAGAGTATCCATCGGCCAGCGCGGCACGGCCTGCATCGCGCCAGGCTCGTCGTGTTCGCCCGCCAG
>NZ_SLTR01000139.1:0-330 GCF_004347715.1 Halomonas marinisediminis | reverse complement strand
CTGCACCTGCAATTTTAGCAGGTACCGTTCCTGGAGAGCCTTATTATATTGATACCAATGATGATGGTAAAATTACGGCTGCAGATAGAGTTCGTTCATATTCATCAAATGTTCCTGAGGTACAGTATGGTATTTATGGAGGGGTAAAATTTAAAAATTGGGATTTTAGTTTCTTATTTCAAGGACAAGCCAAAGCAAAAATGTTAGTGTTTTTTGAAGGGCAAGGTGCCTTGCCTGATTTTATGTTCGATCAAAGATGGACACCAGAAAATACAGATGCAAGATATCCAAGAGCATTTGATGTAGGTGATTCTTACAGTTCTAGTTTAA
>NZ_SLTR01000138.1:0-330 GCF_004347715.1 Halomonas marinisediminis | reverse complement strand
TGCTGCTTCTATAGTTCCTGTAGCTAGGTGATGCTGATAACCAGCATTAAACATACCGAATATTAAACATGGTACTAATGCCATGATTACTGTATTCATTGTACGTTTTAAATCATCTGCCGCTTTAATATGAGTCCCGTTGTGCGTAGTCTCATTTGGCAAGTATAAGAAAGTATGAATAGCGTTAAACGCAGGAGCCATCTTGGTTCCTTTATACTTTTCTTTTAAATTATGTAATGTATTTTTTAAACCCATTATCCTATTTCTTTTAGCATTAAGTCTAAACCTTTTCTAATAATCTCTTGATGTGGCTGTTTAGAAACACAAACA
>NZ_SLTR01000137.1:0-330 GCF_004347715.1 Halomonas marinisediminis | reverse complement strand
GCGGCTCGGGGGGCGGACCCGGCGGGGGAACACCGACGCGGAGGTTCGCCCCACACGCGCGGGACACGCCCGCCCGCCCCCGCCACGCACCTCGGGAGAGGCGATGGGGGGGTGGAGCGAGGCCCCGCGGGGAGGGGACCCGCGCCGGCACCCGCCGGGCTCCCCGGGAGCGGCCGCGACGCCCGCCGCAGCTGAGGCGATCCACGGGAAGGGCCCGGCTCGCGTCCAGAGTCGCCGCCGCCGCCGGCCCCCCCGAGTGTCCGGGCCCCCCGCCCCACCGGGGGCCCGCTGGTTCCTCCCGCTCCGGAACCCCCGCGGGGTTGGACCCGC
>NZ_SLTR01000136.1:0-331 GCF_004347715.1 Halomonas marinisediminis | reverse complement strand
GTCTCGGTGGCCACGCCGCCCTTGGCATCGATCCCAAAGAGCGGCGCGTCCCTCTCCGGGCGCGCAACGCCAGGCCCCTGCACCGGCAGCGGATGCCAACTCACCCCGTCGCTGCGCGCCAGGCTTGCGCGAAAATCGGTCTCGCTCAGCTTGGGCGCGTAGCCCGCATAATGGCTGGCGAAGGTCTCCGGCGGCAGGGGCAGCCCGGTCCAGTGGAAACACAGGCGCAGCTGCGACGGCTGCTTGCGTGCCAGTTCGGGCGCGGCGACCGTCAGGCGTGCCCGCGGCAGGGGCATGGGCCCGAAGGGCGCGAAGGGCTTTCCCGGCGCCA
>NZ_SLTR01000135.1:0-331 GCF_004347715.1 Halomonas marinisediminis | reverse complement strand
CTACAAGATTAATTTTCTTTACCATCTTTGCTCGCAGTTGATACGATCTCAAGTATAGGATCTAGGTACTGTTCAGACTCTAAGAAAATTATAGAAGGGTGGGATTTCTATGAAACGATATCACTCTTTGTTTGTGTATCTAGCCGAGACCTCTCTATCCCTTCTATTTTACTTGTATTGTTAGTCAGAAATTTACTATTTTTAATTCCTAATAACTAAGGTGTCGTAAACATACGAGCCGAGACCGTTGTGTGTAATACGGGAAAAACAGTCTACTAGGAAAATTTTCCTAATTAAATAACTGATATTCGAATATATTTACTATTTTTGG
>NZ_SLTR01000134.1:0-332 GCF_004347715.1 Halomonas marinisediminis | reverse complement strand
TTATCTACAAAAATGTCTGATTCTGCATTTAAGATGTTGATAATCTCATTATAGATAGCTCCCTGGTTTTGGATATTTGTTACTACATCACCTACCACGTCTACAGTTATTGTATCACCGTTTGCGTTTGTTAGTGTGTAAGTTCCATTTCCATTATCTACCATACTTGTAGTATTAGCATCAAAAGTCACTACTGTACCATCAGCAGCTGTATGTGTAAAGGTTCCGTCACCGTTATCTACAAAGATGTCTGATTCAGCATTTAAGATGTTGATAAGCTCATTATAGATAGCTCCTTGGTTCTGGATATTTGTTACTACATCACCTACCAC
>NZ_SLTR01000133.1:0-332 GCF_004347715.1 Halomonas marinisediminis | reverse complement strand
TATTACTTTCGTGTAATAAAACGAGTAAGCCAATGACTCATAAAATTTGGGGTTACAATTCCGAAATAATTCTAGATGATTTTGAAAACACAACGATCAACGAGAGTTTAAATACTTTTAAGTCGAAGGTAGAATTAGATTCGAAAGAGGCTACAAGAGGAAAACAATCTTTAAAAGTTTTCTTTAAAGGGGATGAAAAGGAATCAGGATTTGTAATTGCCCCAAAAACACCTTGGTCCATCGACCCCAATAAAAAATATTGCCTCGTTTACGATGCAAAAAGTCTAAACGGTGAATCTTCTTTTATAACGGTCGAGGTCGAAAACGACAAA
>NZ_SLTR01000132.1:0-332 GCF_004347715.1 Halomonas marinisediminis | reverse complement strand
CGGCTTCTGGCGGCCGTCTTCATTGAACTCGACTGCCTTGATGCGCTTCATCATCTCGTCGGCGACCTTCTCCGAGCACTTGGCCCAGGCGTCGACGACCTTGTTGTACTTCTCACCCTGCGTAATCAGGCCGTCATTGTACTGCTGCTCATATTCCTTGGCGAGCGCCTCGGTCTCGGCCACCAGCTTTTCCTTGGTGTCCGGAATGACCATGTCGTCCTTGCCGAAGGAGATACCTGCGCGGCAGGCATGGCTAAAGCCGAGCTGCATCACGCGGTCACAGAAGATGACTGTCTCTTTCTGACCGCAGTGACGATAGACCGTGTCGATCA
>NZ_SLTR01000131.1:0-332 GCF_004347715.1 Halomonas marinisediminis | reverse complement strand
GCTTTGAGCCCGTCGAGCCAGCGGTCGATATTCGGGTATTCGGCGCGGTCGAACCCGAACGGTTCGGGATAGAAAAGGTAGGAGCAGCAGGAGATGTCGGCGGCAGTCACGTCGGGCCCCACGAGCCAGTCCCGGCCTGCGAGCGCGGCATCCAGCGTCCTGAGCGCGCCGCGCAGGCGGCCCTGGTGCCAGGCGATGACCTCGGCGGGTTGTTTGTAGGCGGGCAGGAAGTTCATCAGGAACCGGGTGACGCCCGCGACGGAGGACATCTTGTGATTGTCCCAGAGCACCCAGCGCAGCACATCGCGCCGGATCGCCGGGTCGTGCAGGCC
>NZ_SLTR01000130.1:0-333 GCF_004347715.1 Halomonas marinisediminis | reverse complement strand
AGAAGCTGCAACCCCTGGCCGCCGACACGCTGGCCGTGGAGCCGCCGCCTGTCCTCGCCCCGGCCCCGCAAATCTCTCACGCGGCCCAGGGCCTGACTGCCGTCGAAAAGATCTTCAACGCCAATGCCCGCGGCGTCACCCCGGGCAAGGTGCTCCATGCGGGCTCGGACGTGCGGGTGCAGGTCAATATCGTCGGCTCCCAGGACACCACCGGCCTGATGACTTCGCAGGAGCTGGAAGCGATGGCCGCCACGGTGCTGTCGCCGACCGTGGACGGTGCATACCAGTCGGGCTGTCACACCGCCTCGGTCTGGGACCTCAAGGCGCAAGCCA
>NZ_SLTR01000016.1:0-81061 GCF_004347715.1 Halomonas marinisediminis | reverse complement strand
CACCATCACCGGTCTCACCATCACCGGTCTCACCATCACCGGTCTCACCATCACCGGTCTCACCATCACCGGTCTCACCACCAACTGCAGCAGTACGCTCTACAGCAATAAATTTTATAGGCTCTCGGTTTCCATCCACACTCTCCAATTCGAAATCAAACGTTGTTACTGCGCCACTTGATGTCGCCAACCCATAACTTGAGTTTGAAAAAAGAATATTTTCTTCACTCGCACCCTGAGGCATCATCAACCCACCCACCAGCTCCTGAAACTTCCCTACAGCATCTTTTTTCTCTATTACAGCAGGACTCTCTTTTTCCTTGACCCGGGATAACCTATAGTTCTCAGCAACAAAATCACCTCGCCTGACCTCTCTAATCAAATCCTCGGTAAGAAAGGTGATTGCCGCTTGCTTTTCGCTAAGCAGATCAACCTGACGATTGGTCTGAAACACGGTCAAAAAGAGCTGGCCGGCGCCCAAAATGATCACCAGGCCAATCAACATGGCGACCATTAGTTCGACAAGCGAAAACCCGGACGAAGATGACGGGATTCGGCGAGAAAAGCGTATATCCGGCATCATCAATTAATCTCCGGCAGTCGAAATATATAGACAAATTCGCTATCGGCATCACCCAAACGCTTTTCTTCCCAACTCACGACGGCCTGATATTCGCACTTAGGAAGATCAGCGCCGTTTCCATCCTTGTCTCTAATCACACTGCCAGCATCCGCAAATGGAGCCATATCGGGAAACCAGTGCCCCTTCCAATCCGTCGATACTTGAGCAATATCCGAAGGGCACTCTTGATCAGATGAAAACTCCTTCCAGACTCGCTCCTGGGCATCGACGGCGATCAAGGTGGCATAGGAGCGCTGATAAGCCGCATGGGCTCCTTGCAGGGACTTGAGCTGCATGGCTGCCACACCCAGCATGCCGATGGACAGCACCAACAGGGCAACCAGCGCCTCGATTAGGGTAAAGCCACTATACCGTGACTTGTATGATGAAGATGTCACCCCCCCTCCTCGGCACAATCTGCACGTCCAATTCGCCCAAGACTACTAATATCGATCAACCGACAATGTTTGCCACTCTCGACTTTCATCTCACAACCACCGTCACAGCTACCACCCTCAACCTTCCCTAACGAATTAAAGATAACGCTGAAATTATCAGCCACGAGCAGGCTGACACGATCATTACCGGAAGCTCTGACTCTCAAATCACTCCCACCAGAATCTTTAACTTCATAAGACCAGGAAGCTCCACCAGACTTGACCTTCAGGGTTACATTTTCTCGTCGCTTGACTGCCTCGCTCCTAGCTAGAGTTAGCCCGCCAAGAATTTGATTATAATCACTAGCCCACTGACTTCGCGCCATAACGCTTTGAAAACTCGGCACAGCCACGGTGGCCAAGGTGATAGCCACGGCGATGGTGACCAAAAGTTCAATCAGCGTAAATCCTTGGCATGACTGTCGATCACCAGCAGTCATCATTTGCTCCGCCCTGTTTGCCAGTGCTGTCGATCCACAATGTTTCACAAGCTACGGCAGGCTCGCCATCTATATGGCTAGCCACGACACTATATTCGTCACTATCAAAGCTTCCTGCATTCCCTTTACCCTTTGCAGTTATCTTGTAATAGCCTTCCTTCGATTTCAGATCAGAAAAATCAACACACGAATCACCTGCCGAATTTTTTTTCTTATAATCGTAAGTGGCGGTATAACAACGCTCTAGCCTGCTTGCGATATCCATAACCATGGCTTGGCCATCAGAAACTCTCGCTCGCTCCACATAACCCGTATAACTCGGGTACGCAATCGACGCCAAGATGCCGATGACGGCGACCGCAATCATCAGCTCGATAAGACTGAAGCCGTCGCTGTGCCGGGCAGTGCCTGCCGGACGCCGGGGAGTGCGTTGAGAGGTGTCGATGATCACGCGTGACGTCTCCCTACGAGTGATGTATTTGTTTCAGTATGTATCAAGAGGCGAGACTCCGGTAGGGTGATGGACCAAAAATGTCATGCTGCCAGGGTGAGCGGCATCCTGCACATATGCCATGACGGGCTAGGCGCTGAGTCGCTGCTGGCTACAGGGCATGATCGTCACCCCCTGACACCCATTCCCGTGTGGTGCGCCGCACACCCCTTCCCGGGAGACAGAAACGCCGCCGTCTTTCGGGTGACGGCGGCGTTTCCGGCTTGGCGCGGGCGGTGATTGCGGCGCCGCTACTCGCTGACGATCACGCGCTCACGCAGCTCGCGGGGCATGGAGAAGGTAATGGTCTCCTCACGGCCGGCGAGCTCCTCGGGGGCGCTGGCGCCGAGGCTCTTGAGCCGCTCGATCACGCCCTGCACCAGCACCTCCGGGGCGCTGGCGCCGGCGGTGACGCCGATGGCATTGACGCCCTCGAGCCAGGCCGGGTCGATCTGGTCGGCGTTGTCGACCAGATAGGCGGGGGTGCCGACCCGCTCGGAGAGCTCACGCAGGCGGTTGGAGTTGGAGCTGTTGAGGCTTCCCACCACCAGCACCAGGTCCGCGCCGTCGGCGAGTTCGCGCACGGCGTCCTGGCGGTTCTGGGTGGCGTAGCAGATGTCATCCTTGCGCGGCCCCTGGATGTCCGGGAAGCGGGCGCGCAGGGCGTCGATCACCTTGGCGGTGTCATCCATGGAGAGGGTGGTCTGGGTAACATAGGCCAGGCGACTCGGATCCTTCACCTCGAGCGTGGCCACGTCCTCCTCGTTCTCCACCAGATGAATGGTGCCGCCGAGGCTGGTGTCGTAGCGCCCCATGGTGCCTTCCACCTCGGGGTGGCCGGCGTGGCCGATCAGCACGCACTCCTGACCACGCCGGGCGTAGCGCAGCACCTCCAGGTGCACCTTGGTGACCAGCGGGCAGGTGGCGTCGAACACCTTGAGGCCACGCTGCTCGGCCTCCTCCTGCACGGCGCGAGAGACGCCATGGGCGGAGAAGATCACGATCACGTCGTCGGGTACCTCATGGAGCTCCTCGACGAATACCGCTCCCCGCTCGCGCAGGCTGTCGACCACGAAGCGGTTATGGACCACCTCATGACGCACGTAGATCGGCGGACCGAACACGTCCAGCGCACTGTTGACGATCTCGATGGCGCGGTCGACGCCAGCGCAGAAGCCACGGGGATTGGCGAGCCTGATTTGCATGGTGAGAAATTCCTTGATGCGAAACAGCATCAGTCTAGCTGATTGCCAGGGCGAAATGGCTTAGTGGGTAGTGGCCGGCACCACGTCGATGATCTCGACCTCGAAGGTCAGGGTGCGCCCCGCCAGCGGGTGGTTGAAGTCCACGTCCACCTGCTCCCCCTCGATGGCGCTGATCACGCCGGGAAGCTCGCCGCCGGCGGGGTCCGCGAAGGACATCACGGTGCCGATCTCCAGGGGCTCTTCACCGAAGTCATCGCGCTTGAGGCGCTGGATGTTCTGCGGGTTGTGCTGGCCGAAGGCGTGCTCCGGGGTGATCTCGAAGGTGGCGCTCTCGCCGGCGCTCATGCCCTTCATGGGGTGTTCGAAGCCGGGCGGCAGGTTGCCGTCGCCCAGCAGGAAGGTGGCCGGGGCCTTGTCGCGGGTGGAGTCCACCACGGTGCCGTCTTCCAGCTTGAGGGTGAAGTGCAGGGTCACTTCCATGCCCTCGTCGATGCGGTGCTGCGGGCTGTTCTGGTCGGTCATGGGAATTGGGACTCGGTAAACAGGATTTCGGTTCGGTAATCTTGCTAGGGCCGGGTGGCACCGCCGGGGCGCCTTCGGCGCCATTCGGCGAAACGTCGCACCGCCGGCGGTGCCGGCCTCCTACAAATTCTCGCGGTTGTCTTGGGTGGCCTAGTCCCGGTGGCGGGCGCGGCGCTTCTCGCCGAACACCGACTCCCAGATCAGCCCGATGGCGCCCAGGGTGATGCCGATGTCCGCCACGTTGAAGGCGGGGTAGTACCAGCCCGCCGCGTGGAAGGAGAGGAAGTCGACCACATAGCCGTGCACCAGGCGGTCGTAGAGGTTGCCCAGGGCGCCGCCGATGATCATCGCCAGCGACGCCGCGAGCAGCGTCTCGTCACGCTTGAGCCGGCGCATCCAGAGCGTCAGGCCGATGCTGGCCCCCACCGCGATGGTGGCGAACAGCCAGCGCTGCCAGCCGGGGTGGCTGGCCAGGAAGCTGAAGGCCGCGCCGGTGTTGTGCAGCAGCGTCAGGTTGAAGAACGGCAGCACCTCCACCGGCCGGGCGAACGGCAGCCAGGCAGAGGCGGCGTACTTGGTGGCCAGGTCGAGCACGACCACCGCCAGCGCCAGCCATAGCCAGCGCAGGGGCTGGTGCATCGGCGGTATGGGCGACACCTCACGCATAGCGACGCGTCTCGCCCGGGCCATCCGGCAGGTTGCTGATGCAACGGCCGCAGAGGTCGACATGCGCGGCGTGGCTGCCCACATCCTCGCGGTGGTGCCAGCAGCGCTCGCACTTCTGGTTCGGGCTCTCGTTGACGGCGACCCTGAGGCCCTCGAGCTCGGTGGCCTCGGCCCCCTCGGGCGTTTCACCCTCGGCCAGCGGTGCCAGGCGCACCTCGCTGGTCAGCATCACGAAGCGCAGCTCGTCGCCCAGCTTGGCCAGCGTGGCGTGCAGGGCATCGTCCACATGGAGGGTGACCTCGGCGGCCAGGCTGCCCTTGATCGCCTTGGCGTTACGGGCGTCTTCCAGGCACTTGTTGACCGCCTGCTTGACGTTGAGCACCTGCTCCCAGAAGTCGCGGCCCATCTCGGCATCATCGGCCAGGGTCTCGAGCCCGGTGTAGTACTCCTCGAGCAGCACGCTGTCGCCGCGCGCCCCGGGGATATGCTCATGGATCTCCTCGGCGGTGAAGCTGAGGATCGGCGCCACCCAGCGCGAGAGTGCCTCGACCACATGATAGAGCGCGGTCTGGGCGCTGCGGCGTGCCACCGAGTCGGCCTGGGTGGTGTACTGGCGGTCCTTGATCACGTCCAGGTAGAAGCCGCCCAGCTCGCGGGCACAGAAGCCGTGCACCTGCTGGTAGACATCGAGGAAGCGGTACTCCTCATAGGCGGTCTCGATGCGTGCCTGCAGCTGGGCGGCGCGATCCACCACCCACTGGTCCAGGGCCAGCATCTCATCGAATGGCAGCGCGTCGCGCTGCGGCTCGAAGCCATTGAGGTTGGCGAGCAGGAAGCGCGAGGTGTTGCGGATACGGCGATAGACATCGGCGGTGCGCTTGAGGATCTCGTCGGAGACCGCCATCTCGCCGGAGTAGTCGGTGGAGGCGGCCCACAGGCGCAGGATATCGGCGCCGAGCTTGTCCATCACCTGCTGGGGGGCGACCACGTTGCCCACCGACTTGGACATCTTGCGGCCCTGGGCATCCACGGTGAAGCCGTGGGTGAGCAGGCCACGGTACGGCGGGTGGCCGTCGATGGCGCAGCCGGTCAGCAGCGAGGAGTGGAACCAGCCGCGGTGCTGGTCGGAGCCCTCCAGGTAGAGGTCGGCGCGCGGGCCGCTCTCATGGCCGTGGGGGTGCGAACCCCGCAGCACATGGCGATGGGTGGTGCCGGAGTCGAACCACACGTCCAGGGTATCGGTGACCTTGTCGTAGTCGGCGGCTTCCTCGCCCAGCAGCTCGGCGGGATCGAGGCGGAACCAGGCATCGATGCCCTCGGCCTCGACGCGCTTGGCGGCCTCCTCCATCAGCTCGACGGTGCGCGGGTGCAGCTCGCCGCTGGCCTTGTGCAGGAAGAACGGAATCGGCACGCCCCAGTTGCGCTGGCGGGAGATACACCAGTCGGGGCGGTTGGCGATCATGCTGTGCAGGCGCGCCTTGCCCCAGGCCGGGGTGAAGCGGGTGGCCTCGATGCCCTCGAGCGCACGCTCGCGCAGGGTGCGGCCATCCTTGCCGGCCACGTCCATGCCCACGAACCACTGGGCGGTGGCGCGGTAGATCACCGGCGTCTTGTGGCGCCAGCAGTGCATGTAGCTGTGGGTGATCGGCTTGTGAGCCATCAGCGCGCCGACCTCCTCGAGCTTGGCGACGATCTGAGGGTTGGCCTTCCAGATCATCTGGCCGCCGAAGAACGGCAGGCTGTCGACGTAGACGCCATTGCCCTGCACCGGGCTCTCGATCTCGTCGAAGGTCATGCCATGGGCACGGCAGGTCACGAAGTCATCCACGCCGTAGGCCGGCGCCGAGTGGACGATGCCGGTGCTGCCCACCTCACACTCCACGTAGTCGGCCAGATAGACCGGCGACAGGCGCTCATAGAGCGGATGGCGGAAGCGGATGCCGTCGAAGGCCTCGCCACGGGCGGTGGCGATCACCTCGCCGCTCAGGCCGAAGCGCTCCAGGCACGACTCCACCAGCTCCTCGGCCAGCACCAGCAGCCGCTCGCCGGTGTCCACCAGGGCGTAGGTGAACTCCGGGTGCATGTTGAGCGCCTGGTTGGCGGGAACGGTCCAGGGCGTGGTGGTCCAGATGACCACCGCGGCCGGCTTGGGCAGCGCCTCCAGGCCGAAGACGGCCGCCAGGCGGTCCGCGTCCTCGATCGTGAAGGCCACGTCGATGGCGTCGGACTGCTTGTCCTGGTACTCCACCTCGGCCTCGGCCAGTGCCGAGCCACAGTCGAAGCACCAGTTGACCGGCTTCAGCCCCTTGAACACATAGCCGGCCTCGACCATATCGGCCAGCGCGCGGATCTCGCCCGCCTCGTTGGCGTAGTCCATGGAGCGGTAGGGGTTGTCCCAGTCGCCGATCACACCCAGGCGCACGAAGTCCTTGAGCTGCTCCTGGATCTGCTCGGCGGCATACTCGCGGCACAGCTCGCGGGCGCGCTCGGGCTCCAGCTGCTTGCCGTGGGTGGTCTCCACCTTGTGCTCGATGGGCAGGCCGTGGCAGTCCCAGCCGGGCACGTAGGGGGCATCGAAGCCGGCCAGGTTCTTCGACTTGACGATGATGTCCTTGAGGATCTTGTTGACGGCGTGACCGATATGAATGCTGCCATTGGCGTAGGGAGGGCCATCGTGCAGCACGAACAGCTCACGACCCTGGCGCGCCTCGCGCAGGCGGTGGTAGATATCCTGCTGCTGCCACTGGGCCAGCCGCTCGGGCTCGCGCTTGGGCAGCATGCCGCGCATGGGGAAGTCGGTTTCTGGCAGGTTCAGAGTGGGCTTGTAGTCGCTCATATTCTGGGGATCAGCCGTCGTCATGGTCGGCGGAGATACCCGCCGAGGAATCGAGTGTCACGGCCTCGCGCGCCAGCGGCGCCGATGCCAGAGGAAGAGAATCATCGTTACCAAGGGTCTCGGGGTGCCGAGAACCGCTCGCACCGGCTTCGGGGTGCCGAAAAGCGTACGCACCGGCTTCGGGGTGCTGAAAAAAATAATCGCGAGCACGCTGCTGGTCGAGACCGATCTGATGCTTGAGCGCCGCGAAGTCCTCGAACTTCACCTCGCCGCGCAGCTTGGCACAGGGCATCACCACCAGCCGCTCGCCATAGAGGTCACCGTCGAAGTCGAACAGGTGCACCTCGAGCACCGGCCGCACGCTGCCCACCGTGGGCCGCCAGCCGATATTGGCCACCCCCGGCAGACGGCGACCATCGGGCAGTTCGGTCAGTACCGCATAGACCCCATGCAGCGCCAGGGAGCGCATCGGCTGGGGCAGATTGGCGGTGGGCACGCCGATGGTACGGCCGAGCTTCTGGTCGGCCACCACGCGGCCGCCCAGACGATAGGGCCGCCCCAGCAGGCGTGCCGCGGCCTCGAAGTTGCCGCTGGCCAGCAGGGTGCGAATACGGCTGCTGGAGACCCGCTCATCGTCGATGGTGAAGGTGCGGGTATGCTCCACGCCGAAGCCTTCGGCCTCGCCCACCGCGGTCAGCAGATGGAAGTCGCCACGGCGGTCGCAGCCGAAGCGGAAGTCATCGCCCACCACCAGGTGGCGCACGCCCAGCCCCTGGATCAGCACCCGCTGGATAAAGGCCTCGGCGGTCAGGCTGCGCAGGGCGTCGTTGAACGGCAGGCAGAGCACACGCTCCACCCTCGCCTCGCCGAGCAGCCGCACCTTGTCGCGCAGGCGGGTAAGCCGCGGCGGCGCCTGGTCTTCGGCGAAGAACTCGCGGGGCTGTGGTTCGAACACCACCACCGTCACCGGCAGGCCGAGACGCCGGGCCTGCTCGCGACACTGCTCGAGAATCGCCTGATGCCCGCGGTGGACCCCATCGAAGTTGCCGATGGTGGCCACGCAGCCACGATGCTCGTCGCGCAGGTTGTGCAGTCCTCGAATCACTTGCATGGCGTGCTGGAGCCCCGCTCGGCGTCGAATGGTGGTTAAATCGTCGATTATACCGGACAGACGGCCCCTTGACAGCCGGGCCAGCCTAGCCCTTCATCCTGAAGTGCCTGAGCCGCACCCCGGTAGCGGCCAGCCAGGCGAAGTAGAGGCCCGCACCACCGACCACCAGCGCCGCCAGCCAGGCGACACGCTGCCAGACACCCCAGCCGAGCCACGCCTGCCAGTCGGGAGAGAACCACCAGAGGCCGAGCCCCATCACTGCGCAGCCACCCAGCAGCTGGACCGCATAGCGGCCCCAGCCGGGCTGGAACACCAGCACGCCCTGCTTCCTGAGCAGCCAGCCCAGCAGGCCGGCGTTCATGAATGCCGAGAGCGCGGTGGCCAGCGCCAGGCCGGCGTGGGCCAGGGGCCAGATCAGGATCAGGTTGAAGATCATATTCGCGACCATGGCGATGATGCCGACCTTCACCGGGGTCTTGGTGTCCTGGCGGGCGAAGAAGCCCGGTGCCAGCACCTTGATCAGCATGAAGGCCACCAGCCCCAGGGAGTAGGCGCGCAGACTCATCGCCGCCATGGCGATGTCGCGCTCGGTCATGGCCCCGTAGTGGAACAGCGAGATCAGCAGCGGCTCGGCGAGCAGGGCCAGGGCCAGGGCCGCGGGCAGCCCCAGCAGCAGCACGGTGCGGATCGCCCAATCGAGCATGGCGCTGAAATGCTCGCCAGACTGCTCGGCATGGCGGCGCGACAGGGCCGGCAGGATCACGGTGCCGATGGCGATGCCGAACACCCCCAGCGGCAGCTCCACCAGGCGGTCGGAGTAGTAGAGCCAGGAGACGCTTCCCGCCGCCAGCAACGAGGCGAGCACGGTATCCAGCAGCAGATTGATCTGCGATACCGAGACACCGAACAGCGCCGGCACCATCAGCTTCATGATCCGTTTGACGCCGGCATGGGCGAAGCTGGGCCAGGGCCGCGGCGCCAGCCCCAGCCGCACCAGAAAGGGCACCTGGAAGGCGAGCTGGGCCACACCGGCGATCAACACCCCCCAGGCCAGCGCCATGGCCGGCTCGCTCATCAGCGGGGTCAGCAGCAGCGCCGCCCCGATCAGCGAGAGATTGAGCAGCACCGGAGTAAAGGCCGGCACCGCGAAGCGGTTCCAGGTGTTGAGCACGCTGCCGGCAAAGGCCGTAAGCGAGATCAGCAGCAGATAGGGGAAGGTGAGGCGCAGCATGTCGGCGGTAAGCGCCAGCTTGGCCGGGTCACGACCGAAGCCGGGGGCGAACACCCATACCAGCCAGGGGGCGGCGAACATCGCCAGCGCAGTCAGTAGAAACAGCACCGCGGCCAGGCTGCCGGAGACGGCATCGAGCAGTTCGCGCACCTCGCGTCGGCTGCCCCGGGTGGCGTACTCCGATAGCACCGGCACGAAGGCCTGATTGAAGGCGCCCTCGGCGAACAGCCGGCGCATGAAGTTGGGGATCTTGAAGGCGACGAAGAAGGCGTCGGCCCCCTGCCCCGCGCCGAACAGCGCGGCGATCACCACGTCACGCGCCAGCCCCATTACCCGCGAGAGCATGGTCATCACGCCGACCACCAGGCCCGAGCGCATCAGACCGCCGCCCTTGGGGGCCACTACCCTGTCGTTCTCGTCCACCGCTGCCGGTGGCGCCTGTTCGCGATCCGCCACGTCTGTTCCTCGGCTTGATAACTAACGGCCACAAAAAAACCGGCCGCAGCCGGTTTTTTCACGAGATGCCGGCCAGTGGCCGGCTCTCGATGGCATCGGACCGGCTTAGGCAGCCAGGGCCTTGATGCGCTTGTTCAGGCGGCTCTTCAGGCGCGCGGCCTTCTTCTTGGAAAGCACGTCCTTGTCGGCGATGCGGTCGATGACCGGCTGCGCCTTCTGGAAGGCGGTCATCGCCTCGGCGTGGTCACCACCGTTGATGGCGGTGATAACGCGCTTGATGTAGGTGCGGACCATGCTGCGCTGACTGGCCTTCAGGACACGACGACCTTCGGCCTGACGGGCGCGCTTGCGAGCTTGCTTGCTGTTTGCCACTTGCTGTCTCCTTGGAGATTCTTCGCCGCCCGTGTAATGACGGCTGCGATAACGTATTGATCCGGCAGCAAAGAGTCATCTTTACCGCCGGTTTGGCCATCTGGCCGACCGCTGCTGGTGCGGCGATCGTTCACGGGCCGTGTCTGAGAGGATGGCGCATCCTACCATAGCCCGGGCGGGGCTTGCCATAGGTCCTGGTCTATAACACAGGGCTACAGCACCACCAGGTTGTCGCGATGGATCAGCTCCGGCGCTTCCATAAAGCCGAGGATCGCCTCGATCTGGTGGCTGGGCTGCCCGATGATGCGCTGTGCGTCGTCGAGCCCATAGTTGACCAGCCCCTTGGCCACCCGCTCACCCTGCTCGTCGACACACAGCACCATATCGCCGCGCCGAAACTGCCCGGCGGCCGCCCTCACCCCGACCGGCAGCAGGCTGGAGCCGCTTTCGCGCAGCACCTTCACCGCGCCGGCGTCCAGGGTCAGGGTGCCGCGCACCTGGAGCTGCCCGGCCAGCCAGCGCTTGCGCGCCGCCATGGGGGCCTGATCGGGCCGCAACAGGGTGCCCAGGCGCTCGCCATCGACCAGCCGAACCAGCACATCGGACTGGCGACCGCTGGCAATGGCGGTGACGGCACCGGAGCGCGCCGCCAGGCTGGCGGCACGAATCTTGGTGGTCATGCCGCCACGCCCCAGCGCCCCGCCGCCGCCGGCCACGGCCGCCAGGGCCGGGTCGTCGGCACGCCCCTCGGCGATCAGCCGGGCATCGGGATTCAAGCGCGGGTCGGCGTCGAACAGCCCCTCCTGGTCGGTGAGAATGACCAGGGCGTCGGCCTGCAGCAGGTTGGCCACCAGGGCCCCCAGGGTGTCGTTGTCGCCAAAGCGGATCTCGTCGGTGACCACGGTGTCGTTCTCGTTGATCACCGGCACCACCCGCAGGTCGACCAGGGTGCGCAGCGCCGAGCGTGCATTGAGGTAGCGCTTGCGGTTGGAGAGGTCATCGTGGGTCAGCAGCACCTGGGCGGTGAGCAGATCATGGCGTGCGAAGTGACCCTCGTAGCACTCGGTGAGGCCATTCTGGCCTACCGCCGCCGCGGCCTGCAGCTCATGCACCGCCGAGGGGCGCGCCTGCCAGCCGAGTCGCACCATGCCCGCGGCCACGGCGCCGGAGGAGACCAGCACCACCTCGATGCCACGCCGATGCAGCGTGGCGATCTGATCGACCCAGCCGCCGATCGCCGCCTCGTCGAGATCACGCCCGTCGTTGGTCAGCAGGGCGCTGCCGATCTTTACCACCACCCGGCGGGCGCCCTTCAGCGCCTCGCGACCCATCACCTGCTCGTCACTGTCCATTCGCTCATAACCCTGGCATCCATGGGGTCAGACCCCCAACCAGATGGGGTCTGACCCCATCGACTCCCGGCACCGACAAGAGCTCTCTCAGGGCGCGTATTCAACTTCGACATCGTAGTCGTCGTCATCGAAGTCATCATCGTCCTCGGCGGAGGGCTTGCGCTTGCGCCCCAGGCGCGCCTCGGTACGGGCCACTGCCTCTTCCTCCATGCGCTCGCGCATCTCGCGGGCGCGCTCGGCGGCCTCCTCGTCCTCGTTCTCCAGGCGGCGCTGCTCGGTGAGCCAGCGGTAGGCCGCCTGCACCAGCGCATCGGTGCCATCGCTACCGATCGCCGAGACACGGAACACCGGACCCTCCCAGCCCAGGCGACGCACGATCTCGTCGGCCGTGGCCTCGCGCTCCTCCGGCGGGAGCAGGTCGAGCTTGTTGAGCACCAGCCAGCGCGGCAGCTCGGCCAGGGCCGGCGAGAACTCGCCCAGCTCGTGGATGATCGCCTCGGCGGCCTCCACCGGATCGGACTCGTCGAAGGGCGCCACATCCACCACGTGGAACAGCAGCCGAGTGCGAGTCAGGTGCTTGAGGAAGCGCAGTCCCAGGCCGGCGCCATCCGAGGCACCCTCGATCAGCCCCGGCACATCGGCCATCACGAAGTGCTCGTGCATGCCGAGCTTCACCACCCCCAGGTTGGGCACCAGGGTGGTAAAGGGGTAGTTGGCCACCTTGGGCTTGGCCGCCGAGACGGCGCGAATCAGCGTCGACTTGCCCGCGTTGGGCAGGCCCAGCAGCCCCACGTCGGCCATCACCTTCATCTCCAGACGCAGGTTGCGGCGCTCGCCATCGGTACCTGGCGTGGTGCGACGCGGCGCCCGGTTGGTGGAGGACTTGAAGTGGATATTGCCAAGCCCGCGGCGGCCACCCTGGGCGACCAGCACCACCTGGCCGATCTCGGTGACGTCGGCGATCACCTCGAGGGTGTCCTCGTCGATCACTGTGGTACCCACCGGCACCTTGACGTGCAGGTCCTCACCGGCCTTGCCGCTCATCTGCCGACCCATGCCGGGCTGGCCGTTCTGGGCCTTGTAGAAGCGCTGGTACTTGAAGTCGATGAGGGTGTTGAGGGCGTCGTCACCGATCAGGTAGACGCTGCCACCATGGCCGCCGTCGCCGCCATCGGGGCCACCCTTGGGCACGTATTTCTCGCGCCGGAAGCTGAGGCAGCCGTTGCCCCCCTTGCCGGCTTCCACAATGATCGAGGATTCGTCGACGAACTGCATCTGTCACTCTCCAGGCTGCCTGTACCGCTCCGGCCGCCATAATAAAGACAAGAAGGCCCCGCCATGGCGGGGCCTTCTCGCGGCAAGAATCAGGTGTCTCAGGCAGAGACGACGCTGACGAACTTGCGGTTCTTCGGACCCTTGGTCTCGAACTTGACCACGCCTTCGTCCAGAGCGAACAGGGTGTGGTCCTTGCCGATACCGACGCCAGTGCCGGCGTGGAACTTGGTGCCGCGCTGGCGAACGATGATGTTGCCGGCGGTCACGGCCTGGCCACCGAAGAGCTTGACGCCAAGGCGCTTGGATTCGGAATCGCGACCGTTACGGGTAGAACCCGCTGCCTTCTTATGTGCCATGGTATAAACCTCCGTTCAGGGGGATGGACCGCTTAGGCGGAGATCCCGGTGATCTTGACTTCAGTGAACCACTGACGGTGGCCCTGACGCTTCATGCTGTGCTTGCGGCGACGGAACTTGATGATGGTGACCTTGTCGCCACGGCCGTGGGAAACGACCTCGGCAGAGACCTTGGCACCGTCAACCAGGGGAGCGCCGACCTTGACCTCGTCGTCGCTGCCGACCAGCAGCACTTCGTCGAAGTCGATGGACTCGCCGGTCGGGACTTCGATCTTCTCGAGCTTCAGGGTCTGGCCTTCCTGAACGCGGTACTGCTTGCCACCGCTCTTGATAACTGCGTACATGCTTTTCTCTCCAGGACTCATCGGGTTGGGCTCTTCGTCGGCCTGCTTCGAGTGGCGCCCCTTTCGGCAACCATCTGACAGGGAGCGAGATGAGTGGGTCGCGAATTATAACGACAGGCGACCCGGCAGACAACCCGCGAGATGGGCGTTTCTGCCGCCGCCTTGACGCCCCCGAGGACGCCCCATAGCATGGCCGGCAATCCAAGGCCAGCAGGGGGCCGCCTCGCCCCGGCCCAACCGACTGTTGATACCGCCTACATGCCCATCCACGCTTCCGCTTCCGACACCGCCGCCCCCTCCCCGATCCACGCCGTCGTGGCCGAGGACTTCGCCGCCGTCAACCGCACCATCATGGCCAAGCTCGGCTCTCGCATCCCGCTGGTCGAGACCATCGGCCAGCACATCATCGTCAGCGGCGGCAAGCGCCTGCGCCCGCTGCTGGTGCTGCTGGCGGCCCGTGCACTGGGCTACCGGGACGATCGGCATATCACGCTGGCCACCCTGATCGAGTTCATGCACACCTCCACCCTGCTGCATGACGACGTGGTGGACGAGTCGCATCTGCGCCGCGGCAAGGCCACCGCCAACGACGCCTGGGGCAACGCCCCCTCGGTGCTGGTCGGCGACTTCCTCTACTCGCGCTCCTTCCAGATGATGGTCGAGGTGGGCTCCATGCGCATCATGGATGTGCTCTCCTCCGCCACCTGCGTGATCGCCGAGGGCGAGGTGCAGCAACTCACCAATGTGGGCAACCCGGATATCGACGAGGCCGCCTACTTCGAGACCATCCAGGGCAAGACCGCCATGCTGTTCGAGGCGGCCAGCCATAGCGGCGCCATCCTCGCCGAGGCGACTCCCGAACAGGAGTCCGCGCTGCAACTCTATGGCCGTTACCTGGGCCTGGCCTTCCAGCTGATCGACGACCTGCTCGACTACCAGGGCGACGCCGAGGCGATGGGCAAGAACGTCGGCGACGACCTGGCCGAAGGCAAGCCCACCCTGCCGCTGATTCAGGCCATGGCCAAGGGCACCCCGGAGCAGACCAGGGTGATCCGCAAGGCGATTCGCCAGGGGGGGCTGGATCACCTGCAGGAGGTCCTGGAGATCATCAACGCCACCGGCGCCCTGGAGTACACCCGCCAGCGCGCCGTGGAGATGGCCGACCTGGCCCTGGCTCAGCTCGAGGCGCTGCCCGAAAGCCCCTACCGCGACAGCATGGCCGAGCTGGCCCACCTCGCGGTGGATCGCCAGGCATGAAAAGGCCTGGCGGGGTTGCATTTTCCCGCCATCTGCGTAAACTACGCTGCGTCGATCAGGGACACTCCTCGAAAACGACATCGGAGTATAGCTCAGCTTGGTAGAGCGCTGCCTTCGGGAGGCAGAGGTCGTAGGTTCGAATCCTGCTACTCCGACCAAGAACATCAGTAAAAACGGCCACTTAGCTCATCAGAGCGGTGGCCGTTTTGCGTTGCCAGCCTTCCAGGTTCCAAATAGGTTCCAAGCGCCAGGAAGTCGTCTGCGCAGGCTCCACAAGCGGCTGGGGGCAGCGCGATCACGCCTGCCATGCTCAGCTCAGCGACTTCGCCAGCGAGGACGAGTGCCAGACCTGGCTGGCACAGCGGCTCAACCATTTCGTCAACGTTTCCCGCCCGCGCCTGAAGGCGATGGCCAGGCAAAGGAAGCCTGCTGACTGTTACAGGACCTCGATGAACTCTCGCAATCGGTCTGCCGTGACGATCAGACCACAGGCCGCCAGGGTGTCGAGGTACTCCTCGGCGCTTCTTGGCGGCTTGCGCAGGCTGCGCACGGTGGCGATGGACGGTCCTGAGCACCAGCCCTCATTCAGCTCGAACTGCTGCTCCAGGAAGGTATCGGGATGGACGGCCTCGATACCGAAGCGGGCCAGGGTATCGGCCGGGAAGTCCTTCAAGTTGAAGGTGACGATCAATTGCGCCCCGGCGCGAATGGCTGCGGCCAGCACGTGGCGGTCGTCAGGGTCGGGCAGCTCGAGAGCGGGGATCAACGGCTCGTGCCCGGTGACCAGCGCATCCGGCACCGCCCGATTCATGAGCTTGACGGTTCGCGGCAGCGCTTTGGCAAGCTCTGGGCGATTATTGAGCAGGTTGCGCGTCCACTCGCCGTGAATCTGCTCGGTCCAGTGCGCCGCGTAGAGCCCCGAAGTAGCCAGTCTCATCAGCAGATCCCGCAAGGGTGCGGGGTAGAGCACGCAGGCGTCGTAGACGACCACGAAGCGCATCAGTAGCCCATATCCAGGTCCTGAGCCTGATCGGCCAGCTCCTGAAGGGCGGCCTCGGAGACCTCCTCCTGCTGGCGCTTGTAGGCCAACAGATCCTGCAGACGAATGCGACGGTGTGTGCCCACTCGGGAGAAGGGAACTGCACCCTCCTCGAGCAGCTTGACCAGGTGGGGCCGCGAGACATTGAGCATGTTGGCGGCTTCCTGGGTCGTCACCTCGGCATGGGTGGGGAGGATGGTCACGGCATTGCCCTGTGCCATCTCGGTCAGCAGGTCACGCAGCAGCACCAGCGCCTGACGGGGCAGCACCAGGTCCGCCCCATCCAGCTTGATATGCGCACGGTCGCTGTCGGGCCGCTCGCGTAGCAGCTGGCTAAGCTCGGTGGCGCTGGCCCTGGCCAGGTGGGTGAGCTCGAGGTTGTCGGGCACGGTATCTTGAGTGGCAACGTTCATGTCATGTCCTCCACGCAGCCCGCTACTGCAGGCTACCGTCTCGTGTTCTATCGGTACCTGTCAGGCTATTCGAAATAAACAAAAATCGCAATATCCGAAACAAGCTGCTGACCTGTCACTGGCATGCTGAGGGAAATGCATTCACACAGATAGCCACAGCATGGGAGGACCCGAAAACACGGATGCTGGAGAAGCCCTTCATCGACCAGTACTTCCTGAAGAGCGAGGACGTTAAACGGCCACTTAGCTCATCAGAGCGGTGGCCGTTTTGCGTTGCCGACGACTCCCGCCTGCCTCAAGCGGGGGTCATGTGATAGCTCAGGTCACGGTGATCACCCCGCAGCCGGCGATATGGCTGACCTTATGGGAGACACTGCCGAATATCATGCCGCGCACATTGCCGAGCCCACGGCTGCCCATCACGATGACGTCGGCGCCAATCGTTTCCGCCCGCTCCTTGATCTGCTCGGCGGGACGCCCCTGAGACACGCTCTCCTTCACGTCCAGGCCGTCGAGATCGACCAGGGAGCGCGCCTGATCGATCACCTTGCGAGCCTTGTCCCTCATCGCCTGCGCCATCTGCTCACGCTCCTCCTCGGAGAAGGGGTCGGCGGAGCCGCCGACAAACAGCCCGACGTTGTCTGGCGGATACTCCGCCACGGTCATCAGATGCAGCGTCGATGCCCCGGCACGAGCCAGGGAGGCGGCGACCCTCAGCGCCTTGATGGCGTGTTCGGAACCGTCGAGGGGAACCAGAATCTTGGCGTACATGGCGTCACTCCTGCAGCAGCCGAGAGGTAAGGGGCGCGGCACGGCCCGCTTCTCTCAGCATAGCCCTTCGGTAGGGCTTCGCTTCGCTCCAAGCCCCCTCCCCGGTCTTCGCCGGCATGACGGTGGCATCAGTCGTCGTCCTCGTCAGTCTCGCCCCCCGCCGCCTGTCGCCGGGAGTGCGCCTTGCGGGCCCGATTGCGCCGATAGAGTCGCACCAGGGCGATCCATAGCGCGGCCACCACCATGGCCGCCAGGGTCCAGCCCTGCCAGGGGCGGGCGGCGTCGCCCATGACGGTTTCCAGGGTGATGATCAGGATAAAACCCAGCGCCTGACTGGCGATGGCCAGGGCACGCAGGGTGTCGAAGGCAGGCTTGGCCATGGCGGCTCCCGGTGGCGGATGCTTCGGCTAGGATCGGACCCCGCGGATGACAGCCCCGCCAACCGGCAGTAGGCTTGGCAGGATCCAGGATCGGCTGCACCACATTGTACCCCCTGGCCTTTCGTTCGCCGACCCTGCCCTCAAGGAGCCACACCCCTAAGGAGTCGCCACCCCATGGATGCCATCGCCCTGGGTCCCGTCCTGCTCTCGCTGCCGCGCCTCTACGCCTTCGTGGCTGCCCTGCTGCTACTGGGTGCCAGCGCCTGGCTGCTCGGCCTGCCCCGGCGCGCCCACTCCCGCTGGTTCAATGGCCTGCTGCTGGCCTGGCTGCTCGGCGCGAGGATCGGCCATGTGGCGCTCCACCCTGATGCCTAT
Organism: Halomonas marinisediminis; assembly: GCF_004347715.1. Taxonomy (NCBI): domain Bacteria; kingdom Pseudomonadati; phylum Pseudomonadota; class Gammaproteobacteria; order Oceanospirillales; family Halomonadaceae; genus Halomonas; species Halomonas marinisediminis. The sequence goes on along the minus strand of NZ_SLTR01000016.1, from coordinate 63,111 downwards.
GCCGCCGCCCCGCTGGATGCCCTCAAGCTGTGGCAGCCCGGCTATCACGGGCTCTGGGGCCTGATGGCCGGCCTGATCTGGAGCGGCTGGATGCTGCGCGACCACCTGGGCCGTCTGGTTGGCGCCATGGCGCTACTGGTCGTGGTCTCGGCACTCTGGCTGGCCACCGTCACCCTGGCGCCCTTCGGCGGTGGCATGGCTCTGAAGACCCTGCCCGACCTCGCTCTGGAAAACCTCGAGGGCGAGACCGTCAATCTGCGTGAGCTCGAGGGCGAGCGCGTCGTGCTGAATCTATGGGCCACCTGGTGCCCGCCCTGCCTGCGCGAGATGCCGCTGCTGGCCGAGGCGAGCGCTCGGGACGATGTTACCGTGGTGGTGGCCAACCAGGGCGAGTCGCTGCTGCAGGTGGTGCGCTACCTCGACGACCAGGCACTCGACTTTCGCTACCCGCTGCTCGACCCGCACCAGGAGCTGATGGTACTCAGCGAGTCTCCCGGCCTGCCCACCACCCTGCTGTTCAACGCCGAGGGCCACGCCGTGGAGCAGCATGTCGGCGAGCTGACCCGCGCCCAACTGGATCGCTGGCTGGGGCAGGAGAGCTCCGAGCCTTAGCCCTAGGCCTCGGCCCTGGCGATCCTCAGGCCATGCTTGCGGAGCTTGCGCACCACGCTCGGCTGACTGATGCCCAGGCGCCTGGCGATGGCATAGGTCGAGTCCAGCGCGCCGCACAGCCCCGCCAGGATGTCGCGCTCGGTGCGCGCCAGGGCCGACGCCAGTGACTCGCTCTCTCCCAACGCCGAGGCAGGCTCAGCCCCCACCGGCTCGGGACTCGATTCGGCCAGCTCCACATCGCTCGGTTCCGCCATCGGGCGCGGCAGCTCACCCAGCTCCTGATGGCGAATGACATCACCCTCCGCCGATAGCCAGGCGCGCTCCAGCACATTCTCCAGCTCGCGCACATTGCCGGGCCACTCCCAGCCCATCAGCGACTGCCACACGCTGCGCGCCAGCATCTTGTCGCGCCCGTAGCGCCGATTGAGACGCCCGAGCTGACGCTCGACAAGCCCCGGAATATCCTCGCGACGCTCGCGCAGCGGGGGCAGGGTGACCGGAATCACGTTCAGGCGGTAGTAGAGGTCGAGCCGAAACAGCCCCTCCTCCACCCGCGCCGAGAGGTCCTGGTTGGTGGCCACCACCAGGCGAAAGTCCACGCGCCTCGGCGCGCTGTCGCCGAGCCGAGTGATGAAGCCATCCTGGATGGTCTTGAGCAGTTTGGTCTGCACCGCCAGGGGCAGCTCGCCGATCTCATCGAGAAACAGGGTGCCGCCCTCGGCCTGTTCGATCAGCCCCACACGCCCACCGGGGGCGGCGCCGGAGAAGGCGCCGGGGCGATAACCGAACATTTCCGACTCGAACAGGCTCTCGGGAATGGCGGCACAGTTGACGTCGATGAAGGGGCCGTCGCAACGCGAGCTCCAGCGGTGAAGCTGGCGGGCGAAGGCGGTCTTGCCCACCCCGGACTCCCCCAGCATCAGCACGGTGGCATCGGTAGGGGCGACCCGCCGCAGCAGCAGGGCCACCTCACGCATCAGCTGGCTCTTCACCTCGAGCTCATCCAGCTCCGCCTCCAGCGCCTCGGCGTCGGTCTCCAGCGCATGCCCCCGGCGGAGATGCTCACTGAAGCGGCGCTGCAGCAGCGCATACTCCTGTTGCAACAGCTGCAGATCGGTCATGTCCATGGAGCGGCTCACCACCGCCACCAGGCGCTCGTCCTCGAACACGGGGTGCGCCTGGGCGATGACCCGCCGCCCGGTACCGGTACGCTGCTCCAGCTGCACCGGCCTGCCCGTTCGGATGACCTCCAGGCTCACCGAGGGCGTCAACACACCGTCGGCCTCCAGCCGCTGGACGCTGGTGGCACAGAGGGCCTCACGGGACATGCCATAGACCGCCGCCGCCCCGGGGCTGACATCCCGGATACGGCCATCGGGCGCGACGATAAAGAAGTGATCGTGGGCGGTGTCGATGATGGTCTTGAGGATCAGGGCGTCATGCTCGGACATCGGTGATTCACTCCTGGATCGCGATCCATTATTGTATCACGCCACTCCGGCATACCGATCCAGGAATGAATCACCCTCCCCTCCCACACGCCCCGAGGCCATAGCATCCCGCCTCACTTTTTAATCTTTGGTCTAACGAAACCGACATTGGCACGCATCCTGCTTTTCCAGGGGTATCGCACCGGCCTCACGTGGCCAGGCATATCCATCAGCTTCACAGGAGCCCTGCATGAGCGACTTCAACCAGCCTCTCGGCGGCAACGAGATGCCGCGTTTCGGTGGACCCGCCACCATGATGCGCCTGCCCACCCAGGAGAGCGCTGCCGGCCTCGATGCCGCCTTTATCGGCATCCCGATGGATATCGGCACCTCCAACCGGCCCGGAACTCGTCTGGGGCCGCGACAGATTCGCGATGAGTCGCGCATGCTGCGGCCCTACAACATGGCCACCCGTGCGGCCCCCTTCGACAGCCTGCAGGTGGCGGATATCGGCGACGTGCCGATCAACACCTTCAATCTGCCGAAGAACCTGGACATCATCAGCCGGTTCTACGATGACGTACTGGCTCATGACTGTGTTCCGCTGACCCTGGGCGGCGACCACACCCTGACTTGGCCGATCCTGCGCGCCATCGCCAGGAAGCATGGCCCGGTCGGCCTGATCCATATCGATGCCCACGCCGACGTCAACGAGCACATGTTCGGTGAGGAGGTCGCCCACGGCTGCCCCTTCCGTCGCGCCCAGGAGGAGGGCCTGCTGGATGCCAACCGCGTGGTGCAGATCGGCCTGCGCGGCACCGGTTACGCCGCCGAGGACTTCGACTGGTGTCGTCAGCAGGGCTTCCGTGTCGTCCAGGCCGAGCAGTGCTGGCACAAGTCGCTGGAGCCGTTGATGGCCGAGGTGCGCGAGCAGATGGGCGACGGTCCGGTGTATATCTCCTTCGATATCGATGGCCTCGACCCCTCCGTGGCACCCGGCACCGGCACCGTGGAGATGGGCGGACTGACCTCCGCCCAGGGTCTGGAGATCGTGCGTGGCGCCCAGGGGCTCAACATCGTCGGTGGCGATCTGGTCGAGGTGGCACCGCCCTACGACCCCAGCGGCAATACCGCCCTGATGGGCGCCACGCTGCTGTACGAGATGCTGTGTGTCCTGCCCGGGGTCAAGCGCCGCGACTGACTCACCCCGGGGCCAGGGAGAGGCCCCGACAACCGCCTGATGGCGCCCCTCAGCGGGCGCCCACCATTACAACAGCAATGAGTAATCGCCCCATGTCCTCCCATCTGCATTCCGCCGACAAGATCACGACCGAAGGGGGCAAGCTGAGCACCCACGGTCTGATCAAGTTCCTCGTCCCCTCGTTGATCGGCATCCTGCTGTTCCTGGTGCCCTTCTCGGTGGGTGACACCATCAACATCGGCATGGGCCTGGCCGCCGACTGGCTCAAGGCCACTCTCGGCGACGCCCTGCCCGCCATCGCCACCGTGGTGCTCTGCCTCTCCATCCTGCTGACCCTGGTGGTCAAGCTGACACGGCCCGGCTGGGCCCGCCAGGGCGCGATGAAGGAGCTCTTCGACATCTCGCCGCTATGGGTGGTGATGCGCGCCCTCGGCGCTGCGTTCGCGCTGATGACCTACTTTCAGGTCGGCCCGCAGATGATCACCGCCTCCTTCACCGGTGGGGTGATGCTCAACGACCTGGCGCCGGTCCTGCTGACCTTCTTCTTCTTCGCCGCCATTCTGCTGCCCTTCCTGGTCGATTTCGGCTTCATGGAGTTTATCGGCTCCATGGTGCGCACCCCGTTCCGCAAGATCTTCGGCCTGCCCGGGCGCAGCGCCATCGACGCGACCGCCTCCTGGATGGGCTCGGGCACCGTCGGCGTGCTGATCACCACCCAGCAGTACGAACAGGGCTTCTATAACGCCCGCGAGGCCTCGGCCGTTGCCACCAACTTCTCCATCGTCTCCATCGCCTTCGCCCTGCTGGTGACCAGCTTCATTGGCATCAACCATCTGTTCATCCCCTTCTACCTGACCGTGGTGGTGGCCGGCCTGGTGGCTGCCGTGATCGTGCCTCGCCTGCCGCCCCTGTCACGCAAGTCCAACGACTACTATGAGCCGGTCGGCTGCCAGATCCAGGAGGAGAACACCGGCGACCAGAGCCTGCTGCGCTACAGCCTGGGCATCGCCGTGGCTCGCGCCGAGAAGGCTCCGGGTCCGCTGAAGCTGGTCCGCCTGGCCCTCTTCAACGTCGCCGACATCTTCTTCGGCCTGCTGCCGCTGGTCATCGCCATCGGTACCGTGGCGCTGGTACTGGCCGAGTTCACCCCGCTGTTTACCTGGCTCTCCATGCCGATGGTGCCGGTACTCGAGTGGATGGGCCTGCCCGAAGCCGAGGCCGCCGCACCGGCCACCCTGGTGGGCTTCGCCGACATGTTCCTGCCGGCGGTGCTGGCCAGCGACATCGAGAGCGAGCTCACCCGCTTCGTTATCGCCTGCCTGTCGCTGACCCAGCTGATCTACATGTCCGAGATCGGCGCCCTGCTGCTGAAGTCCCGCATTCCCCTCAAGCTGTGGGAACTGGTGGTGATCTTCCTGCTGCGTACCGCCATCACGCTGCCCATCATCGTGATCATGGCCCACTGGCTGGTGGGGTAAAGGGAACCCCCTACCCCCGAGCCCACCATGCCCCTGAGGAGAGAGATATCCATGACCTGCGCTGAACTGCTGATCCGCCTGCTGCGCGACGCCTACAACGTGGACACCGTGTTCGGAATTCCGGGCGTCCATACCATCGAGCTCTACCGCGGCCTAGAAGGCGGTGGCGAGCATGAACACCAGGGCAGCGGCATTCGCCACGTGACGCCACGACACGAGCAGGGCGCCGGCTTCATGGCGGACGGCTACGCTCGCGCCACGGGCAAGCCCGGTGTCTGCTTCATCATCACCGGCCCCGGGATGACCAATATCGCCACCGCCATGGGCCAGGCCCTGGCGGACTCGATACCGATGCTGGTGATCTCCAGCGTCAATCGCCGTGACACCCTGGGTCGTGGCCAGGGGCGCCTGCACGAGCTACCGGGGCAGCGCGAGCTGATGGCCGGGGTCTCTCGCTTCAGCCACACCCTGCTCGACCCGGAGGGTCTCGGAGAAGCCCTGGCCCGTGCCTTTGCGGTGTTCGACGGAGCCCGCCCGGGCCCCGTGCATATCGAGATCCCCATCGATCTGTTCGATGCGCCGGTCAGCGCCCCACGCCACCTTCGCCGCAGCGTGCTGAGCAAGTCCGCCCCGGACCCGCACGCCCTCGAGCAGGCCCGGAGCTGGCTCAGCGAGGCCGAGCGCCCCCTGGTGCTGCTGGGGGGTGGCTGCGTCGGCGCTCCTCAGGCGGCCCGCCGTCTGGTCGAGCTGCTCGATGCCCCCACCGTCACCACCATCAACGCCAAGGGGCTGCTCGGCCGCGACCATCCGCTGGATCTGGGCGCCAACGCCTCGCTGCCGGCGGTACGCCAGCTGGCGCGTGAGGCCGATGTGGTGCTGGCCATCGGCACCGAGATTGGCGAGACCGACTACGATGTGGTGTTCGACGATGGCTTCGAGCTGGGCGGTCGGCTGATCCGTATCGACCTGGACCCCGAGCAGCTGGCGCGCAATCAGCACGCTGATCTGGCGCTGGTGGCCGACGCCGCCTCGAGCATCGAGGCGCTGGCGACGAGCTGCGAGCAGGCGCTGGCCGGCCGCCCCCTGGCACGGGATGGAAGGAACCGTACCCGCGCCGCCCTCGAGTCCCTGGCACTGGCCGAGGACCCGGCCTTCCGCGCTTATGTTCCGCTGTTCGACACACTGCGTGAGTGCCTGCCTGAAGCGATCCTGGTGGGTGACTCCTGCGCCACCACCTACGCGGCCAATCATCTGGTGAGCCAGGATGCCCCGCGGCGTTTCTTCAACGCCTCCACCGGCTACGGCACGCTGGGCTACGGCCTGCCCGCCGCCATGGGGGCGAGCCTCGGCCAGCCCGAACTGCCGGTTGTCGCCCTGGTCGGCGACGGCGGCGTGATGTTCACCCTCACCGAGCTGGCCTGCGCGGTGGAGGAGGGCCTGCCGATCATCGTGCTGCTGTGGCACAACCAGGGCTATGAGGAGATCCGCCGTTTCATGGACAATGCCGGGGTCACTCGCCTCGGGGTCGATATTCAGGCGCCGGACTTCCAGACCCTGGCCGCCGGCTTCGGCTGCGCGGCGAGCCGGGTCGGCAATCCCGCAGGCCTGGCACGTGCCCTCGCGCACCGTCCCGAGGACGGCCCGATGCTGATCGAGATCGACGCCGCGGCCTGGTCCGAGGCCGTTGCCTGACCGCCTCACCCTCCAGCATGGTGCCGAGACAACCGGGAGCCTTTGCATGCAACACCTGATTCAGCAGTTCATCGACAATCAATGGATCGAGAGCCGAGGCCAGCGCCGCCTGTCGGTGATGGACCCCTATCGCCAGACCCGGATCGCCGAGCTCACCGCCGGCGACAGCGCCGATGTGGACGCCGCCGTGCAGGCAGCACGTGCGGCCCTGCCCGGCTGGCAGGCGCTGGGTGGCGTCCGCCGCGGGGCCTACCTCGCGGCCTTTGCCGACGCCCTGGAGGCCCGCCGGGAACGCCTTTTGCGGTGCGCGTCGACCAACAACGGCAAGACACTGGCCGAGGCCGCCATCGATTTGGGTGATGCCATCGCCTGCTACCGCTACTACGCCGGCCAGGCGAAGGCACTCGAGCAGCGACAGGGGCGCCGGATCGAGCACGACATGGCGGGTATCGAGGCGCGGGTCTTCGAGGACCCCGCCGGGGTGGTCGGCCTGATCACTCCCTGGAACTTCCCGCTGGTCACCAGTGCCTGGAAGATTGCCCCGGCACTGGCCGCCGGCTGTACGGTGGTCTTCAAGCCCTCCGAGGTCACCCCGCTGCCGGAGGTCGTGCTCGCCGAGATCGCCCTGGAGGTCGGCCTGCCCGCCGGGGTGCTGAACCTGCTCAATGGTGACGGCGACGGCATCGGTGCGCCGCTGTCCGCCCATCCGGGTGTGGACAAGCTGTCGTTCACCGGCAGCAACGCGGTGGGCGAGAAGGTCATGCAGGCCGCCGCCAACGGCGTGCGCGGCGTATCGCTGGAGCTCGGTGGCAAGTCACCGATCCTGGTGCTCGATGACGCCGAGGTGGAGAGCGCCGCCGACTGGGTGATGGCCGGCATCTACTTCAACTCCGGGCAGATCTGCTCGGCCACCTCCCGGCTGCTCGTCCACGAGTCGCTGGCGAAGCCGCTCTACCAGGCGCTGGCCGAGCGCATCGATGCGCTGACCCTGGGGGATCCTCTGGTCGAGGGCACCGACATGGGGCCGATGACCAGTGCCCGCCAGCGCGAGGCGGTGGAGCGCTACCTCGAGATCGCCAGGGCCGAAGGGCTGGTGGCGGTCCGCGACGGCCGCCATCGCGACCTGCCCGACCAGGGTGAGTTCGTCGCCCCGACGCTCTATCGCGACGTGCCGACCAGCAGCCGCCTGTGGCGTGAGGAGATCTTCGGGCCGGTGCTGTGTGCCCGCAGCGTGACCAGCGAGGCCGAGGCGATCGAGCTGGCCAACGACTCGCCCTTCGGGCTCGCCGCCACGGTCATCTCGGGAGACAACGAGCGTGCCCGCCGGGTAGGACGCGCCCTGCGCGCCGGCAGCATCTGGTTCAACAGCGAGCAGCTGGTGATGCCCGAGGCCAGCTGGGGTGGCTTCGGGATCAGCGGCATCGGTCGAGAGCTGGGGCCCTGGGGGCTGGCCGGTTATCTGGAGGTCAAGCACCTGATCGGCCCCGAGGGCTGACGCCCTCGCCGATACCCTTGTCGATACCTTCGCCGATACCAGCGACGCCCCGGCCCTGCGGTCGGGGCGTTCGCGTCGATGGCCAGCGTGCCCTCCCATCAAGGCGCCGCCGTTGGGTCTGGCAGCGGCTCTGGCCTCAAGGGCAGCGTCCGAGACTTAAGCCGCGTCGAGCTTTGCTGTAAGATACCGCGCCTTTGTCCAGGTCGCCCCTTCCCTGCGGCCGTGAGCGCACCCTGTTACAGCATCCTCGAGGCATCATGAGCGACTTCACCCCCGGTCAGCGTTGGATCAGCGACGGCGAGGCCGAACTCGGCCTAGGCACCATCCTCAACTGTGACCCGCGCAGCGTGACCGTGCTGTTCGGCGCCAGCCAGGAAACCCGCACCTACAGCAGCCGCCAGGCCCCGCTGACGCGCGTGGCCTTCGGCAGCGGCGACCGCATCCGCGCCGCCGAAGGCTGGACGCTGACCGTCGATGACACCAAGGAGGTCGGCGGCCTGATCGTCTATATCGGCGAGGACGAACAGGGTGAACTCACCGAGCTTTCCGAGGCGCGCCTGGCCGACAGCATGCAGTTCGATCAGGCCCGCGACCGCCTGCTCACCGGCCAGGTCAACCGCAACGACTGGTTCGACCTGCGCTTTCGCACCCTGCACCACTACCATCGTGTGGAGCAGAACCCGGCGCTGGGCCTCTCCGGTCCGCGCATCGACCTGATCCCCCACCAGCTCTATATCGCCGACGAGGTGTCGCGCCGTCACGCCCCGCGGGTGCTGCTGGCCGACGAGGTGGGCCTGGGCAAGACCATCGAGGCGGGGCTGATCCTGCACCGCCTGCTGCTCACCGGCCGCGCCGAGCGCGCCCTGATCCTGGTCCCGGACAGCCTGACCCATCAGTGGCTGGTGGAGCTGCTGCGCCGCTTCGCCCTCGAGGTGACCCTGCTCGACGAGCAGCAGAGCCAGGCCCATGGCGACACCAACCCGTTCGAGGCCGGCCAGCTGATCCTGGCCAGCCAGGACTGGCTGTTCGCCAATCCTCACCGTCAGGCTCAGGCCCAGGCCTGCACCTGGGACCTGCTGATCGTCGACGAGGCCCATCACCTCGACTGGAGCGCGGAGCAGGTCGGCACCGGCTACGCCTGCGTGGAACGGCTGGCCGCCGAGAGCGAGGGCCTGCTGCTGCTGACCGCTACCCCGGAGCAGATGGGCATCGAGAGCCACTTCGCCCGCCTGCGCCTGCTCGACCCGGGTCGCTATCACAGCCTGGCGGCCTTCCGTGAGGAGGAGACCCACTATGTGGCGGTGGCCGAGGCGATCGACGCCCTGGAGCGCCTGCCCGGCGGCGACGAGGAGCGCGAGCGGGTCGCCGCGGTGATCGACGAACCCGACAGCCTGGCACTGCTTGCCACCCTGGCCAATCCCGAGGCCGACGCCACCCAACGCGATGCCGCTCGCGACCAGCTCCGCGACCAGCTGCTCGACCGTCACGGCACCGGCCGGGTGATGTTTCGCAACAGCCGGCGCCACGTGGGGGGCTTCCCCGAGCGCCGTCTGCATGTGACGGAGCTTGCCCCCCCGGCCGCCTATCGGCGCGTGCTGCGCAAGCTGGGCCGCGACGAGGAGTACCTCGACGACCTGCTGATCGAGACCGGCCTCGACCACCCCGAGGTGCTGATCTACCTGGACGCCATGTACCGCGCCCTCTCCGACGATCCGCTCAACGGCGAGCCCTGGTGGCAGATCGACCCGCGGGTCAACTGGCTGCTGGAGCGCCTGGCCGATGACGGCGAAGGCGGGCTGGCCGGTGACAAGGTGCTGGTGATAGCCCACGAACGGGAGACCGCCGAGGGCCTGGCCGAGGCCCTGCGCGTGCTGGGTGGTTACCATGCCCCGGTGTTCCACGAAGGGCTCTCGCTGGTGGAGCGCGACCGCGCCGCCGCCGCCTTCGCCGACGAGGAGGAGGGCTGCCAGGTGCTGGTGTGCTCCGAAATCGGCTCCGAGGGGCGTAACTTCCAGTTCTGCCGCCACCTGGTGATGTTCGACCTGCCGCTGCACCCCGACCAGCTGGAGCAGCGCATCGGCCGCCTGGATCGTATCGGCCAGCGCCACGCCATCGAGATTCACGTGCCGGTCTTCGAGGCCAGTCCCGGCGAGAAGCTGCTGCGCTGGTACCGCGACGGCATGGACGCGTTCAGCGCGCCCCACGGCATCGGCAGCGAGATCTTCGATGCCTTCGGCGACCCCCTGGCCGATGCCCTGCTCGACGACGACTCCCTCGAGGAGGTCATCGAGGAGACCCGGGCGCTGTTCGAGAGCCGCCTGGCCGAGCGCGATGCCGGTCGCAACCGCCTGCTGGAGCTCAACGCCTGCCGGCACGAGCGTGCCGAGGCGGTGGCCGCGGCGATCGGCGAGCTGGATGAGGACCGCGCCCTGCGCCGCTATCTGGACCTTGCCCTGGATATCTTCGGCGTCGACAACCAGGACCTGGGTGGCGATATCCAGCACCTGGTGGCCGGCCCGCAGATGCTCGACGGCCTGCCGGGGCTGGCCAAGGGCGAGGAGGGCTTCTCCGCCACCCTCTCGCGCTCGCGGGCGCTGGCCCGTGACGATGTCCAGCGACTCTCCTGGGAGCATCCGGTGGTGCGCGAGATGATGGGGCGCATCCTCGACGGCAGCATGGGCAATACCGCGCTGGCGCTGCTCCGGCATCCGTCACTGCCGCCCGGTCGGGTGATGGTGGAGCTGATCTATCGCACCCACTGCCCGGCCCCAAGGAAGCTGCATCTCAACCGCTTCCTGCCGCCCACCGCGGTGCGCGTGCTGCTGGATGAGTCCGGCGCCAACCTGACCGACAAGATCTCCTTCACGGGGCTCTCGAAGAACCTGCAGAAGGTCAAGAAGGCGATGGCTCGGGATCTGATCCGCAGCCGCCTGGAGGTGCTGCGCGAGCTGCTCGACCGAGGCGAGGGGGAAGCGGCTCGCGAGCTGCCCTCCATCGTCGAGGCCGCCCAGGGTCGCATGCGCGAGGAGCTTGACGGAGAGCTGGCGCGGCTGACCGCCCTGGCACGGCGTAACCCGGCGGTTCGCGAGGAGGAGCTGGCCGCGCTACGCGACGAGCGCGCCGCCCTGGACGAGGCCATCGAGGGGGCGCGGCTGCGCCTGGACGCGGTGCGGGTCATCGTGACGGTGGGGGAAGAAACCCGCTAGGCCAGGATGTCGGCCAGGGCCTCCTCCAGCGTCTCGAACCGGAACTCGAAGCCGGCCTCGAGGAGCCGGGCCGGGCGCATATCGGCGCCGGTCAACAGCAGTCGCGCCATCTCGCCGAAGGCGGTCTGAAGCACGATGGCGGGCACCGGGAAGATCGCCGGACGCTTCAGCTGGCCGGCCAGGGCGCGGGTGAACTCGGCGTTGGTGACCGGGTGCGGGGCGCTGCCGTTGAAGGCCCCCTCCAGCTCATCACGTTCGATCAGGAAGAGAATGGCGCGCACCAGATCCTCGCGGTGGATCCAGGGCATGTACTGCCTGCCGCTGCCGAAGCGCCCGCCCAGCCCCAGCCTGAAGGGGGGCAGCATCTTGGCCAGGCTGCCGCCACCCTGGTCCAGCACCAGGCCGGTACGCAGCAGGGCGACCCGCACTCCAAACGCCTCGGCCTCAAGGGCGGCTTCCTCCCAGCGACGACAGAGACGGTGGGCGAACTCATCGTGGGGTGGGGTCTTCTCGGTCACTTCACGATCGCCCTGGTCGCCGTAATAGCCCATCGCCGACCCCGACACCATGACGCGAGGTACCCGGGTGTCGGTCTGTTGCAGCTGCTCACAGAGCCCCACCAGTTCACGGGTGGCGTTGAGGCGCGAGTCGATCAGCTTCTCCTTCTGGTCGTGACTCCAGCGTTTGGCGGCGATCGGCTCGCCCGCCAGATTGACCAGGACGTCGGGGGGGGCATCGACGAAGTCCAGCGCCGAGCGGCGTATATCCACCGTATCGGGCAGGCGGCCTCGCGCCGACTCGGGATCTCGCGAGACCACCTGCACCCGGTGCCCCGCTTCGGTCAGCCGCTGGCACAGTCGCTGGCCCACGAACCCACTTCCTCCGGTAATCAGCACGCGCATCCGAACCTCCTGATAAGCCGTGATGAGTTATACAGCTGTTGTACACTTCTGCTAGTCTAGCGGAAAACCAGCTTGCGAGGGTGTCATGACCCAGCCCCAGAACCATACCGCCATCATCGGCGCCGGCATCGCCGGCCTGGCCTGCGCCAGGTCGCTCGCCGCCGCCGGCCGGCCGGTGACCCTGTTCGACAAGGGGCGCGGCCCCGGCGGGCGACTGTCGAGCCGCCACCTGCCCCAGGCGACCCTGGACCTCGGCGCCCAGTTCCTCAGCGTGCGCGACGCCACCTTCGCCGCGGCCGTGGAGGAGTGGCTGGAAGCGGGCTGCCTGGCCGAATGGCCCACCTCGCTATGGTCCGCCACCGATGACGGCTGGCAGCGCCATCGAGACGATCTGCGCCGACTGTGCGGCACTCCGTGCATGAGCGCGCTGACTCGTCATCTGGCAACGGGGCTCGAGCTTCACGCCAGGACCCGCATCGAACGCCTCGAACGCGATTCCCGAGAGTGGTGGCTGGTGGACGCCAAAGGCGGGCGCCACGGCCCCTTCACCCAGGTGGTGATCGCCATCCCCTCGGCCCAGGCCAGGGCACTGGTGGCGCCCCACGATACGGCTCTGGCCGCGGCCTGCGCGGCGGTGATCCAGCGCCCCTGCTGGACCGCCTGGGTGCTGTTCGATGCCCCGCTGCCCACGCTGCCCGGCGTCGACGATGACTGGCAGGCGGTGCGCCTGCATGCGCCGGCGCTGCGCTTCGCGGTACGCAACCACCTCAAGCCCGGACGCGGCGACCAGGGCGAGGGCCTTACCCTGCTCGCCAATCTCGAATGGAGCAAGGCACGCCTCGAGGACGGCCCCGAAACCATCGCCGAGGCACTGCTCAACGCCTTCCAGCGCGGCCTGCCCGGTGATATCACCCTGCCCGAGCCCAGTGCCATGGGCGCTCACCGCTGGCGCTACGCACAGCCCGATGTCTTCGCCTCGGGCGAGGCGGTCAACGTCGACTACCGTCTAGCCCGCAACGGCCTGGCGCTGTGCGGCGACGGCTGGCGCGGGCCGCGCATCGAGGACGCCTGGCTCTCCGGCCACCACCTCGGCGATGCCCTGACAGGAGGATCATCCGCAACATGAACGAGCCGATCCAGCACGGCGGCGACACCCCGCTCTATCCGATTCGCGAGGTGTCGAGGCTTACCGGCGTCAATTCCGTGACCCTGCGCGCCTGGGAGCGCCGCTACGCCCTGATCAAGCCGCGTCGCACGCCGAAGGGGCATCGTCTCTATGCCCACGAGGATATCGAACGGATCGAGGAGATTCTGCAGTGGCTTAACCGCGGCGTTCCGGTCAGCCAGGTGCGCGAACTGCTCGATCGCCCCGCGCTCGCCGAACCCGAAGCGCCACTCCCCGACCCCAGCGACTGGAACGCCCAGCGTCGCCGCCTGGTCGACGCCGTGGAGGCCGTGGACCTCGCTCTCCTGGATGGCCTTTACAACCAGGCACTGGCGCTCTACCCGGTGGCCACCTGCGTCAACGAGCTGTGGGCTCCGGCACTTCGGGAGCTGGAGGAGCGCTGGGGTGACGAACGCCTTGGCAACATCCTGCAGCGCCACATGCTGGAGTCCTTCCTGCGATCACGCATCGGCATGCGTCTCTATCACAGCAATGCCCAACACACAGGGCCAACCCTGCTGGCCATGCCCCTGCCCGACGACCCCGGGACCCTGTGGCTGCTGCTCGCCACCCTGCTGGCTGGCGACCGCGGCCTGAATGTGACGCTGATTGATGCTGCGCCCCCCCTGGGTGAACTGCCTTTGGCGGTGGAGCGTCTGGGCGCCAGCGGTGTACTGCTGGCCGGCAGCCACGCCGGGCGCACTGACCTGATTCGTCGCCAGCTGCCGCGTCTGGCAGAACAGCTCGAGGTCCCACTGGGACTGTGCGGCCCGGTGGCACGTATCCGCCAGGCCGAACTCGACGACAGTGGTGTGGCGGCTCTGGGTGACGACCTCATCGAGGCGATCACACGCCTGCAGGCCCTGCTGCCCACCACCTGATGGAGCCGATATGCCCCCGACCCTGATGTGGTTTCGTAGCGACCTGCGTGTCCATGACAACCGTGCCCTGGCCGCCGCCGCACACCGCGGCCCGGTGATCGCCGTCTACCTGCGCGCCCTGCCCCACTGGCAACGCCACGGCCATGGCGCCAACCAGCTCGACTTCCGCGCCCGCGGCGTGGCGGCCCTCGAGACGGCGCTGCGAGGCCTGGGCATCCCGCTGCTGCATCGCGATATCGACGACTTCGACGAGGCCCCGGAATCGCTGCTGACCATCGCCCGCGAGACCGGCGCCGGCAGAGTGCACTTCAATCGCGAGTACCCGGTGGATGAGCTCGCCAGGGACGCCGCGGTGATCGATGTCTTCCAGGCGGCGGGCCTCGAGGCACAAGGCCATCACGATGCCGTGGCCTTCGCCCCGGGAGAGCTGCTCACCGGCAAGGGCGACTACTACGGGGTCTTCACCCCCTTCGCACGGGCCTGGCACCGCCAGCTGAGCGCGGAGCGCCTGGCGCTGGCAGACACCCCGCCCCCCCAGGCATCCATCGGTATCGAGAGCGACCCGCTGCCCGCTCTTCCGACGCTCGCGGACAGCCCCATCGATGGCCGCCAGTGGCCGGCCGGTGAGGAGGCCGCCGCGGATCGCCTGGAGCGCTTCCTGCGCTTCCGTGCTCGCCACTATGCCAACCAGCGCGACTTCCCGGCGATTCGCGGCACCAGCGAGCTTTCACCCTACCTGGCACTGGGCATGATCTCCTGGCGCCAGTGTCTTCAGGCGGTGCTCGCCGAGAATGACGGCAGCCTGGCCGAGGGCGATGCGGGCCTGACCGCCTGGGTCAATGAGCTGGTGTGGCGCGAGTTCTACCGTCATGTGGCGGTGGGCTTTCCTCGTGTATGCCGGCATCGTGCCTTCCAGCGCCATACCGAGGGGCTCGCCTGGCGCGATGATGACGCTGGCTTTCGCGCCTGGTGCGAGGGCCGCACCGGCTACCCCATCGTCGATGCCGCCATGCGCCAGCTGGTCGCCACCGGCTGGATGCACAACCGCCTGCGCATGATCACCGCCATGTTCCTGAGCAAGCACCTGCTGATCGATTGGCGCCGCGGCGAGGCCTTCTTCCTGCGCCACCTGGTGGATGGGGAGTTCTGCGCCAACAACGGCGGCTGGCAGTGGGCCGCCTCCACCGGCACCGATGCAGCACCCTACTTCCGTATCTTCAATCCCACCACCCAGTCCAAGCGCTTCGACCCCGACGGCACCTTCCTGGCCGAGTGGCTGCCGGAGCTGGCCGAGCTGCCTGCCAAGGTACGCCATGCCCCGCCCCGTGACCTGCTCGGCGGCAGCGGCTACCCCTCTCCCATCGTCGACCACAAGGCGGCGCGCATTCGCGCGCTGGAGGCCTTCAAGGCACTCAAGGCCGACTGAACCAAGGTGTGCCCGATGTCAGCCGACCCTCAGCTGGAGGCCTTCTGCGCCTTCTTTAAAAATCTAGACAAGAGCTGTACAAACAGATTGAGCGAATTCTATACTCAGGACGTCATCTTTCACGACCCGCTTCACCATATCGAGGGTATAGAGGCACTCGAGCGCTACTTCTCTGCCTTGTACAGAAATGTCACCAAATGCCGATTCCGCTTTCACAGTCGGCAGCGCCTGGATCGGGAGGCCTTCGTCACCTGGACCATGTACCTGGTGCACCCCCGTCTGGAGAGCGGACGAGAGATTACAGTGGAAGGGTGCTCTCACCTCGCCTTCGCGGAAGATGACAGCGGACGGATCGCCCGCCATCGCGACTACTTCGATGCCGGTGAACTGCTCTATGAACGGCTCCCCCTGCTGGGCGGTGCCATCCGACTGATCAAGCGCCAGCTCGACGCCTGAGGACAACGGCCCCGGGCATGGCAACCACCCCCGGAGGCCCCATGTTCGACTCCCAGCGCATCTGGATCACCGGCGCCAGCTCGGGTATCGGCCGCGCCCTGGCCGAACGCCTGCTGGCGCGAGGCGATCGCGTGGCACTCAGCGGCCGCAATACGGCTGCCCTCGAGGAGCTGGCCGCCGGCCGCGCCAACGCCCTGGTACTGCCGCTGGATGTGACTGACCGTGGGGCGGTACGCGACGCCAGTCGGCAACTGGCGGCCGCCCTGGGCGGCCTCGACCTGGTGATTCTCAATGCCGGCACCTGCGAATATCTCGATGCCCGACACTTCGACGTCGACCTGGTGGAGCGAGTCTTCGCCGCCAACTTCCACGGCGCCCTCCACTGCATCGATGCCGCCCTGCCACTGCTGCGCCGCGCCCGCATCGAGGGCGGGAATCCGCTGCTCGCCGCCACGTCGAGTGCCGCGGCCTACCTGCCCCTGCCCCGGGCCGAGGCCTACGGTGCCTCCAAGGCCGCGCTGAGCCACTTCCTGGAGTCGTTGCGTCTGGACCTGGCCGACGAGGGAATCGACGTCAGCCTTATCCACCCTGGTTTCGTGCGCACGCCACTTACCGACCGCAATGACTTCCCGATGCCCATGCGGGTGGAGGTCGACCAGGCCGCCGAAGCGATCCTCGAGGGTATCGCTCGCCGTCGCCTGGACATTCACTTCCCACGGCGCTTTACCCTGCTCGTCAAACTGATGGGCATCCTGCCGGCGCCCCTGCGCTATCGGCTGGGGCGGCGCATGACGCGGTCCGATGCCGCCACGGAGAACGCCCGATGAACACTAGACTCTCCCACCCCACGCCCAGCCGACGTATCGCCGTGGTGGGGAGTGGCATCGCCGGCATGGCCGCCGCCTGGTACCTGTCAGGCCGCCACGAGGTAACGCTCTTCGAGGCCGATGCACGCCTGGGCGGCCATACCGCCACCGTGGATGTGGAACTCGAGGGCCGCCATTACGCCATCGACACCGGTTTCATCGTCTTCAACGACTGGACCTATCCGCACTTCCAACGCCTGATGCAGCGTCTCGGCATATTGTCCCAGCCCACCGAGATGAGCTTTTCGGTGCATGAGACGACCCGCGACTTCGAGTATAACGGCCATACCCTGGCCAGCCTGTTCGCTCAGCGGCGCAACCTGCTGCGCCCCAGTTTCTACGGTCTGCTGCGCGAGATCCTGCGCTTCAACCACGAGGCGATCCGGGCCATGGATGAGGGCGCACTCGATCCCGCTCTGACTCTGGGCACATGGCTGGAGGCGCACGGTTTCGGTGCCGCCTTCCAGAAACGCTACCTGCTGCCCATGGGAGCGGCGATCTGGTCGGCGAGCCTGAATGATCTGCGCGACTTTCCGCTGCAGTTCTTCGTGCGCTTCTTCCGCCACCACGGCCTGCTTTCGATCAACCACAGACCGCAGTGGTACACCCTGGTCGGCGGATCGCGCAGCTATATTCCGCTGCTCACCGCGCCCTACGCCGGCCGCATTCGCCTGTCGACACCGGTGCGCGGCATTCGACGGCTGGGTGACGGCGTGGTGGTGCGCAGCGCCCTCGGCGTCGAACACTTCGACGAGGTGGTGATGGCCTGCCACGCCGACCAGGCCCTGGCGCTGCTGGAGGATCCCAGCCCCGTCGAGCGCGAGGTCCTGGGCGCCCTGACCTACCAGGACAACGAGGTGGTGCTGCATACCGACACCCGCCTGCTGCCCCGCCGCCGCCGCGCCTGGGCGAGCTGGAACTATCGACTGGATGGTCGCGACGAGACGGCACGCGTCTCGGTGACCTACGACATGAATATCCTGCAGCGCCTGGCAGCGCCGCACACCTTCTGCGTCACCCTCAACGACAGCGAGGCGATTGCACCGGAGAAGGTGCTGGGCCGATTCACCTATGCCCACCCACAGTTCACCCTGGCCGGCGAAGCGGCCAAGACCCGCCATGACGAGATCTCCGGCACCGCCTTCCATACCCACTACTGTGGCGCCTACTGGCGCAACGGCTTCCACGAGGACGGGGTCTGGAGCGCCCTGCGCGTGGCTCACGCCCTGGGTGGCGACGAAGCGGGACCAGAGGGAGTCACCAGCCTGCTCGCCCCGGTGGCCGAGGGGGCCGTGAGCGCATGATGGCCAGGCCCCACTCACGCATCTACCGCGGCGAGCTGCGTCATCGGCGCTTCCTGCCGCGCGAGCACGCCTTCACCTACAGGGTGTGGATGGCCTGGCTCGATCTCGACGAGTTGCCTGAACTGTTCGACGGTGTGCCCGGCTTCAGCGCCCGGCGCCCCGCATTGGCTCGCTTCCGCCGCCATGACTATCTTGCCCCCCACGACCGCCCCCTTGAACAGGTGGTACGCAAGGAGATCGCGCACCAGCTGGGCGACGCCCCCGATGGGCGCATCTGCCTGCTCACCCAGCTGCACACCCTGGGAGTAGGCTTCAACCCCATCTCGCTCTACTACGCCTTCGATGCCCGCGGCGAGCTGCGCGCCGTGCTGGGTGAGGTGAGCAACATCCCCTGGGGCGAGCGTACCCGCTACGCCTGTGCTGTGGATCCGAGCCGGCACACCCACAGGGCCGAGTTCACCAAGGCGATGCACGTCTCGCCCTTCAACCCCATGGACATGACCTATCGTTGGCGTTTCAACACCCCCGGCGAGCGGCTGCTGATGCATATGGAGAACTGGCGCGAGGGAGCACGCCACTTCGACGCCACCCTGACCCTCGAGGGTCGACCGGCGACCCGTGGCGTGCTGCTCGCCACCCTGGCACGCCAGCCGTGGATGGGCGCCAAGACCCTGGCCGGCATCCACTTCGAGGCACTGCGCCTGTGGGTCAAGCGGGTGCCGATCCATGACCACCCCGGCCCCGACGCCGACCGTTCGTAAGGAGAGACCGACGTGAACACGCTGCGCTCCGCCAACACCACTCGTCCCCTGACGGACGATGCCGACCGCCTGACACGCTGGCTACGACCGCGTCTGCTGGCCCAACTGGACCGCCTTGAGGGTGGCCAGATCACACTGATCGAAGGACATCGTCGCCACTATCTGGGCCAGGGCGGGCCACTTGTCGCCAACCTGGTGGTGCGCGACAGCCGGGCCTGGAGGCGCCTGGCGCTGGGCGGCACCGTGGGGGCCGCGGAGGCCTACATGGATGGCGACTGGGATACCGATGACCTGGTCACGCTGGTACGCCTGTGCGCCGCCAACCTGGAGCGGGTCAACGGCGAGATCGAGAACGGCTCCGCCCGTCTGGGGCGCTGGCTACTGACCGCCCTCTACCGCCTGCAGCGCAACAGCCTGTCGGGTTCACGACGCAATATCTCGGCCCACTACGACATCGGCAACGAACTGTTTGCCACCTTCCTCGACCACGAACACCGCATGTACTCCAGCGCCGTCTTCCCCCACTCCGAGGCGAGCCTGGAGGAGGCCTCTACCCACAAGCTGGACCTCATGCTGGAGCGGCTGGATGTGCGCCCCGACCACCACCTGCTCGAGATCGGTACCGGCTGGGGCGGACTCGCCATCCATGCGGCCAGGACCCGCGGCTGCCGAGTCACCACCACCACCATCTCCGAGGAGCAGTACGCCTACACCGCACGACGCATCGCCGACGAAGGGCTGGAGGACCGCATCACCCTGCTCAAGCAGGACTACCGAGAGCTCGAGGGCCAGTACGACCGGCTGATCTCGGTGGAGATGATCGAGGCGGTGGGCCATCAGTATCTGGAGACCTACCTGGCCACCCTGGACCGGCTGCTCACCGACGACGGCCTGGCGATGCTGCAGGCGATCACCATCCGCGACCAGCGTTTCGAGGCTGCCAAGCGCGAGATGGACTTCATCAAGCGCCATATCTTTCCCGGCGGCTTCCTGCCCTCTCACCACGCCATCCTGCAAGGGGTGACGCGAAGCACCTCGCTCAATGTACTGGCCCTGAACGAGATAGGTCCGCACTATGCGCGCACCCTGCGTGAATGGCGCCAGCGCTTCGAGGCCAGCCTGGAGACCATACGCAACCTGGGCTACGACGAACGCTTCATTCGCATGTGGCGCTACTATCTGTGCTACTGCGAAGGGGGCTTCCTCGAGCGCACCATCGGCACCTGCCACCTGCTGCTGGCCAAGCCCGGCGCCCGCCCGACCCCACTCACCGGCATCCTGGCCGATGCCTGAGCCGGCACTGGACCGGCGACGCTCGACACCCCGCCTGCTGGCCAACCTGCTGGCTTTCGAGGCGGGCTGGCTGGCCTGCGTGCTGGGCGGCAGCCTGTTGGGCGGGACTATGGCCATTGTGATTCTCATCGCCCATCTACGCTGGCAGGCCTGGCCCGGGGAGTGGCGCTGGCTGCTCGGCTTTATCCTGCTCGGCCTGGCCGTCGACGGTGGCCTGACCCGGGTCGGCGGCTTCGACTTTGGCGACTCGCGCCTGGCCCTGGGGCTGCTACCGGCCTGGCTGTGGCTACTGTGGCCACTGTTCGCCACCCTGCTGCATCACTCCCTGGCCTGGCTGTGGTCGCGACCTCGGCTCGCCGTCCTGGGCGGGGCCGTCGGTGGTCCGCTCTCCTACTACGCCGGCGCCAAGCTTGCCGAAGTCTCCCTCGCTCCCTGGCTGCTGCCTGCCCAGGCTGTTATCTGGGCCGGCCTCTGCCTGTGGCTATGCCGGCGACTGGGCGGCCACCCCACCCCCGGGCAGTGAACTCCTGAACGCTCGGACCACGTGCATTCACCTTTCACGGGCAGTAGACTACGCCTCTAATAACATTCGACTCTCGGAATGACTCTGTGACCAAGCAACACTCCTTCAACCGCGACGAACTGCTGGCCTGTTCGCGAGGCGAGCTGTTCGGCCCCGGCAACGCCCAGCTGCCGGCCCCCAACATGCTGATGCTCGATCGCATCATCTCGATCACCGAGGATGGCGGGGAGCATGGCAAGGGCGAGCTGATCGCCGAGCTCGATATCCACCCCGACCTGTGGTTCTTCGACTGCCACTTCCCCGGAGATCCGGTCATGCCCGGCTGCCTGGGCCTGGATGCCATGTGGCAGCTGGTGGGCTTCTATCTGGGCTGGCTCGGCCACCCCGGCCGCGGTCGTGCCCTGGGCTGCGGAGAGGTGAAGTTCACCGGCCAGATTCTGCCCGATGCCCAGAGGGTCACCTACCGGATCAATATCAAGCGCATCATCACCCGGCGCTTGATTCTCGGCATGGCCGACGGCACTGTTTCCGTCGACGGCCGCGATATCTACCAGGCCAACGACCTGCGCGTCGGCCTTTTCACCTCCACCGCGAACTTCTGACCAGGAGGTTTCCATGCGACGAGTGGTAGTCACCGGCCTGGGCATCGTCTCCTGCCTGGGCAACGACAAGCAGCAGGTTCTGGAGGCACTCAAGGAAGGGCGCTCCGGTATTCGCTTCAAGGAGGAGTACGCCGAGCGCGGATTCCGTAGTCATGTGGCCGGCGTGGTCGATATCGACCTCGATGCCCTGATCGATCGCAAGCAGCGTCGCTTCATGGGTGATGCCGCCGCCTACGCCTATGTCAGCATGGCCCAGGCCATCGAGGACGCGGGGCTGACGCCGGAACAGGTATCCAATGAACGCACCGGCCTGATCGCCGGCTCCGGTGGCGCCTCCAGCGCCAACCAGGTGGAGGCCGCCGACGTCATGCGCGAGAAGGGCCTGCGCCGCGTGGGCCCGTACCGGGTCACCCGCACCATGGGCAGCACCGTCTCGGCCTGCCTGGCGACGCCGTTCAAGATCAAGGGCATCAACTACTCCATCTCCTCTGCCTGCGCCACCTCCGTGCACTGCATCGGCAACGCCGTGGAGCAGATCCAGATGGGCAAGCAGGATGTGGTCTTTGCCGGCGGCGGCGAGGAGGAGCACTGGACCCTCTCCTGCCTGTTCGACGCCATGGGTGCCCTCTCCACCCAGTACAACGATACGCCGGAAAAGGCCTCACGCCCCTATGACCAGGCCCGCGATGGCTTCGTCATCGCCGGCGGTGGCGGCATGCTGGTGCTCGAGGAGCTCGAGCATGCGCGTGCCCGGGGCGCCAAGATCTATGCCGAGGTGACCGGTTACGGCGCCAACTCCGATGGTCACGACATGGTTGCCCCCTCCGGCGAGGGAGCCGTGCGCTGCATGCGTCAGGCCATGGCCACCGTCGACGGCAAGATCGACTATATCAACACCCACGGCACCTCGACGCCGGTAGGCGATATTTCCGAGCTACGGGCGATCCGTGAGGTATTCGGCGATGCGACCCCGGCGATCAGCTCCACCAAGTCGCTGACCGGTCACTCGCTGGGGGCCACCGGGGTGCAGGAGGCGATCTACTCGCTGCTGATGATGGAGAACGACTTCATCGCCGCCTCGGCCAATATCGAGACCCTCGACGAGCAGGCCGAAGGCGTCGATATCGTGACCCAGCGTCGTGACGGGGTGAAGGTCGAGCGCGTGCTCTCCAACAGCTTCGGTTTCGGCGGCACCAACGCCTGCCTGGTGCTGGAGACCTTCCGCGACTGATGGCACTCAGCCATGCACCGCAACGCAAGACGGCGCCCT
The DNA here is from genome assembly GCF_004347715.1 of Halomonas marinisediminis. Lineage (NCBI taxonomy): Bacteria > Pseudomonadati > Pseudomonadota > Gammaproteobacteria > Oceanospirillales > Halomonadaceae > Halomonas > Halomonas marinisediminis. Next base: position 40,548 of record NZ_SLTR01000016.1, on the reverse strand, counting down.
CAGGGGCGCCGTCTTGCATTCGTCACTCGCGATGGTGGCATCACGCTCGTAGGGCTTATTACCAGATCAGCCCCGACAGCCAGGCTATCTGTCGCCTCGGGCGTCACACGGCCGAGGCTGCACTATCGGTCACTGGCCTCGGCACCTCGGAGATCTCTTCGAGAGTCGCCTCGATCCACGCCTCCACCTCGAGCAGGACCTCCTCCGGGCTACGCCCCTCGGTGGCGATGGGAGCCCCCACCACCAGCGACAGCCGGCCCGGGTTCTTTACCCAATGGCGCCCTGGCCAGCGCTCGCCGGCATTGTGGGCCACCGGCACCACCGGTACCCCGGCACGGCAGGCAATCACCGCCCCACTCTTGTTGTAGCGCTTGCGGCTGCCCGGGGCGACCCGGGTGCCCTCGGGAAAGATCAGCACCGACAGTCCCTCACCCAGGCGCTGCTTGCCCTGGGTGAGCACCTGCTTGATGGCCCGAGAGGGCCGCGAGCGGTCCAGGGCGATGGGGTGCAGCAGCCGCAGCCCCCAGCCGAAGATCGGCAGATTCAGCAACTCCTTCTTGAGCACCGTGCATACCGGCGGATGCAGCAGCTGCAGGTAGACGGTCTCCCACTCGGACTGATGATTGGCAAGGATCACACAGGGGCCATCGGGCACGTTCTCATGGCCACGAAAGTCATAGCGCACCCCGACGACCAGCCGGAACCAGCTGATGATGAAGTGGTTGTAGAGGTTGAGCAGACGATAGCGAGAGCCGAGCGGCAGGAAGGGCGCCGGCGGCAGAAACAGCACGCCACATACCAGCATGGCGATGAAGTAGCCCAGGTAGAAGATCAGGCTGCGCAGCACGTTCACGATGTGCTCTCCTCCTTGCTGCACGCCGGCGCATTGGCCAGACACCAGGCATCGAGCATATTGCTCAACTCCAGGCGCCAGGGCTTCTGATGGACACCGAAGACTTCCAGCACGCGTCGGCAGTTGAGCACACGGCGCAGTGGATGGTCGTGATGATGATGCAGGGCGCGCAGAGGGCCCAGCTCTCGCTTCTCACCGCGACCCTCGAGTCGGGTGGCCAGCTGGGTGCGCACCACCGAGACAAAGGTGTAGATACTGACCGGCTCGGTACCTGCCAGATGATAGCTACCCCAGGCGCCGGCCCCGCACTGCTGCTGCTGCAGCATGCCGATCAGCGCCATGGCCACCGCATCGGCCGAGGTGGGACAGCAGGTCACATCGACCTCGCCGCGCACCTCACCGCCAACGATCAGTGTATCGATCAGCTCGTTGAGCCAGGCGTGGCTGCCCTCCAGCGCGAACAGCGGCCCCAGCCGCACGATCAGATGGTGAGGGTGCTCGGCTCGGATGCGATCACCGGTAACGACCAGGCGTCGCAGGCTCTCGTCTCGCGGGCGTGGAATGACATGTTCGTCGATGGGCTCGGCGAAGCCATCCTCGTAGAGCTGGTCGGAGACGCACCACACCAGCGGAATATCCGCCTCTCGACACAGCTCCATGCAGCGCTCCACCGCCTCGGCGTGCGCCGTCACCTCCGCCGGCGCGGCGATGATCGGCCGCGACAGCGGCGGAATCACCAGGGCATCCGGCGCCACCTGCGCCAGCCAGTCCGGGTCCAGCGTCAGGCTCTCCTCGATGATCAGCTCGGTATCCGAGCGGCGATTGGCCTCCCGAGCCAGGGCCAGGCTCAGGCAGTGACCGGCATCCAGTACCAGCAGCTTCACTCGCGCACCTCTCTCGCCATGGCGTCAGCGGATCGACGTATCAGAACGGGATCTCGTCATCGAAGTCGTCGAAGCTGCCCGGGTCGGGTGCCCCGAAGTTACCGCCCTGCTGCTGACCGCCAGCCGGCTGGCCACCCTGGGCGGGACGCTGGGGAGGCTGCTGCGGGGGACGCTGGGGCGCTCCACCGCCGAAGCCTCCGCCCTGCTGGGGAGCTCCACCCTGCTGAGGCTGGTTACCATAGCCGCCCTGCTGGGGTTGACCGCCATAACCGCCCTGCTGGGGCTGGCCACCACCATAGCCACCCTGCTGCTGGGCACCGCCGAAGCCACCCCCCTGGAAGTCTCCGCCGCCGGCGCGGCCGTCGAGCATCTGCATGTCATTGACCACGATCTCGGTGGTATAGCGATCCTGACCATCCTGGCCCTGCCACTTGCGGGTCTGCAGGCGTCCCTCGACATAGATCTTGCTGCCTTTCTTGAGGTACTGCTGGGCGATCTCGGCGGTCTTGTTGAACATCACCAGACGGTGCCACTCGGTACGCTCCTGGCGCTGGCCGCTCTGGCGATCCATCCAGGTATCGGTGGTCGCCAGGTTGACATTGGCAACGGCGGTACCGGAGGGGGTGAAGCGAACCTCGGGGTCCTGCCCCAGATTGCCGATGAGGATGACCTTGTTGATGCCACGGGCCATGAGGGACTCCTTGTTTAAAAAAAGTTTTCAAAAAAGTTTTCGGGAAAGTTGTCAGAAAGAGATACAGCAAAGTGTTGTCAAAAAAGAGATGCCATCAATGCACTGTTTCGCGGGCCGGGGTCGCCATCTGGCGTGTCATGCCGGCCGGCGTGGATGAGGGCGCCGTCAGGCACGCTCCCTTCCCGAGTCGATCAGTCTGGCCAGCGCCTCCTCGTCGAGGCGCTGACGATCCACCTTGAGATAGGCCAGGCGCTCCTCGGGGACGACCAGCACATCCTCGACGCCGGCCACCTCGGCAAACTTCGCCATCAGAGTCTCCAGGGCATCATCGCCGTGATCACCGTCGAGTGCCACCACTTCACTGACCAGATGCGGCGGCTGGCGCATGCCCACCATGACCGCGAGCCAGACCGCGGCCAACGCGGCTGCCCCCAGGAAGACCGCCGTCAGCCCCCAGTGCTGGGCCAGGGCGCCACCCAGCACGCCGCCCAGGAAGGCCCCCAGAAACTGGCTGGTCGAGTAGACCCCCATGGCGGTGCCCTTGGCCCCGGCCGGTGCCAGCTTGCTGATCATCGATGGCAGCGTGGCCTCGAGCAGATTGAAGCCAATGAAGTAGGCCAGCAGCCAGGCCAGTAACCCCCAGAGATCGGCGCCGCCCCAGGCCATGCCCAGCAGGCTGACCAGCATCGCCGAGATGGCCAGCAGGCACATCGCCTTCATGCGTCGACGCTTCTCGGCCACCACGACCAGTGGCACCATGCCGATGAAGGCCAGCAGCATCACGCCCAGATAGGCCAGCCCGTGGCGCTCCGAGGGAAGCCCCGCCTCGATCAGCCGGAAGGGTACCGCAACGAAGATCGCCATCAGCACCAGGTGCAGGGCGAAGATGGAGACATCCAGGCGCAGCAGGTCGGGCCGCCTCAGGGTGCGCCCCAGCTGGGCGCGGTCGATGCCCACATCGCGATGGCGCAACCGTCGTGGTGCGGGCGGCACCAGTCGCCACAGCACCGGTAGCCCCATGGCAGCCAGGAGGGCGTTGAACCAGAACACTCCCGAAAGACCGAAGCTGGCGGCCACCAGCGGCCCCAGCACCATGGCCACGGCGAAGGCCACTCCGATGGAGAGGCCGATGGTGGCCATCGCCGCGGTGCGCACCTGCTCGCGTGTCTGGTCGGCCAGCAGCGCCATGATCGCCGCGGCCACCGCACCGCTGCCCTGCAGGCAACGCCCCAGGATGACGCCGCCGATGGTGTTGGCGGCGGCGGCCACCACGCTGCCCAGCACAAACAGCACCAGGCCGGCGGCGATCACCGGCTTGCGCCCAAGTCGATCGGAGAGCAGCCCGAAGGGGATCTGCAGAGCCGCCTGCGTCAGGCCGTAGATGCCCAGCGCCAGCCCCACCAGCAGCGGCGTGGCGCCGGCCAGATCATCGGCATACAGCGCGAGAACCGGCAGCACCATGAACAGGCCGAGCATACGAGTGGCGTAGAGACCGGCCAGGCCGGTGATGGCGCGCCGTTCGGCGGGGAGCAGCAGCCCGGAGACCTTGCGCATAGGCGTAGCGTATCTTCCCTGGAGGGGGCGTCATGCGCCCAGGAGTTGACCGTCTATTCTAGCGGTTTGCCACCTGCCGGGGAAAGTCGACATCCAACCCGCTTTGCCGCCGCCGGGAGCCGGCCCGTATAATCGACCTTTTGCCGCGCTCTCTTTTGCCGCGCTCATGAGGTGGGAATGGACAGGATTCTGGTCAGGGGTGCCCGCACCCACAACCTGAAGAATATCGACGTCGAGCTGCCCCGCGACAAGCTGATCGTGGTCACCGGCCTATCCGGCTCGGGCAAGTCCTCGCTGGCCTTCGATACGCTCTATGCCGAGGGGCAGCGGCGCTACGTGGAGTCGCTCTCCACCTATGCCCGCCAGTTCCTGTCGATGATGGAGAAGCCCGACGTCGATCATATCGAGGGGCTCTCGCCGGCGATCTCCATCGAGCAGAAGTCCACCTCCCATAACCCGCGTTCAACCGTGGGCACCATCACCGAGATCTACGACTACCTGCGCCTGCTGTTCGCGCGGGCCGGCACGCCGCGCTGCCCGGAACACGGCGAGGACCTCGAGGCCCAGACCGTCTCGCAGATGGTCGATCAGGTGCTGGCGCTGCCCGAGGGCAGCAAGCTGATGCTGCTGGCCCCGGTGGTCAAGGGGCGCAAGGGCGAGCACCTGCAGCTGCTCGCCGAGCTGCGTGCCCAGGGCTTCGTGCGCGCGATGGTCGACGGCCAGGTCCAGGAGCTCGATGATATCGCCCCGCTGGAGAAGACCCGCAAGCACGATATCAGCGTGGTGGTGGACCGCATCAAGGTTCGCGACGGCCTGCAGCAGCGCCTGGCGGAGTCCTTCGAGACCGCCCTCGGCCTGGCGGACGGCGTCGCCATGGTACACTTCATGGACGGCGAGCGAGAGGATATCGCCTTCTCGGCACGCTTCGCCTGCCCGGTGTGCGGCTACTCGATCGCCGAGCTCGAGCCGCGCATGTTCTCCTTCAACAACCCCGCCGGCGCCTGCTCGACCTGCGATGGCCTCGGGGTGCAGCAGGTCTTCGATCCCGACAAGCTGATCAGCCACCCGGAACTGTCATTGGCCGAAGGCGTGATCAAGGGCTGGGACCGGCGCAGTGTCTTCTACTTCAATCAGCTCCAGGCGGTGGCCGATCACTACCGCTTCACCCTGGAGACCCCCTGGCAGGAGCTGGCACGCCACGAGCGCGAGGTGATTCTCTACGGCAGCGGTCACGACGATATCGCCTTCCACTATGTCAATGATCGTGGCCGCAAGGTGAGTCGCGAACACCCCTTCGAGGGGGTGCTGCCCAACCTGCAGCGCCGCTACCGTGAGACCGAGTCGAACATGGTGCGCGAGGAGCTGGCACGCTATATCGCGCTCCAGCCCTGCCCGGGCTGCGACGGATCGCGACTGCGCAAGGAGTCGCGCCATGTCTTTATCGATGAGCGTTCACTGCCCGACATGGTTCGCCTGCCCATCGGCGAGGCCTGGCACTACTTCCAGGAGCTCGAGCTGCCGGGCCGGCGAGGCGAGATCGCCACCAAGATCATCAACGAGATCCATGCCCGCCTGGAGTTCCTGGTCAACGTCGGCCTCGACTACCTTAATCTGGAGCGCAGCGCCGAGACCCTCTCCGGCGGCGAGGCCCAGCGTATCCGCCTGGCCAGCCAGATCGGCGCCGGCCTGGTGGGAGTGATGTATATCCTCGATGAGCCCTCCATCGGCCTGCACCAGCGTGACAACGACCGTCTGCTGCAGACCCTCGAGCGCCTGCGCGACCTGGGCAACACCGTGATCGTGGTGGAACACGACGAGGATGCCATCCGTGCCGCCGACCATGTGCTCGACATCGGCCCCGGAGCCGGCGTTCACGGCGGCCGAATCATCGCCCAGGGCACCCCCGAGGAGGTGACCGCGACCACCGATTCGCTCACCGGCCAGTATCTGGCCGGCACCCGGCGCATCGAGGTCCCGCCCTGGCGCATCCCCGGCAACCCGGAGAAGGTACTGCGCCTCTCGGGCGCCCGCGGCAACAACCTTCAGGATGTCACCCTGGAGCTGCCGCTGGGCCTGTTCGTGTGCGTCACCGGCGTCTCCGGCTCCGGCAAGTCGACGCTGATCAACTCGACCCTGATGCCCATCGCCGCCCGCGAGCTCAACCACGCCACCAGCCTGACGCCCTCGGCCCACGATGAGATCGAGGGGCTCGATCATCTCGACAAGGTGATCGATATCGATCAGAGCCCCATCGGGCGTACCCCGCGCTCCAACCCGGCCACCTACACCGGGATCTTCACGCCGATCCGCGAACTCTTCGCCGGCACCCAGGAGGCGCGCTCGCGGGGCTACAAGCCCGGCCGCTTCTCCTTCAACGTCAAGGGGGGACGCTGCGAGGCGTGTCAGGGCGAGGGCATGATCAAGGTCGAGATGCACTTCCTGCCCGATATCTATGTGCCCTGCGATGTCTGCAAGGGCAAGCGCTACAACCGCGAGACCCTGGAGATCGAATACAAGGGCAAGAGCATCGACGAGGTGCTGGGGATGACCGTGGAGGAGGCGCTGGAGTTCTTCAGCCCCGTGCCGGCCATTGCCCGCCGCCTGCAGACCCTGCTCGATGTGGGCCTCTCCTATATCCGCCTGGGCCAGAGCGCCACCACCCTCTCCGGCGGCGAGGCCCAGCGGGTCAAGCTCGCCCGGGAGCTGGCCAAGCGCGACACCGGCAAGACGCTGTATATCCTCGATGAGCCCACCACCGGCCTGCACTTCGAGGATATCCGCCAGCTTCTCGGCGTGCTCCATCGCCTGCGCGACCACGGCAACACCATCGTGGTCATCGAGCACAACCTGGATGTGATCAAGACCGCCGACTGGCTGATCGACCTGGGTCCCGAGGGCGGCTCCGGCGGCGGACGCATCATCGCCGAGGGTACCCCGGAGCAGGTGGCCCGCAGCGAGGTCTCCCATACCGGGCGCTTCCTCAAGCCGCTGCTGGAGCGGGCACAGGCCTACAAGGCGGAGCCGGAAACCACCGCCTGACGGCGAGCTCAAAGCGTGAAGCGAGACGCCGCCGAGAGGTGAGCAGCGCCGGGGCCAGGTCGGAGCGGGGGTCCTATGCCAGGGATGGCATCGGTAGCGCCCAGGGAGGGGTTCACAGCGCCCCCGCGCAGACCTGGCGCCGGTAAAGCTGCGATTCGGGTCTACGAGCCCCTACGACGAAAAAAACCGGCCCCTTGCGGGAGCCGGTTTTTCTTTACAGCGTATGCCTGACCCGGGGGCCCGAGGATCACTCCTCGTCGGCATCCTCGACGACCGGACGGTCGACGAGCTCGACGAAGGCCATGGGGGCGTTGTCGCCGGTGCGGAAGCCGCACTTGAGGATACGGACGTAACCGCCCGGACGCTCGGCGTAACGCGGACCCAGCTCATTGAAGAGCTTGCCGACCGCTTCCTTGGAACGGGTGCGGCTGAAGGCCAGACGACGATTGGCGACGCTGTCCTGCTTGGCCAGAGTGATCAGCGGCTCGATGACGCGACGCAGCTCCTTGGCCTTGGGCAGGGTTGTCTTGATGACCTCGTGCTCGATCAGCGACACGCTCATGTTCTTGAACATGGCCTGGCGATGCGAGCTGTTACGGTTCAACTGGCGACCGCTTTTACGATGACGCATGGTTGTGATTCCTTACCAAACTGGGACTCGAGTCGGCGCTCACGCGGAGGCCTTGTCGTCCTTCAGGCTAGCCGGCGGCCAGTTTTCCAGCCGCATGCCCAGGGAAAGACCGCGTGCTGCCAGCACGTCCTTGATCTCGTTCAGGGACTTCTTGCCGAGGTTCGGCGTCTTGAGCAGCTCCACCTCGGTGCGCTGGATCAGATCGCCGATGTAGTAGATATTCTCGGCCTTCAGGCAGTTGGCGCTGCGAACGGTCAACTCGAGATCGTCTACGGGGCGCAGCAGGATCGGATCGATATGATCCTCTTCCTCCTCCACTTCCTGTTCCTTGTCGGCTTCCAGGTCGACGAACGCGGCCAGCTGATCCTGCAGGATGGTCGCGCTGCGACGGATCGCCTCTTCGGGATCCAGGGTGCCGTCGGTTTCCAGGTCGATGATCAGCTTGTCGAGGTCGGTGCGCTGCTCAACACGCGCGGCCTCGACGCTGTAGGAAACACGACGCACGGGGCTGAAGGTCGCATCCAGCTGCAGGCGGCCGATGGCGCGAGATTCATCATCGGCACCGACACGTGCATCCGCCGGCTCATAGCCACGGCCGCGTGCCACCTTGAGCTGCATCTTCAGCTCAGAACCCTCGTTGACGTGGGCGATGACATGGTCGGGATTGATGATCTCGACGTCATGGTCGAGGGCGATATCGCCCGCAGTCACGACGGCCGGGCCCTGCTTGTTCAGCGAGAGCACCGCCTCGTCGCGGCTATGCATCTTGATCGCCACGTCCTTGAGGTTCAGGAGGATCTCGATGACATCTTCCTGAACGCCCTCGATCGCGCTGTATTCATGCTCTACGCCGCCGATCTCGGCCTCTACCACGGCACAGCCGGGCATGGACGAGAGCAGGATGCGACGCAGGGCGTTGCCCAGCGTGTGGCCGAAGCCACGCTCGAAGGGCTCGAGCACGATCTTTGCGTGGTGTGCGCTGATCTCTTCGACCTTGATGTCGCGCGGACGAAGAAACTCTGTCACTGAACGCTGCATATGAACACCTTTCAGGCTGCCAAACGGATACTGGGTACTCTTGGCCCGCCCCCGTCAACGAGGGCAGGCACGGCGCTTGACACCGCTTACTTGGAGTACAGCTCGACGATCAGGGCCTCGTTGATGTCGGCAGTCAGGTCGCCACGCTCGGGCAGCGCCTTGAAAGTGCCTTCCATCTTCTTGGCATCGACCTCGATCCAGGCCACGTCGCCGCGGTTGGCGGCCAGGGCCAGGGCGTTCTGGATGCGCGCCTGATTCTTCGCCTTCTCGCGAACGGAGACCACATCACCGGGCTTGACCTGATAGGACGCCACGTTGACGGTCTTGCCATTCACGGCGATGGCCTTGTGGCTGACCAGCTGCCGAGCTTCGGAGCGGGTCGAGCCATAGCCCATGCGGTAGACGACGTTGTCCAGTCGGGATTCGAGAAGCTGCAGCAGTACTTCGCCGGTCGCGCCCTTGAGACGGGCCGCTTCCTTGTAGTAGTTGCGGAACTGCTTCTCGAGTACGCCATACATGCGACGTACTTTCTGCTTCTCGCGAAGCTGCAAGCCGTATTCGGAAATACGCTGACGGCGCTGGCCGTGCACACCCGGAATCTGCTCGGATTTGCACTTCTTCTCGAAGGGAGTGACACCGCTCTTCAGAAAGAGGTCGGTCCCCTCACGACGAGACAGTTTGCACTTCGGTCCAATGTAACGAGCCATGAATCTGTCTCCTTAAACGCGGCGTTTCTTCGGCGGACGGCAGCCATTGTGGGGAATGGGCGTCGCGTCAATGATGCTCTGCACGCGGAAGCCGGCGGCGTTGAGTGCGCGCACGGCGGATTCACGGCCAGGACCGGGGCCCTTGACCAGCACGTCGACGTTTTTCACACCATACTCGGCTGCAGCGGTCGCTGCACGCTCGCTTGCCACTTGAGCAGCGAACGGGGTGCTCTTGCGAGAACCACGAAAACCCGAACCACCGGCAGTTGCCCAGGATAGGGCATTGCCCTGGCGGTCTGTGATCGTAATGATCGTGTTGTTAAAAGAGGCGTGGATATGCGCGACGGCATCCACCACCTGCTTTTTAACCTTCTTGCGATTGCTACGCGGGTTAGCCATGTTGATGATTCTTCCTGTCTTTACGCCAGAACGTGCGTGTTATTTGCGGATCGGCTTACGCGGGCCCTTACGGGTACGCGCATTGGTCTTGGTACGCTGACCACGCAGCGGAAGACCACGACGATGACGCAGACCACGGTAGCAACCCAGGTCCATGAGACGCTTGATATTCAGCGTCACATCACGACGAAGGTCACCTTCAACGGTGTACTTGCCGACTTCAGAACGCAGGGTGTCGATCTCTTCAGATGACAGGTCCTGGATCTTGGTGGTCGGCGCGATGCCGGACGCGGCACAGATATCCTGTGCACGAGTGCGGCCAATCCCGAAGATATAGGTCAGCGAGATCGCCGCATGCTTGTTGTCCGGGATATTGACGCCTGCAATACGGGCCATCAGCTTACTCCGAATATGTGAGCGGCTTGCTCGTTGGGTCTACTACAAAAGGCGCAACAGCATACCCCTTTACCCTGCACAGGGCAAGGGGGCATGCCGGCACCCGGTTCAGCGCAGTCGCCAGGATCAACCCTGACGCTGCTTGTGCCGCGGCTCCGTGCAAATGACGCGGACGGCGCCATTGCGACGGATGATCTTGCAGTTGCGGCACATTTTCTTCACGGAAGCTCGAACTTTCATCGTTCCATCTCCAAAGTCGGCTAGCGAGGCGGCCCCTGAGGACTGCAACGCGCCAGTTCGACGAACGGCGTCTCAGCGCATGATGCCGCCGCCGCCGTAGCCTTTCAGGTTGGACTTCTTCATCACCGACTCGTACTGGTGCGACATGAGGTGCGACTGCACCTGACCCATGAAGTCCATGATGACCACCACCACGATCAGCAGCGAAGTACCGCCAAAGAAGAACGGCACGTTCCACGCCACGATCAGGAACTGGGGCATCAGGGAAACCGCAGTGATGTACAAGGCGCCAAACAGGGTCAGACGAGTCATGACCTTGTCGACGTAGCGAGCCGTCTGCTCGCCAGGACGAATCCCCGGCAGGAAGGCACCCGACTTCTTGAGGTTGTCGGCGACGTCCTTGGGATTGAAGACCAGCGCTGTGTAAAAGAAGCAGAAGAATACCACCGCAGCGGCAAAAAGCAAGATGTACAGCGGCTGACCCGGGCCAAGAGCCTGGGACGCACGCTGCAGCCAGTCGAGGCCATCGCCGGCACCGACCCACTGTCCCAGCGAGGCCGGAAACAGCAGGATGCTGGAGGCAAAGATCGGCGGAATGACGCCCGCCATGTTCACCTTCAGCGGCAGATAGCTGCTCTGACCAGCATACATCTTGTTGCCGACCTGACGACGCGGATAATTCACCGTGATGCGGCGCTGACCGCGCTCGATGAACACCACGAAGGCCACGGTAGCAACGCCCAGGGCAGTGAGTGCCAGCAGCGGCAGGACGTTCCACGCCCCTTCGTTGCGAGCCAGCTCGAAGGCCTGACCGACGGCGCCGGGCAGGCCCGCCACGATACCGGCGAAGATCAGCAGCGAGATGCCGTTGCCGATCCCTTTCTCGGTGATCTGTTCACCCAGCCACATCAGGAATACCGCACCACCCACGAACGTGACGATGGCGGTGAAGTAGAAGCTGAAGTCGGCAGTATAGGCGATGCCCTGGCTGGCCAGGCCGACCGACATGCCGGTGGCCTGAACCAGTGCCAGGGCAACGGTGCCGTAGCGGGTGTATTGGCTGATCTTGCGCCGCCCGGCCTCACCCTCCTTCTTGAGCTGCTCAAGATGGGGCGAGACCGCGGTCAACAGCTGCATGATAATCGACGCCGAAATATAGGGCATGATGCCCAGGGCGAAGATGCTCATGCGCTCCAGGGCGCCACCCGAGAACATGTTGAACATGCCAAGGATGGTACCCTGCTGCTCCCTGAACAAGGCAGCAAGCTGGTCAGGATTCATACCGGGCACGGGGATGTGGGCACCGATGCGGTACACCACGATGGCGAGGAGCACGAAGCGCAGACGCGCCCACAGTTCACCTAGACCGCTGCCCATCGCCGGCATTTTTCCTGACTTCGCCATTTAGTCCTCTACCTTGCCACCGGCGGCTTCGATCGCGGCACGGGCACCCTTGGTGACCTTGAGTCCGCGAACCGTAACCGCCTTGTTCAGATCGCCGGAGAGGATCACCTTCGCGTGCAGCGTGGCGTCCTTCAGCACGTTGGCCTGCTTGAGGGTCTCGAGGGTGACTTCGTCACCGGCAACCTTGGCCAGCTCGGCCAGGCGCACTTCCTCGGAAACCAACGACTTCGCAGAGGTGAAGCCGAACTTCGGCAGACGCCGCTGGAGCGGCATCTGACCGCCCTCGAAGCCGGGCTTGACGCTGCCGCCGCTGCGCGACTTGAGGCCCTTGTGGCCACGGCCGCCGGTCTTGCCCAGACCGGAGCCGATGCCACGACCGACACGCTTCTCGGCGTGCTTGGAGCCCGGTGCCGGGCTCAGGCTATTGAGTTTCATGGATTACTCTCCCTCAACGCGCACAAGGTAGTTAACCTTGTGAATCATGCCGCGTACGGCGGGGGTATCTTCCAGTTCGACCGTGTGACCGATGCGACGCAGGCCGAGGCCCTGGATGGTGGCCTTGTGCTTGGCCAGCACGCCGATGGTGCTGCGGGTCTGGGTAACCTTGATCGTTGCTGCCATGGTGCTCACCCCGTGATCGCTTCGACAGGCATACCGCGCTTGGCGGCGATGTCTTCCGGCGACTGAATGGCGCTCAGGCCCTTGACGGTCGCCCGTACCACGTTCACCGGGTTGGTGGAGCCGTAGCACTTGGCCAGGACGTCATGGACGCCGGCCAGCTCCAGCACGGAGCGCATGGCACCGCCGGCGATTACGCCGGTACCCTCGGAGGCGGGCTGCATGTACACCTTGGAGGCACCGTGACGGGCCTTGATCGGGTACTGCAGGGTGCCGCCGGAGAGGTGCACCTTGACCATGTTGCGACGCGCCTGGTCCATCGCCTTCTGGATAGCGACCGGCACTTCACGTGCCTTGCCGCGACCGAAGCCGACACGACCCTTGCCGTCGCCCACGACGGTCAGAGCGGTGAAACCGAAGACACGGCCACCCTTGACCACCTTGGCAACACGGTTGACCTGTACCAGCTTCTCCTGGAGGTCGCCGCTTTGCTGTTCGTTCTTCGCCATCGTAAAACCCTTTAGAATTCCAGGCCGCCTTCACGAGCGGCGTCGGCCAGGGCCTTGACGCGGCCGTGGTACTTGAAACCGGCGCGGTCGAAGGCTACCTGGGTGATGCCCGCTTGCTTGGCGCGCTCAGCAATCAGTTCGCCAACCTTGGCGGCGGCGTCAGCGTTGCCGGTAGCACCCTCACGCAGGACCTTGTCCAGCGTTGAGGCGCTGGCCAGCACCTTGCCACCATCCGGCGAGATAATCTGCGCGTAGATGTGACGCGGGGTACGGTTGACGCACAGGCGATACACGCCCAGCTCGCGGATCTTGGCGCGAGCGCGGCGGGCACGACGGAGACGAGATTCTTTCTTCGCGTTCATAACCCTGCCTTACTTCTTCTTGGCTTCTTTGCGACGCACCTGCTCGTCGGCGTACCTGACACCCTTGCCCTTGTAGGGCTCGGGCGGACGGAAGGCGCGGATTTCCGCGGCCACATGGCCGAGCTTCTGCTTGTCCGCGCTCTTCAGCACGATCTGGGTGTTCTTCGGCGTTTCCGCGGAGACACCCTCAGGCAGCGTATACTCGACCGGGTGCGAGAAGCCTAGTGACAGATTGAGCGTCTGGCCCTTGGCCTGGGCACGATAACCGACGCCGATGATTTCGAGGGACTTGGTGAAGCCTTCGCTTACCCCGGTCACCAGATTCTGCACCAGGGCGCGGGTGGTACCGGCCATGGCCCAGGTCTTGGCAGACTCGCTGGGGGCGAAGGTCAGCTGACCCTCTTCCTGACCTACCACCACGTCGTGGTGGATGGTCATTGACAGCGTGCCCTGGCCGCCCTTGGCGGTCAGCTGGTCACCGTCGATCTTGATCTCGACGCCAGCGGGCACTTTTACTGGATATTTGGCTACGCGGGACATTCCAAACTCCTAGAATACGGTGCAGATGACTTCGCCACCGACACCGGCCTTGCGAGCCGCGCGATCGGTCATCACCCCGTTGGAGGTGGTGACGATAGCGATACCCAGACCATCGGCGACCTTCGGCAGCGCGTCCTTGCCCTTGTACTGGCGCAGGGACGGCTTGGAAACTCGCTGGATGTGCTCGATGACCGGCTTGCCCTCGAAATACTTGAGGGTCACGGCCAGCTCCGGCTTGGCGCTTTCGGACACCGCGAAGTCGTTGATGTAACCCTCTTCCTTCAATACGCGGGCCACCTCAACCTTGAGGCGGGAAGACGGCATGGTGACCGTCTCCTTGGTGGCCATTTGCGCATTGCGGATACGGGTAAACATATCCGCCAGAGTGTCTTGCATGCTCATTTACGTTGCGCTCCTGATTCTTGCGTGGCTTACCAGCTGGACTTCTTGAGTCCGGGAACATCGCCACGCATGGCGGCTTCACGAAGCTTGTTGCGGCCGAGGCCGAACTTGTTGTAGAAGCCGTGCGGACGACCGGTGATACGACAGCGGTTACGCTGACGCACCGGGCTGGAGTCGCGCGGCAACTGCTGAAGCTTCAGCGTAGCTTCGAAGCGCTCTTCGTCGGAAGCGTTCGCGTCCTGGATGATCGCCTTGAGCTCGGCACGCTTGGCGGAGTACTTCTCCACCAGCTTGGCGCGCTTGAGCTCACGCTCTACCATGCTTTTCTTTGCCATGATCCCACCCTTATTTCTTGAACGGGAAGTTCAGCGCGCTCAGCAGCGCACGACCTTCATCATCGGTGTTGGCGGTGGTGGTGATGGTGACATCCAGACCACGAATCCGGTCGATCTTATCATACTCGAGTTCCGGGAAGATGATCTGCTCACGCACCCCCATGGAGTAGTTGCCACGACCGTCGAAGGACTTCGGGTTGAGACCACGGAAGTCACGAACGCGGGGGATCGCGATATTCACCAGGCGATCGAGGAAGTCCCACATGCGCTCGGAGCGCAGGGTCACCTTGATCCCGATCGGCCAGCCTTCACGCACCTTGAAGCCCGCGATGGACTTACGTGCCTTGGTTACCACCGGCTTCTGACCGGAGAGCTTCTCCAGGTCACCGATGGCGTTGTCGATCAGCTTTTTATCGCTGGTCGCTTCGCCGATGCCCATATTCAGAGTCACCTTGGTGACTCGTGGCACCTGCATCACGTTGGCGTAGCTGAACTGCTCTTTGAGTTGAGCCACCACCTCGTTCTGATAACGTTCTTTCAAGTTCGCCATTATGCTACCCGACTCGCGTTAGGCGTCGATCTGCGACTGCGTCGACTTGTAGATACGTACCTTGGTACCGTCTTCCTGAACCTGGAAGCCGACGCGATCTGCCTTTCCGGTCTCCTGGTTGAAGATGGCCACGTTGGACGCGTGAATCGGAGCCTCGCGCTCGACGATACCGCCCTGATTTCCCGCCATGGGATTGGGCTTGGTGTGACGCTTGATCATGTTCACACCGGACACCACGAAGCGGTTATCAAGAACCCGCTTTACGGTGCCGCGCTTGCCCTTATCCTTGCCGGCGATGACGATCACTTCATCGTCACGTTTGATCTTTTGCATATCCGCCTCGCTCCTTACAGCACTTCAGGCGCCAAGGAAATGATCTTCATGAACTTCTCGTTGCGAAGCTCACGGGTCACCGGCCCGAAGATACGGGTGCCGATCGGCTGATCATTGGTGTTGTTCAACAGAACCGCCGCATTTCCGTCGAAGCGAATCAGCGAGCCGTCGGAACGACGGACACCGCTGCGGGTGCGAACCACCACCGCCTTGAGGACCTGGCCTTTCTTGACCTTGCCACGCGGAATGGCTTCTTTCACCGTGACTTTGATGATGTCGCCAACGTGGGCATAACGGCGATGAGAACCGCCCAGCACCTTGATGCACTGCACCCGGCGCGCTCCACTGTTGTCGGCGACGTCCAGCATTGTCTGAGTCTGAATCATCGGTTTTCTCCAAACCTAATCTGACAGCAGGTGTAGGGTTAGCCCTTGGCCTGCTCGACCACCTCGACCAGCGTCCAGGACTTGGTCTTGGACAGCGGACGGCACTCCTGGATGGAGACCGTATCACCGGCCTTCGCCTGGTTCGCCTCGTCATGGGCGTGGAGCTTGGTGGAGCGCTTAACGTACTTGCCGTAGATCGGGTGCCGCTCACGGCGCTCGATCATCACGACGATGGACTTGTCCATCTTGTCGCTCACCACCTTGCCGGTGAGCGTACGGGTTTTCTTCTCTTCGGCCATCTCAGTCACCTGCCTTCTCGTTGAGCACAGTCTTCACCCGGGCGATGTCCCGACGAACCTGCTTGAGCAGGTGCGTCTGGCTGAGTTGGCCGGTGGCCTTCTGCATGCGCAGGTTGAACTGCTCGCGGAGGAGTTCGAGGAGCTGATCGTTCAGCTCGTCGACTGACTTTTCACGGATTTCCTGGGCTTTCATCACATCACCGTCCGTTTCACAAAGGTGGTGGAAACCGGGAACTTCTGCGCCGCCAGGCCAAAGGCCTCGCGAGCCAGCTCCTCGGACACGCCTTCGATCTCGTAGAGGATCCGACCGGGCTGAATCTGTGCGACCCAGTACTCGACGGAACCCTTCCCCTTACCCATACGGACTTCGAGGGGCTTCTTGGAGATCGGCTTGTCCGGGAACACCCGAATCCAGATCTTGCCACCACGCTTGACGTGACGGGTGATCGCACGACGACCGGCTTCGATCTGACGGGCGGTGATACGACCACGGCCAGTTGCCTTGAGGCCGTATTCGCCGAAGCTTACCTTGCTTCCGCGATGCGCCAGGCCACGATTGCGGCCCTTCTGCATCTTGCGGAACTTCATACGCTTGGGTTGTAACATCGACTCGCTCTCCCCTTACCTGGAACCTTTCTTCTTGGAGGGCGCGGCCTGCGGCTGTTTAGCCTTGGCGCGGACCTCCTCGATGCCCCCGAGGATTTCACCCTTGAAGACCCAAACCTTGACACCGATGATGCCGTAGGTGGTCTTGGCCTCGTAGGCGGCGTAGTCGATGTCGGCGCGCAGCGTGTGCAGCGGAACACGACCTTCCCGGTACCACTCGGTACGGGCGATTTCCGCACCGCCGAGACGACCGGAGAGCGACACCTTGATGCCGCCGGCGCCCAGGCGCATGGCGTTCTGCACGGAGCGCTTCATGGCACGACGGAACATCACGCGGCGCTCGAGCTGGCCAGCGATGTTCTGGGCCACGAGCATGGCATCCAGCTCGGGCTTGCGAACTTCCTCGATGTTGACGTGCACGGGCACACCCATCATCGCGGTCAGCTCGCGGCGCAGACGGTCAACGTCCTCGCCCTTCTTGCCAATCACGATGCCCGGACGGGCGGTGTGAATGGTGATGCGCGCGTTGTTGGCCGGACGCTCGATGGTGATGCGGCTCACGGAGGCGTTCTTGAGACGCTCTTCCAGGAAGCTGCGCACCGCGAGGTCGCTGTTCAGCTTATCGGCATAGGCGCCGCGCTCGGCGTACCACACCGAGGTATGGTCTTTGACGATACCCAGGCGGATGCCTGTTGGATTGACTTTCTGACCCATCTGGTCGACTCCTACTTCTCGGCTACCTTGACGGTGATGTGGCAGGTGCGCTTCAAGATACGATCCGCGCGGCCCTTGGCACGCGGCTTGATACGCTTGAGCGTCATGCCCTCATCGACGCAGATGGTCGAGACACGCAGCTCGTCGATATCCATGCCGTTATTTTCTTCCGCGTTCGCGATGGCGGACTGCAGCACTTTCTTGACCAGCTTGGCAGCCTTCTTCGGTGAGAAGGTCAGCAGGTCCAGCGCCTCGGCGACCGGCTTATCGCGCACCTGGTCAGCCACCAAACGGGCCTTCTGGGCGGATAAACGAGCGCCACGCAGCTTAGCTGTGACTTCCATCTCTCAATCCTCTCTGGCTTACCGTTTGGCTTTCTTGTCCGCCGCATGACCGCGATAGAGGCGGGTAGCAGCGAATTCGCCCAGTTTGTGGCCAACCATTTCCTCGGAGACATGCACCGGGACGTGTTGGCGACCGTTATGGACTGCGATGGTGAGTCCTACCATGTTGGGCAGGATCATGGAGCGACGCGACCAGGTCTTGATCGGTTTGCGATCACTCTTCTCCACAGCAGCCTCGACCTTCTTCAGCAGATGAAGGTCAATAAAGGGACCTTTCTTCAGTGAACGTGGCACAGCCGTTACCTCTTAAAGTGTGTTACTTGGCCTTGCGGCGACGAACGATCAGCGCATCGGTGCGCTTGTTCTTGCGGGTCTTGTGGCCCTTGGTGGGAACGCCCCACGGAGTCACCGGATGACGACCACCGCTGGTGCGGCCTTCACCGCCACCGTGCGGGTGATCCACCGGGTTCATGGCCACGCCGCGAACGGTCGGACGCACACCTTTCCAGCGCTTCGCACCGGCCTTGCCAAGCTGACGCAGGCTGTGCTCTGAATTGCCCACTTCTCCCAGGGTCGCGCGGCACTCGCTCAGCACCTTGCGCATCTCGCCGGAGCGCAGACGCAGGGTGGCATAGTTGCCTTCACGAGCGACCAGCTGGGCGCTGGTACCGGCGCTACGAGCGATCTGGCCGCCCTTGCCGGGCTTGAGCTCGATGCAGTGCACGGTGGAACCCAGCGGAATGTTACGCAGCGGAAGAGCGTTGCCCTTCTTGATGGCCGCGTTGACGCCGGACTCGAGACGGTCGCCGGCGCTAACGCCCTTGGGCGCCAGAATGTAGCGACGCTCGCCATCGAGATACTTCAGCAGCGCGATGTTGGCGCTACGGTTCGGATCGTACTCGAGACGCTCAACGATGGCCGGAACGCCATCCTTGGTGCGCTTGAAGTCGATGATCCGGTAGTGCTGACGGTGACCACCGCCCACGTGACGGGTGGTGATACGACCGTTGTTGTTACGCCCGCCATTGCGCGACTGCTTCTCGAGCAGAGGCGCGTAGGGTGCACCCTTGTGGAGCTCGCTGTTCACGACCTTTACAAGGTGGCGACGACCGGCGGATGTGGGTTTAGTCTTGACGATTGCCATTGTCCGTACTCCTGCCCTTATTCGGCGCCAGAGAAGTCTTCAAGGGTCTCGCCGGCGGCCAACGTAACGTAGGCCTTGCGATACCCCTTGCGGTGACCCAGACCCTGCGCGGTGCGCTTGGTCTTGCCCTTGACGTTCAGCGCTTGAACGCGGTCGACCTTCTTGCCGAACAGAGCCTCAACGGCCTTCTTGATCTCGGGCTTGGTCGCGTCGCTAGCCACCTTGAACACGTACTGGTTGCGTTCAGCAGCCATGGCGGCCTTCTCGGTCACGTGCGGGCCGAGCAGCACCTTGAATACACGCTCCTGGTTCATGCCAGCTTCTCCTCGAATTTACGGAGGGCGGAGACGGTGGCCAGCACCTTGTCGAAGGCGACCAGACTCACCGGATCGGCGGCGGCCACATCGACCACATCCACGTTGGGGATGTTGCGGGCGGCCAGGTAGAGGTTCTCATCGACTTCTTCGGTGACGATCAGCACCTTCTCCAGACCCAGCTCGTTGAGCTTGGCGACCAGCTGCTTGGTCTTCGGAGCGTCGACGGCGAACTCCTCGACGGCCACCAGGCGATCCTGGCGCACCAGCTCGGAGAGGATCGAGCGCATCGCCGCACGGTACATCTTGCGGTTGACCTTCTGGGTGTAGTCCTGGGGACGAGCCGCAAAGGTCACACCGCCACTGCGCCAGATCGGCGAGCGGATGGTGCCGGCACGGGCACGACCGGTACCCTTCTGACGCCACGGCTTCTTGCCGCCGCCACGCACGTCGGAACGGTTCTTCTGAGCGCGGGTACCCTGACGACCACCGGCCAGATAGGCGGTGACGACCTGGTGCACGAGCGCTTCATTGAATTCTTTGCCAAAGGTGGCGTCGGACACGTCGACGGTGCCGGCGCCGGCAGCAAGATTCAGATTCATCGGTAGATTCCCCTTCAGCCAGCTTTCACGGCGCTGCGCACGATAACGTCACTACCGGTGGCACCAGGCACGGCACCCTTGACCAGCAGCAGATTACGCTCAGCATCGACGCGGACGACTTCAAGACTCTGGACGGTGCAACGCACGTTGCCCATCTGGCCAGCCATTTTCTTGCCCTTGAACACTCGCCCAGGAGTCTGGCACATGCCGATGGAGCCCGGCGCGCGGTGGGCCAGGGAGTTACCGTGGCTGTTGTCCTGGGTGCGGAAGTTCCAGCGCTTGACTGCGCCCTGGAAACCCTTGCCCTTGGAGCTGCCAGTCACATCGATCGATTGACCAGCTTCGAAGAGGGATACGGTGAGTTCGCCGCCCACTTCCGGAGCCTCGTCGCCTTCTGCCAGGCGGAACTCCATCAGCGAACGACCGGCCTCGATACCTGCCTTGGCGAACTGCCCAGCCTGGGCCTTCGACAGGTGCTTGGCCTTGCGGGAGCCAGTTGTAACCTGAATCGCCGCGTAGCCGTCGCTTTCGACGGTCTTGACGCGAGTGACGCGATTAGGCTCAACCTCGATCACGGTTACGGGCACGGAAGCGCCGTCTTCGGTGAAGACACGGGTCATCCCGGCCTTCTTGCCGACTAAACCGATAGTCATTCTCAGTCTCCTATAGTGTACGGGGCTATCACCCGCTATGGCTGCCCTTTCCAGAGCATTCCACTAGCACGTTGTGTGGCGCCTCACGGCGCGGCGGCTGCTGCTCGAGCGAATTGTCGAACGCTGGGCCGCGGTGTCTAGTGTAATAATCAGTCGAGCTTGATCTGCACGTCCACGCCGGCGGCGAGATCGAGCTTCATCAGGGCATCGACGGTCTTCTCCGTCGGCTCGACGATATCGAGCACGCGCTTGTGAGTGCGAATCTCGTACTGGTCGCGCGCGTCCTTGTTGACGTGCGGCGAGATCAGCACGGTATAGCGCTCGCGATTGGTCGGCAGAGGAATCGGTCCACGAACCTGGGCGCCGGTACGCTTGGCGGTTTCGACAATCTCCGCGGCGGACTGGTCGATCAGGCGATGGTCGAAGGCCTTCAACCGAATGCGAATCTTCTGGTTCTGCATTTGCCCTAACTCCAATGGATTCTGACGGCGCGAGCCGTCAACCCACGCATTCAAAGGATGCGCATTATATGCACACCGAAAACGAGAGTCAAACACTCGTTGACGATGAACAGCAAAGGGGCTCCTCCTGGAGCCCCTTCTGATCATTCAAGAAGCGCGATGCTTACTCGACGATCTTGGCCACGACGCCAGCGCCGACGGTACGACCGCCTTCACGGATGGCGAAGCGCAGGCCATCGTCCATGGCGATCGGCGCGATCAGGCTGACCACCATCTTGACGTTGTCGCCCGGCATGACCATCTCGACGCCTTCCGGCAGCTCACAGGTACCGGTGATGTCGGTGGTACGGAAGTAGAACTGCGGACGGTAGCCCTTGAAGAACGGAGTGTGACGACCACCCTCGTCCTTGGACAGCACGTACACCTCGGCCTCGAACTTGGTGTGCGGGGTGATGGTGCCCGGCTTGGCCAGAACCTGACCACGCTCGACGTCGTCACGCTTGGTGCCACGCAGCAGGGCGCCAACGTTCTCACCGGCACGACCTTCGTCGAGCAGCTTGCGGAACATCTCGACGCCGGTAACGACGGTCTTGACGGTGTCCTTGATACCGACGATCTCGACTTCCTCGCCAGCCTTGACGATGCCGCGCTCGACACGACCGGTGACCACGGTGCCGCGACCGGAGATGGAGAACACGTCCTCGATCGGCATCAGGAACGGCTGATCGATGGCACGCTCCGGCTCCGGGATGTAGTCGTCCAGGGCCTTGATCAGGCTGGCAACGGCGGTGGTGCCCATGCCGTTGTCGTCCTTGCCTTCCAGCGCCATCAGGGCAGAGCCGGTGATGATCGGGGTGTCGTCGCCCGGGAAGTCGTACTCGTCGAGGAGCTCACGAACTTCCATCTCGACCAGCTCGAGCAGCTCTTCGTCGTCGACCATGTCGGCCTTGTTCAGGAACACGACGATGTACGGCACGCCAACCTGACGAGACAGCAGGATGTGCTCGCGAGTCTGCGGCATGGGGCCGTCGGCAGCGGAACAGACCAGGATCGCACCGTCCATCTGGGCGGCACCGGTGATCATGTTCTTGACGTAGTCGGCGTGCCCCGGGCAGTCGACGTGCGCGTAGTGGCGCGCTTCGGACTGGTACTCGACGTGAGAGGTGGCGATGGTGATACCACGCTCACGCTCTTCGGGAGCGTTGTCGATGGCGTCGAACTCGCTCCAGTCACCACCGAACACCTCGGCGGAAACACGGGTCAGGGCCGCAGTCAGAGTGGTCTTGCCGTGGTCGACGTGACCGATGGTACCGACGTTGACGTGCGGTTTGGAACGCTCAAATTTTTCCTTAGCCACTGCTATAACCTCTTTACGTTAGCTAACGGTTAACCGTTTTGGTTGATGACGGCTTCAACGACGCTGGACGGCGCCTCTTCGTAATCCGCAAACTCCATGACGTAGCTTGCGCGTCCCTGGGTCTGAGAACGCAGATCGGTCGCGTAACCGAACATCTCAGCCAACGGAACTCTGGCGCGAATGACCTTGCCCATGGGCGAATCATCCATGCCGGATACCAGACCACGGCGGCGGTTGAGGTCACCCATGACGTCGCCCATGAAGTCCTCGGGGGTGACGACCTCGACCTTCATTACCGGCTCGAGCAGCACCGCCTTGGCCTTCTTGGCACCTTCCTTGACTGCCATGGAAGAAGCAACCTTGAACGCGGTCTCGTTGGAGTCCACGTCGTGGTAGGAACCATCGTACAGCGTAACCTTGACGTCGATCATCGGGTAGCCCGCGATGACACCGTTCTGCAGCTGCTCGTAGGCCCCTTTCTCGACGGCCGGCACGTATTCCTTGGGAACCACGCCGCCGACGATCTCTGAAGCGAACTTGAAGCTCATGTCTTCATCTTCGCCCTTGTCTTCCGCGGTCAGCGGCTCGATGCGCAGATGCACGTGACCGTACTGACCACGACCACCGGACTGGCGCACGAACTTGCCTTCCTGCTCGACCGAGCCACGAATGGTCTCGCGGTAGGCGACCTGCGGCTTGCCGATGTTGGCCTCGACCTTGAACTCACGACGCATGCGGTCGACGATGATGTCGAGGTGCAGCTCGCCCATGCCGGAGATGATGGTCTGGCCCGTCTCCTCGTCGGTACGCACCTGGAACGAGGGGTCTTCCTGGGCCAGTTTGCCCAGTGCCACGCCCATCTTCTCCTGGTCCGCCTTGGACTTCGGCTCGACGGCCACGGAGATAACCGGATCCGGGAACTC
The DNA here is from genome assembly GCF_004347715.1 of Halomonas marinisediminis. NCBI lineage: Bacteria > Pseudomonadati > Pseudomonadota > Gammaproteobacteria > Oceanospirillales > Halomonadaceae > Halomonas > Halomonas marinisediminis. Next base: position 17,260 of record NZ_SLTR01000016.1, on the reverse strand, counting down.
CATGCGCTCCAGCACGATCTTGTCATTCAGGTCGCACAGGGTGTCGCCGGTGGTGACGTCCTTCAGGCCGATACAGGCGGCGATATCGCCGGCCAGCACTTCCTTGATCTCCTCACGGGAGTTGGCGTGCATCTGCACCAGACGCCCGATACGCTCCTTCTTGTTGCGCACGGAGTTGTAGACGCTGTCGCCGGACTTCAGCACGCCGGAGTAGACGCGGATGAAGGTCAGGGTGCCGACGAAGGGATCGGTCGCGATCTTGAACGCCAGGGCGGCGAACGGCGCCTTGTCATCGGCCTCGCGAGTCTCGATGGTACCTTCCTTGTCGTCCAGCTCACCCTCGATCGCCTTGACCTCGGTGGGAGACGGAAGGTATTCGACGACTGAGTCCAGCACTGCCTGCACGCCCTTGTTCTTGAACGCAGAGCCGCAGGTGACCAGCACGATCTCGTTGTCGAGAGTACGACGGCGCAGACCGGCCTTGATCTCTTCCTTGGAAAGCTCGCCACCTTCCAGGTACTTGTCCATCAGCTCTTCGGAAGCTTCGGCTGCGGCCTCGACCATCTCCTCGCGATACTTCTCCGCGGTCTCCTGGAGATCGGCGGGGATATCGATCAGGTCATAGGTGGCACCGAAATCGCTTTCGTTCCACTGGATGGCCTTCATCTCGATCAGATCGATGACACCCTTGAAGTCTTCCTCGGTGCCCCAGTTGATCTGGATCGGCACGGCATTGGCACCGAGCCGGTCCTTGAGCTGGGCGACCACGTTGAAGAAGTCAGCGCCGGTACGGTCCATCTTGTTGACGAACACCATGCGCGGAACTTCGTACTTGTTGGCCTGACGCCAGACTGTCTCGGTCTGCGGCTGCACGCCGGAAGAGCCACACAGCACCACCACGGCACCGTCGAGCACACGCAGGGAACGCTCCACCTCGATGGTGAAGTCGACGTGCCCGGGGGTGTCGATGATGTTGATGCGATGCTCGTCGAACTGGTGGTTCATCCCCCTCCAGAATGTCGTCACGGCAGCGGAGGTGATGGTGATACCACGCTCCTGCTCCTGCTCCATCCAGTCGGTGGTAGAAGCGCCTTCGTGGGTCTCGCCCAACTTGTGGTTGATCCCGGTATAGAACAGCACGCGCTCGGTCGTGGTGGTCTTGCCGGCATCGACGTGGGCGACGATCCCGATGTTGCGATAGCGTTTTAGCGGAGTTTTGCGAGCCACGGTGGAACTCCCCGTTGGTTGGCGATGCGTTTTGCGGCCGGCACTTAGAACCGGAAGTGCGAGAAGGCCTTGTTGGCTTCAGCCATACGATGCACGTCTTCACGCTTCTTGACCGCAGAGCCCTTGCCTTCGGCGGCATCGAGCATCTCGCCGGCGAGACGCAGCACCATGGTCTTTTCACCACGGCGGCGCGCGGCATCTGCCAGCCAACGCATGGCCAGCGCCTGACGACGCGAGGGACGCACCTCGACCGGCACCTGATAGGTCGCGCCGCCGACGCGGCGTGACTTCACCTCGACCATCGGCTGGATGCTCTCCAGCGCCTTGTCGAAGATCTCCAGCGGCTCTTCGTTACTGCGCTCGGCAACCCTGTCCAGCGCACCATAGACGATGCGCTCAGCTACGGACTTCTTGCCGCCGATCATCAGGTGGTTCATGAACTTCGCCAGGCGTTCGCTTCCGAACTTGGGATCCGGCAGGATCTCACGCTTGGCCGCAACTCTTCTTCTAGGCATGATAAGCCCTCTGTTGAAGGGTCCTTCAGGTAAACTCGGAACTCCCGCGCACTCGCTTTGAGCCCGCGACGCCCGACCTTACTCTTATCAGACCGATATCAATGGGTGGTGAAATCGCGATCCGGGCCGATCAGGCCTTGGGACGCTTGGTACCGTACTTGGAACGACCCTGCTTACGGTTCTGCACGCCGGAGGTGTCCAGAGCGCCGCGCACGGTGTGATAACGCACACCGGGAAGGTCCTTGACTCGACCACCGCGGATCAGAACCACGGAGTGCTCCTGCAGGTTGTGCCCCTCACCACCAATGTAGGAGGAAACCTCGAACCCGTTGGTCAGGCGAACACGGCACACCTTACGCAGTGCGGAGTTCGGCTTCTTCGGGGTAGTCGTGTAGACGCGGGTGCAAACGCCGCGCTTCTGCGGGCAGGCCTGCAGCGCCGGCACGTCACTCTTGCTGACGGGACGCTTGCGCGGCTTGCGCACCAGCTGATTGATTGTTGCCATCTATTGCTCCAATGGGTTGCCTTGCGGAAGCGAGGTAGCCGCTCGCTTTCCTGTACTACGCTACCTTCCCAGCAGGTTCGGGCGCACCCGCCCCACTGTTAAAGGCTGCGCATTCTACTGGCTGACGCCGCCCTTCGTCAAGCCCGGCCGCCGCAGCGGCCGGACCTGCCGGTGACGTCAGATCTCGTCGTCATCCGAATCCAGCGCGGTCAACTGAGCGCCCAGCGCCTGCTCGACGTCATGGGCCGACGGTGCGGCAGGCTCTTCGACACCATCGCGCCGGCGGCGACGCTCGGCATGGTGAGTCAGGCCGGTACCGGCCGGGATCAGGCGACCCACCACGACGTTCTCCTTCAAGCCGCGCAGGTAATCCCGCTTGCCGGTCACCGCGGCTTCGGTCAGCACTCGCGTGGTCTCCTGGAAGGAGGCCGCGGAGATGAACGACTCGGTTGCCAGGCTGGCCTTGGTGATACCGAGCAGCACACGCTGATACTTGGCCGGGAACTTGCCCGCCTTCTCGAGGCGCGCATTCTGTTCGAGCACCCGCACCAGCTCGGCCTGATCGCCGGGGATGAAGTCGGAGTCACCGGCATCGGTGATCTCGACCTTGCGCAGCATCTGACGCACGATCACTTCAATGTGCTTGTCGTTGATGCCCACGCCCTGGAGGCGGTAGACCTCCTGGATCTCGGCGGTGATGTACTTGGCCAGCTCCTCGACACCCAGCAGACGCAGGATGTCGTGGGGGTTGCTGGGACCATCGGAGATGACCTCGCCCTTCGCGACCGACTCGCCCTCGAAGACCGCGATCTGACGCCACTTCGGGATCAGCGTCTCAAAGGGATCGCCACCGCCTTCCGGGGTAATCGTCAGGCGACGCTTGCCCTTGGTCTCCTTGCCGAAGCTGATCACGCCGCTGATTTCGGCGAGGATCGACGGTTCCTTGGGCTTGCGCGCCTCGAACAGATCCGCGACACGCGGCAGACCACCGGTGATGTCCTTGTTCGAAGAGGCCTCCACCGGGATACGCGCGACCACTTCACCGATACCGATCCGAGCGCCGTTGTCGGCGGTGACAATCGACTTGCCGGGCAGCGGATACTGCACGGGAGTATCGGATCCAGTGACGGTAACCGGCTTGCCGGACTCGTCATTGAGCAGGATCATCGGGCGCTTGTCGCGACCAGCCATCGGCCGCGCCGCCGCCTCGATCACCTCGATGGAGGAGAGACCGGTCATCTCGTCCACGCTGCGGTGGATGGTGACGCCCTCCTCCATGTCGGCGTACTGCACGGCACCCTCGGCCTCGGCGACGATTGGGTGGGTGTGCGGATCCCACTTGGCCACTGCCTGACCGGCGTCGACACTGTCGCCGTCGCGGACCGACAGCTCGGCACCGTAGGGCAGCTTGTAATATTCGCGCTCGCGACCATGCTCGTCGGCGACGGCCAAGGCACTGGAGCGCGAGACCACCACCAACTTGCCGTCGGCGCGCTCGACATACTTGATGTTGTGCAGACGTACCTTACCGCCATGCTTGACCTGGACACTGTCCACCGCGGAGGCCCGCGATGCGGCACCACCGATGTGGAAGGTCCGCATGGTCAGCTGGGTGCCCGGCTCACCGATCGACTGCGCGGCGATGACGCCGACGGACTCGCCGATATTGACCTGATGGCCACGCGCCAGGTCGCGGCCGTAACAGGCCGAGCAGACGCCATGGGCGGTCTCACAGCTGATCGCACTGCGCACCACGATTTCGTCGACACCCATGGTGTCGAGATCGGCACACCACTTCTCGTCGAGCAGGGTGTTACGCGGGATCAGCACCTCGTCGCTGGCCGGGTCGATGACATCCTGGGCGACCACGCGGCCCAGCACGCGCTGCGCCAGGGGCACGATGATATCGCCACCCTCGATCACCGGATGCAGGGTCAAGCCACGCTCGGTGCCGCAGTCCGTCTCGGTGATCACCATGTCCTGGGCCACGTCGACCAGGCGACGGGTCAGGTAACCGGAGTTGGCGGTCTTCAGGGCGGTATCCGCCAGACCCTTACGGGCACCGTGGGTGGAGATGAAGTACTGGAGTACGTTCAAACCCTCACGGAAGTTCGCCACGATCGGTGTCTCGATGATCGAGCCGTCCGGCTTGGCCATCAGGCCACGCATGCCCGCCAGCTGGCGGATCTGGGCGGCGCTACCCCGAGCACCGGAGTCGGCCATGATGAACACGCTGTTGAAGGAGTCCTGTTCGACCTCCTTGCCTTCGCGGTCGATCACGGTCTCCTTGGAGATCCCCACCATCATCGCCTTGGCCACCTTGTCGTTGGCCTTGGACCAGATGTCGATCACCTTGTTGTACTTCTCGCCCGCGGTCACCAGACCCGAGGAGAACTGGTCCTCGATCTCCTTGACCTCCTCCTCGGCGGCCTCGACGATCTCGGCCTTGGCGTCCGGGATGACGAAGTCGTTGACCCCGATGGAGGCGCCGGACCAGGTGGCCAGGCGGAAGCCGGTGTACATCAGCTGGTCAGCGAAGATGACCGTCGGCTTGAGACCGGAACGGCGATAGACCTCGTTGAGCAGGCCGGAGATCGCCTTCTTCTTCATCGGCTGGTCGACCAGCTCGAAGGGCACGCCCTCCGGCAGGATGCGGAACAGCAGCGCACGCCCGACGGTGGTATCGCGAAGCACCCGCTGGTGGGTTTTCTCACCGCTCTCCTCATCGATGAGGACCTCGTCGAGACGCACCTTGATGCGGGCATGCAGCGCCACATTCTGGGTGTTGAAGGCGCGCTCCACCTCGTTGAGGTCGGTGAAGATCATGCCCTCGCCCCTGGCGTTGATCTTCTCTCGGGTCATGTAATACAGACCCAGCACCACATCCTGGGAAGGCACGATGATCGGCTCACCGTTGGCCGGCGACAGCACGTTGTTGGTCGCCATCATCAGCGTGCGCGCCTCGAGCTGAGCTTCCAGGGTCAGCGGCACGTGGACCGCCATCTGGTCACCGTCGAAGTCAGCGTTGTAGGCGGCACACACCAGCGGGTGCAGCTGGATCGCCTTGCCCTCGATCAGCAGCGGCTCGAAGGCCTGAATGCCGAGGCGGTGCAGGGTCGGGGCGCGGTTGAGGAGTACCGGGTGCTCGCGAATGACATCGGCGAGGATATCCCACACCTCGGCTGTCTCGCGCTCGACCATCTTCTTGGCCGCCTTGATGGTGGAGGCGTGGCCCAGCGACTGCAGCTTGGAGTAGATGAACGGCTTGAACAGCTCCAGCGCCATCTTTTTGGGCAGGCCACACTGGTGCAGGCGCAGGGTCGGGCCGACGGTGATCACCGAACGGCCGGAGTAGTCGACGCGCTTGCCCAGCAGGTTCTGACGGAAACGCCCCTGCTTGCCCTTGATCATGTCGGCCAGGGACTTCAGCGGGCGCTTGTTGGAGCCGGTGATGGCACGACCACGGCGACCGTTGTCGAGCAGCGCATCGACCGCTTCCTGCAGCATCCGTTTCTCGTTGCGCACGATGATATCGGGCGCATTGAGGTCGAGCAGCCGCTTCAGGCGGTTGTTGCGGTTGATCACGCGACGATAGAGGTCGTTGAGGTCGGAGGTCGCGAAACGACCACCGTCCAGCGGCACCAGCGGACGCAGGTCCGGCGGCAGCACCGGCAGCACCTCCATGACCATCCAGGCCGGATCGTTGCCGGAGCCTTGGAAGGCCTCCAGCAGCTTGAGCCGCTTGGAAAGCTTCTTGATCTTGGTCTCGGAGTTGGTCTGGGGGATCTCCTCGCGCAGGCGCTCGATCTCCTCCAGCATATCGATGTCCTTGAGCAGCGCCTGGACCGCCTCGGCCCCCATGCGGGCGTCGAAGTCGTCGCCGAACTCCTCGAGTGCCTCGAAGTACTGCTCGTCGTTGAGCAGCTGACCGCGCTCCAGCGTGGTCATGCCCGGGTCGATGACCACGAAGCTCTCGAAGTAGAGCACGCGCTCGATATCACGCAGGGTCATGTCCAGGAACATGCCGATACGTGACGGGAGCGACTTCAAGAACCAGATATGCGCGACGGGGCTGGCCAGCTCGATATGCGCCATGCGCTCACGGCGCACGGCGGCCTTGGTGACCTCCACGCCACACTTCTCGCAGATGATGCCGCGATGCTTCATGCGCTTGTACTTGCCGCACAAGCACTCGTAATCCTTGACCGGGCCAAAGATCTTGGCACAGAACAGGCCATCCCGTTCCGGCTTGAAGGTACGGTAGTTGATGGTCTCGGGCTTCTTGACCTCCCCGAATGACCAGGAACGGATCATGTCCGGGGACGCCAGGGTAATCTTGATCGCGTCGAACTCGTCGGACTGAGACTGCGATTTGAGGACTTTCACCAAATCTTTCATGGGGTCGGCTCCGCTGCGGAGTTGTCATGGGCGGGGGCAATGCTGCCACCCCCGCGGACCGTCATAATGTGAAGCGTCGGCCGCCTCAGCTCTCGAGCTCGATGTCGATGCCCAGCGAGCGGATCTCCTTCACCAGCACGTTGAAGGACTCCGGCATGCCCGCCTGCATCGCGTGATCGCCATCCACGATGTTCTTGTACATCTTGGTACGACCCTCCACGTCATCGGACTTGACGGTGAGCATCTCCTGGAGGGTATAGGCGGCGCCATAAGCCTCCAGGGCCCAGACCTCCATCTCACCGAAACGCTGACCACCGAACTGCGCCTTGCCGCCCAGCGGCTGCTGGGTCACCAGCGAGTAGGAGCCGGTGGAACGGGCGTGCATCTTGTCGTCCACCAGGTGGTTGAGCTTGAGCATGTACATGTAGCCAACGGTCACCGGACGATCGAAGGCATCACCGGTACGGCCGTCATAGAGCGTCATCTGGCCTGAATCCGGCAGCTCGGCCAGGCGCAGCAGATGCTTGATCTCATCCTCTTCGGCGCCATCGAACACCGGCGTGGACATCGGCACGCCGCCCTTGAGGTTCTTCGCCAGGGCGATCACCTCATCGTCGGAAAGCGTGTCGAGTTCCTCGACCCGGGTGCCCGGAGTGGTGTTGTAGACCTGCCCCAGGAACTCGCGGATCTCGGCCACCTGCTGCTCACGCGCATCACGCAGCAGAGCGTCGATCTTGCGACCCAGCCCCCAGGCGGCGAGGCCCAGGTGAGTCTCGAGAATCTGACCGACATTCATGCGCGAGGGTACGCCCAGCGGGTTGAGCACGACATCCACCGGCTCGCCCCGGTCGTCGAACGGCATGTCCTCGATGGGCATGATCGCCGAGATGACACCCTTGTTTCCGTGACGACCCGCCATCTTGTCGCCCGGCTGCAGGCGACGCTTGACCGCCATGTAGACCTTGACGATCTTGAGCACGCCGGGCGCCAGATCGTCCCCCTGGGTCAGCTTGCGCTTCTTGTCCTCGAAACGCTCGTCCATCTCCTTGCGACGGTTCTCGAGCTGTTCGTCGGCCTGGGCCAGCAGCTCATTGAGCGTCTCGTCCTGCAGGCGCAGCTTGAACCACTGCTGACGCGGCAGCTCGTCGAGGTAGCTCTCGGAGAGCACGTCACCCTTCTTGAGCTGGGGGCCACCGTTTACCGGCTGGCCACTCAGGGTTCGCTTGAGGCGCTCGAAGGTGGCATCCTCGGCGATGCGATAGGTCTCCTGGAGGTCCTTGCGTACCTCGTCGAGCTGCATCTGCTCGATGGAGAGCGCACGCGAGTCCTTCTCCACGCCGTCACGGGTGAAGACCTGAACGTCGATGACGGTTCCCTTCATGCCCGTCGGGGCACGCAGGGAGGTGTCCTTCACGTCGCTGGCCTTCTCACCGAAGATCGCACGCAGCAGCTTCTCTTCCGGCGTCAGCTGGGTCTCCCCCTTGGGCGTGACCTTGCCGACCAGGATATCGCCGGGACCGACTTCCGCACCGATATAGACCACACCGGCCTCATCCAGCTTGGAGAGTGCCGACTCGCCGACATTGGGGATATCGGAGGTGATCTCCTCCGGCCCCAGCTTGGTGTCGCGGGAGACGCAGGTCAGCTCCTGGATATGGATGGTGGTGAAGCGGTCCTCTTCCACCGCCCGCTCCGAGAGCAGGATCGAGTCCTCGAAGTTGTAGCCGTTCCAGGGCATGAAGGCGATGCGCATGTTCTGGCCAAGCGCCAGGTCACCCATGTCCACGGAGGGGCCATCGGCGAGGATGTCGCCGCGTGCCACCGAGTCACCAGGACGCACGATCGGGCGCTGGTTCTGGCAGGTGTTCTGGTTGGAGCGCACATACTTGGTGAGGTTATAGATGTCGACGCCGGCCTCGCCGCCGATGATCTCATCCTCGTTGACGCGTACCACGATGCGCTTGGCATCCACGGAGTCGATCACCCCGCCGCGACGCGCCACCTCACAGACCCCGGAGTCACGGGCGACGAAGCGCTCCATGCCGGTACCCACCAGCGGCTTGTCGGCACGCAGGGTCGGCACCGCCTGACGCTGCATGTTGGCCCCCATCAGGGCGCGGTTGGCGTCATCATGCTCGAGGAAGGGAATCAGTGCGGCGGCAACCGATACCACCTGGCGCGGCGACACGTCCATCAGCGTCACCTGCTCGGGACGCATGAAGGTGGTCTCGCCCTTGTGGCGCACCTGCACCAGATCGTCGGCCAGCTTGCCGCTCTCATCCACGGTCGCCGAGGCCTGGGCGATAACGAAGTTGCCCTCCTCGATGGCCGAGAGATGAACCACCTCGTCGGTCAACTGGCTGTCCACCACCTTGCGGTAGGGCGTCTCGAGGAAGCCGTAGCTGTTGGTGTGGCTATAGGTCGCCAGGGAGTTGATCAGGCCGATGTTGGGGCCTTCCGGGGTCTCGATCGGGCACAGTCGACCATAGTGGGTCGCGTGAACGTCACGCACCTCGAAGCCGGCCCGTTCGCGGGTCAGGCCACCCGGACCAAGCGCGGAGACACGACGCTTGTGGGTGACCTCGGAGAGCGGGTTGTTCTGGTCCATGAACTGGGAGAGCTGGCTGGAGCCGAAGAACTCCTTGACTGCCGCGGCGACGGGCTTGGCGTTGATCAGGTCCTGAGGCATCAGGCCCTCGCTCTCGGCCATGGAGAGACGCTCCTTGACCGCGCGCTCGACGCGCACCAGGCCGACGCGGAACTGGTTCTCGGCCATCTCGCCCACGCAGCGGATACGGCGGTTGCCCAGGTGGTCGATGTCGTCCACCTCGCCGAAGCCGTTACGGATATGGATCAGCTCCTTGAGCACGTCAAGGATGTCGCGACGATCCAGTACGCCGGAGCCGGTATCGGACTCGCGACGCAGGCGGCGGTTGAACTTCATGCGACCGACACTGGAGATGTCGTAACGGTCTTCGCTGAAGAACAGGTTGTTGAACAGGGTCTCGGCGGCCTCCTTGGTGGGCGGCTCGCCGGGACGCATCATGCGATAGATCTCGACGAGCGCCTCGAGCTGGGACCCGGTGGTATCCAGCTTGAGGGTGTCGGAGATGAAGGGGCCACAGTCGAGATCGTTGGTGTACAGCGTCTCGAGGGTAGTGATGCCGGCCTGGCCGAGCTTCTCGAGCAGCTCCGGGGTGATCTCGGTGTTGCAGGGGCAGAGCAGCTCACCGGTGTTCGGGTCGACCTGATCCTTGGCCAGGGTCTTGCCGAACAGGTACTCCATCGGCACCTCGAGACGCTCGAGGCCGGCCTTCTCCAGCTGACGGATATGCTTCTGGGTAATGCGGCGCCCTTCCTCGACGATCAGGCCGCCCTCGGCATCCTTGATGTCGAAGGTGGCGGTCTCGCCGCGCAGGCGCGACGGCACCAGCTCCACGGAGAAGCCGTTCTTCTCGACGTGGAAGGTGCTGGTCTCGAAGAACTCCTCGAGGATCTCCTCGGCGCTCATGCCCAGCGCGCGCAGCAGTACCGAGGCCGGCAGCTTGCGGCGACGGTCGATACGCACGAAGACACTGTCCTTGGGATCGAACTCGAAGTCGAGCCAGGAGCCGCGGTAGGGGATGACCCGCGCGGAGTAGAGCAGCTTGCCGGAGGAGTGGCTCTTGCCCTTGTCGTGATCGAAGAACACGCCGGGAGAACGGTGCAGCTGGGAAACGATAACCCGCTCGGTACCGTTCACCACGAAGGTACCGTTCTCCGTCATCAGGGGGATCTCCCCCATGTAGACTTCCTGCTCCTTGATGTCCTTGATCGCCTTGTTCGATGACTCCTTGTCATAGATGATCAGGCGAACCTTGACGCGCAGTGGAGCCGAATAGGTAACACCACGCAGCTGACACTCCTTGACGTCGAAGGCCGGCGTACCGAAGCGGTAGCTGACATACTCCAGCGCAGCATTGCCGGACATGCTCTCGATCGGGAACACCGACCTGAAGGCAGCATGCAAGCCGGTCTCGAGACGCTCCTCGGGCGCTCGGTCCTGCTGGAGGAAGTCGTAATAGGAATCAAGCTGGATCGCCAGCAGGTAGGGCACATCCATCACTTGGGGCAGTTTGCCGAAATCCTTGCGGATGCGTTTTTTCTCAGTGTATGAGTAAGCCATCTGTATTCCCCAGCTTGTTCACCATGGGTGACCGATGCGTGGTCGGCGCCACCCGACGGGGTGCGGCTCCGTCAGGCGATGAAGGCAAGCGCCTAGAGGGACGCTCGCCTTCTGGAATTCGTCCGGCCGGGCTGCCGAAGCAGCGGCCAGTGACAACAGAAAAAGGCCGGCAGCGGGTGTCCCGCCACCAGCCGTGGAAGCTTACGCCGCGCGTGAAGCCATGTTGCTCAAGGACTTACTTGAGCTCCACGCTCGCGCCGGCTTCTTCCAGCTTGGCCTTGGCCGCTTCAGCGTCTTCCTTGGACATAGCTTCCTTGACGGTAGCCGGTGCGCCGTCGACGGCACCCTTGGCTTCCTTCAGGCCCAGACCGGTGATCTCACGGACGACCTTGATCACGTTGACCTTCTTGTCGCCAGCGCTGGTCAGCACCAGGTCGAACTCGGTCTGCTCTTCCTCGGCAGCGGCTTCACCGCCACCCGGGCCAGCCACGACAGCGGCAGCAGCGGAGACGCCGAACTTCTCTTCCATGGCCTCGATCAGCTCGACCACTTCCATGACGGACATGTCGGAGACGGCGTTGATGATATCTTCTTTGGTCAGTGCCATTGTCACGATTCCTAACTTTGCGGGAGCCACGCTCAAGCGTCGGCTCGGGATTCAATATTCGATTCAGGCTGCCTGCAGGAGTTCGCCGATCAGGCGGCTTCTTCCTGCTTCTGGTCGCGCAGGGCGGCCAGGGTACGGACCAGCTTGCCGGCAGATGCCTCTTTCATGACGGACATCAGCTTGGCAATGGCCTCGTCGTAGGTCGGCAGCGTCGCCAGACGATCGAGTTCGGTGGCCGGAATCAGCTCACCTTCGTAGGCCAGCGCCTTGACTTCGAAGCTCTTCTCCTCCTTGGCGAACTCCTTGAACAGACGGGCGGCGGCGCCCGGGTGCTCGTAGGAGAAAGCCAGCAGGGTCGGACCCGAGAAGCTTTCGTCCAGAATCTCCCAGGGAGTTCCGGACAGGGCGCGGCGTGCCAGAGTGTTGCGAACAACACGCACCTGGACGCCATTCTCGCGTGCCTGCTTGCGCAGTTCGGTCATCTTGCTGACCGCGACGCCACGAGAATCGGCAACTACGACGGAGAGCGCATCCTTGGCCGCTTCACTGACCTCGGCAACAATCGCCTTCTTGCCTTCGAGTGCTAGTGGCACGGTGATCACTCCTTCGTGCCGGAACCTCGCGATGAGGGTTCCGGTGGTTACCATCTCTCCCGGCTGCCCGCAGGCGGGCCGGAAGTCCTGGGTGATGGTGCTCACCAGACGCCTGGCGGCCACACCATCTGCGCAGGCCAGCCCCGAAGGGATGATTAAGCCGCCTCACACGAGCGAGGCGGCGCCTGCGGTCTTTGACGGTGCCCCGCCGGCGAGTCAAGACTCGACACGGGGACCGCAAAGTTCTTGCTGAATGTTCGACCTACCGACCGATCAGACCAGACCGGAGTGGTCGATGGTCACGCCCGGGCCCATGGTGGTGGACAGGGTGACCTTCTTGAAATACACGCCCTTGGAGGTGCTCGGCTTGAGCTTCTTCAGGTCGGCGACCAGCGCGTCCAGGTTGCCCTGAATGGCGGTGGCGTCGAAGTCGACCTTGCCAAGGGTGGTGTGGATGATGCCGTTCTTGTCGGTACGGAAACGCACCTGACCGGCCTTGGCGTTCTTGACGGCAGTCGCCACGTCAGGGGTCACGGTGCCGACCTTGGGGTTCGGCATCAGGCCGCGCGGACCGAGGATCTGGCCCAGCTGGCCGACCACGCGCATGGCGTCGGGTGAAGCGATCACCACGTCGAAGTCCAGCTGACCCTTCTTGACCTGTTCGGCCAGGTCATCCATGCCGACGATATCGGCACCGGCTTCCTTGGCGGCATCGGCGTTGGCACCCTGGGTGAACACGGCGACGCGAACGTCCTTGCCGGTTCCGTTGGGCATCACGGTCGCACCACGCACCACCTGGTCGGATTTGCGCGGATCGACGCCCAGGTTGATGGCGACGTCCAGGGACTCCTTGAACTTGACCGTGGAGAGCTCGCTGAGCAGAGCCACGGCTTCCTCGAGAGAGTAGACTTTGGTGGAGTCGACCTTCTCGCTAATCATCTTCGCGCGCTTGGACAGCTTGGCCATGATCAGAGACCCTCCACGTTCAGGCCCATGCTGCGGGCACTACCGGCAATGGTACGCACCGCGGCGTCGAGATCGGCAGCCGTCAGATCCGGCTCCTTGGTCTTGGCGATCTCTTCGAGCTGTTCACGGGTCACGGTACCGACCTTGTTCTTGTTCGGCTCACCGGAGCCGGACTTGATGCCAGCCGCCTTCTTCAGCAGGACCGCCGCGGGCGGGGTCTTGGTGATGAAGGTGAAGCTGCGGTCGGAGTAGACGGTGATCACCACCGGAGTGGGCAGACCCGGCTCAATCTCCTGGGTCGCGGCGTTGAACGCCTTACAGAACTCCATGATGTTGACGCCGTGTTGACCCAGCGCGGGGCCCACGGGGGGACTCGGGTTGGCCTTACCAGCTGCTACCTGCAGCTTGATGTAAGCCTGTACTTTCTTGGCCATATTGGACTCCAGTTGGGTAGTAGCGCCTTTCGGCTCCCCGGTATTGCGGCCGCTGCTGCGGCCCTGCCTGCATCAGGTCGAGCGTTACTCTTTCTCGACCTGCGCGAATTCCAGCTCGACAGGAGTCGAGCGTCCGAAGATCAGCACACTGACCTGAACGCGACTCTTGTCGTAGTTCACTTCCTCTACGACACCGTTGAAGTCGGCGAAGGGGCCATCGATAACCCGGACCGACTGCCCCGGCTCGAACAGAGTCTTGGGCTTTGGCTTGTCGGTCCCATCCTCGACACGACGCAGGATGGCATCGGCCTCTTTCTGAGTAATGGGCGCCGGCTTTTCCTTGGTTCCACCGATGAACCCCATGACGCGCGGGGTTTCGTTGACCAGGTGCCAGGTTTCGTCATCCATTTCCATCTCGACCAGTACGTAGCCGGGATAGAACTTGCGCTCGCTCTTGCGGCGCTTGCCATCACGCATCTCGACGACTTCTTCGGTTGGCACCAGAATCTCGCCGAAGCGATCCTCCATGCCAAACATCTTCACGCGCTCACCCAGTGAACGCATGACATGCTTCTCGAATCCGGAGTAGGCGTGAATGACGTACCAACGCTTGGACATGGGGGCTCCTAACCGATAACGCCGGACATCGCCCAGCCAAGAAGGGTGTCGATCAACCACAGCATCAGACCAACCACCAGCACGGCGACCAGCACAATGACGGTAGTCTGGATGGTCTCGGGCCGTGTCGGCCACACTACGCGTTGAATCTCTTTCTTGGCGGCACGAGCCAGTTCAGCCAGATCACGCCCCTTGGCAGTGGTCATCGCCACCAAGGCAGCGACGCCGCTCAGCGCCACGACACCCAACACGCGATAGAGCAGAGCCTGGTCGGCGAAGTAGGTGTTGCCTACCACAGCCAGAACCAGCAGAGTGACGACAACCGCCCACTTGAGCCCGTCGTGGCGCGACTCCTGCACCTCGGCGTTATGTTTCATGAAAACGAGACTCCTCAAGGCGCGGCAATCGATACGTGAATTCTTACAGGAATAAGCCAGCCTGGGGAAGACTGGCAGGCCAGGAGGGAATCGAACCCCCAACCTGCGGTTTTGGAGACCGCTGCTCTGCCAATTGAGCTACTGGCCTGTATCTGCCTTCCTCCACCCTTTGCAGGTGGCTTGCGACAGCGGGCGCCATCATAGCGGAAGCTGCTTTGCCTGGCAACCCCCTCTCGCCACTTAGAATCTATCAACGGCGAGAAAGAGAAAAGGCGAGCCTTGGCTCGCCTTTCAATGTGGAGCTCATGGACGGATTTGAACCGTCGACCTCACCCTTACCAAGGGTGTGCTCTACCCCTGAGCTACATGAGCCTAACCTTTGCACCCTTAGGTGCTGGAGCGGGCAGCGGGGATCGAACCCGCATCATCAGCTTGGAAGGCTGAGGTTCTACCATTGAACTATGCCCGCCTACCCACTCTTTTGGCCTCGATGACCAACCTCATCATCGCTGCCTGATTCTGGTGGAGGGGGAAGGATTCGAACCTTCGAAGCTTTCGCGGCAGATTTACAGTCTGCTCCCTTTGGCCACTCGGGAACCCCTCCAACTGGCGGCCTATTTTACCAGCGCCATTCCGAATGTCAAGCCATTGTTTCACAAGCAGCTTTTCATGCCTGGAGCGACTCGTGACGCCGCCGCCCTTCTCTTCGGAACGCGGCGCATTGTGTCAAAGCAGCATGGAGAATGCAAGCCCCGCGCGAATCTTTTCCAGCGCTACCGGCGATGGCACACACGGCGCGCCCGCCATTCGGCCTGCTCGCTCGGCGGCGGTCAATGGAAAGCATGCCTCCAGACCGCCATAGACCATATCGGGCCAGACGGCATGGGGCACCTGAAGCCCGCGGGCCACCACCCGCGCATCGCCGCCGGTCAGCATCAAAGGTAGCGCCACTCCTTCACTATCACAGACCTCGGCATAGACGCGGTTGATCGCGCTGACCGCCGCCATGTAGATGCCATGATTGACCGCCTCGACCGTGCGCCGGCCGGGAACCAGCAGCTCCTCAGGCTCGCTGTCGGGATCGATGGCCACGTTACGGGTCCCCAGCTTGAGGCTCTCCTTCATCAGCCTCAGCCCCGGCAGGATATACCCACCCAGGTGGCGCCCTCCCGGCAGCACGAAATCGATGGTGATGGCACTACCACAGTCCACGGCACAACAGGCGCCGACCTGCTGGTAACCCGCCAGCACTCCCAGCCAGCGGTCGACCCCGAGCCGCTCGGGCTCCTCATAACCATTCGTGACACCCAGTGCCTCGGGGGTGGAGCTGGCCACATAAACGGCCCCCACGCGCTGACGCAGCAGCTGGACGGTCTCCTCGAGCACCGCACGCCTCGCAACGCTGGATATGCGCACCGACTCGACCACCTCGAGATTGGGAATATCGGCTCCCGGCCGCCACTCCTCCCGGGTCCACACCGCTCCACGAGAGCGGATCTCGCTGGTATCGACATCCTTGAGACGCCACTTGGAGAGCGTATTACCGATATCGAGGTCGAGAATCATGAGCGCACACGCAGACTGATCTCACCACCCGCCAGATAGCGTCGCTCTCCACCCTGGACCACCACCAGGTTGCCGGAGGCATCCACCTCCTCGACCAGCGCTACCTCACGCGCATTGCCGCTCAACACGTCCACTTCACGGCCGGCGAAGGCGTGCCGGGCGTTCCAGGCATTGTGCCATGGGGCAAACCCCTCACGCTCGAACTCCGCCACCAGAGGAAGCAGTGCCTCCAGCAGATCCGCTGCCAGCGCATTACGGGATATGCCGGTCACCTGATCCTCGACAGCCGCGGCAGGCTGCCCCAGGGAGCTGCGGAACTCATCGCTCAGGGAAAGGTTGAGCCCCATGCCAATCACCACCTCACAGGGGCCAGAGGCGTCCCCACTGACCTCCACCAGGATGCCCGCCAGCTTGCCGTACTCTCCATCCGGTCTCTTCAGCAGCACATCATTGGGCCACTTCAGTAGCGGCGAAACCCCGTGACTCTCCAGCACTCGGGCCAGGGCCACCCCTGCGGCAAGGCTCAGTCCCTCCAGGGCAGCGATGCCGGACTCGACTCGCCATCCCAGGGAGAGCATCAGGCTCTTCCCCCAGGGAGTGCTCCAGGCCCGCCCACGGCGACCACGCCCGGCGCTCTGCTGCTCCACCAGGCACACTTCACCGTGCCCCGCCCCATGGTCGAAGCGTTCGCGCAGAAAGGCGTTCGAGGAGGGCAGGGTTTCCTCGACAAAAAGGCGCGTCAGATGGCCACGTGCCTGACGAGAGAGGTCAGCGATGATGCGTTGTCCATCCAGGAGCTCCAGGGGCTCGGCAAGTCGATAGCCCTGCCCTTTCACCGCCTCCATGCTGATGCCCAAAGACTCGAGCTTGCGCAACTGCTTCCATACCGCAGCACGCGACACACCGAGCTGCTCACCGAGCTGCTCGCCCGAATGGAACTCGCCGTCGCCAAGAAGGCGTATGAGGTCACCGATGGTCATGCCAGGGATCCCGGATCGGAAAAAAACCCATTCTATCGGATGCAGCGCACCCCGGAAATGTAAGCATCTGGAAAGGCTCAGCATCCAAACACAAAAAGCCCCAAACTCATGATGAGTTCGAGGCTTTTTTCAATAAGGGTCTGACGATGTCCGGCCAATGCTCCAGGTGCCAGATCCCGGCGGCCGGGCTCCGGTGAGCGGCGCCTCGATGGCCGGCATTCCGGGACGCTGCATGGGCAGCGTCCCAACATGAAAAAACCCCGAGCAACTGAATGCCCGGGGTTTTCTCGGTATAAGTGCCTGACGATG
>NZ_SLTR01000129.1:0-333 GCF_004347715.1 Halomonas marinisediminis | reverse complement strand
AACCATTCTCCTTTTCTTACGCTGTGCAACGCTTACGTAAATTTTAACATAGACAGGTGTGTGGCAAATAGAACGAAAGACCTAGTTGAGTGGTGGCGCGACCTGCATTACCTTGGTTTACCGGGCTAATTGGCAATGATTAACAGTTAGCCAGTATGAAAAAATTGCGTAGATTCGACCGTAAAAGTCAGTGACGTTGTTACTGGATTTATCAACAACGCTGGAGGCTCCTGCAGCCATGCACTGCTTGGCGCGATCGTCGGACAAGCTGTCTGTCAGTATCACAATAGGCGTGTGCTGATTCGCGCCAGGCTTACGCACGGCGGACATAAC
>NZ_SLTR01000128.1:0-333 GCF_004347715.1 Halomonas marinisediminis | reverse complement strand
ACAACCGATTACGGAGCAGCAAAAATGTTCTTACAAAATATGAATACTGATATGCTTTCTTCGCAAGGAACAGCAATTAATGAAGCTATTAAACTTTCGGAAACATATTTTGATAACGACGAGCAAACCAATAGAGTTCTCATCATTATTTCAGATGGAGAAGATCATTTTGGGCAATCTGCTATCCGTGAAGCAGAAGCTGCTAGCGAACAAGGAATAAGAATTTTCACTATTGGAGTTGGAGATGTAAAAGGTGGGCCAATTCCTATGAAGAGAAACGGCATCACTTTAAACTATAAAAAAGATAGACAAGGCGAAACCGTAATTACGCGT
>NZ_SLTR01000127.1:0-333 GCF_004347715.1 Halomonas marinisediminis | reverse complement strand
AAGAAATAAAATTAGTAAAAGTGCTAAAGGATAATATCTTAATTTATATAAAAGATCAGAATTTCTGTAATATATATAATCTGTAACAGGCCCTTTTAATGATTCGTAAGTAACGGCCAATTGATTGTTTTCTTTTTGCATTTCAGCAAGTTGATTAGACAGATACATTCTATCTTTATCTGGCAAATCGTTGTATGAAGTATGTGTGTCTTCTACGTCTAAATTGGCCCATCCTTTTATAACATTATTCTCAGTAGTGTAAATCATAGGAATATTACTATTACTTTGAATAATTTTATTTTCTAAAGAAAAATCGGCATCTAAATTAGATAT
>NZ_SLTR01000126.1:0-334 GCF_004347715.1 Halomonas marinisediminis | reverse complement strand
GCATACCATCGCCCCGGCACGCCGTAGCGGATCATGCTGTCGGCTTCGGGCTGGGCCGACACGTCCGGGCGGCCTTCGGCATCCAGCGTGTCGGACCAGAAATAGCCGTGGAAGTTCTCTTCGGCCATCAGGTAGGTGCCCCAGGGGGTCATCCCGCCGGCGCAGTTGTTGATCGTGCCGAGCACGGTCATGCCCGCCGGATCGGCGGAAGTGCGCATCCGCGGATGCCCGGCTGCGGGCCCATCGATGGTCATCGGCGTGTTGGCGGTGACGCGCCGGTTCGCCGGGTTGTCGCGGTTCACCGACCACTTGCCATCGGCGCCCTTGACCACCT
>NZ_SLTR01000125.1:0-334 GCF_004347715.1 Halomonas marinisediminis | reverse complement strand
CCCCCTGCGCGAGGGCGCACCTGGCGCGTACGCGCCGATCTTCCGAAGAATGCCATCCACGCGTACGCGTGATGTGCGCGGGCGCGCCGATTGTGCTGCACCCAATGCCCAGCCATTTTCCAGAGAGTTATGCCTGAACTGTGCCGGTGTTGTGCCTGGGGCACGAGAACACCCGCACGTACGCGAGGTTGACGCGTGCGCGTCGATGGGCAAGTTTGGAATCCACGCGTTAGCGTGCATGACGCTTACGCGCCGATGAGTTTTCGATGGCCATCCACGCGTGAGCGTGGAGTGCGCGTGCGCGCGGCCCTGTTTTCATCCCAAAGTTGATTTT
>NZ_SLTR01000124.1:0-334 GCF_004347715.1 Halomonas marinisediminis | reverse complement strand
CTTCGGGGGTCTCGCAGCGCACGGTCAAGGGGTTTATCGTGAACCCGAATTCGCGAAACCGCGCCAGTGTTTCGGTCTGGGTCTCGGCAAGCGGGGCGGAGATCTCCCCCCAGGCATAGGCGAAGAATTTCAGGGGCCGCGCGCGGGTGATCTCGGCATCGAGCTGGCGCAGCGACCCGGCGGCCGCGTTGCGCGGATTGGCGAAGGTCTTGCTCCCGGTCTCGGCCTGGCGCGCATTCAGCTCGGCGACATCGGCGTGCGACATATAGACCTCGCCGCGCACTTCTAGCACCTCCGGCGCCCCGTCGAGCCTGTGCGGGATGTCGTCGATCGG
>NZ_SLTR01000123.1:0-334 GCF_004347715.1 Halomonas marinisediminis | reverse complement strand
GAAAATAGACTGTTTGGAAAAACTATTGTTCCCCGCCGGAATTGGTGCCCAACTTGCAAATAAGTACTTTTCTGCCCTGCTAGCCCCGACAAAACCTAAACGGCGCTCTTCATCTCGAGGAGTGCGATAGGCCTCTGGATAAGGAAATGCGTCTTTATCTATGAAATAAAATTCATTACGACCACCGCTTGCCTTAAGAGGAAATTTGTTTGCAACAAGGCCAGGCATGAATACAGCTGGAAACTCTAGTCCTTTAGCTGCGTGAACAGTCATAACATTAACAGCATCGTGTTCTTTTTGCTGATGGAAAAGCCTCTCATCAAATTGGCTATCC
>NZ_SLTR01000122.1:0-334 GCF_004347715.1 Halomonas marinisediminis | reverse complement strand
ATGGGCCGCGATGAGCGCATCTAGGGTGGTCACGGGCACCCGCACCCGATCGTCCCAGACCTGCCCCTCCCAACCGGGTGCACCGCTGGCGGCGGCCGGAAACGTGGGCGCAATCGTCGCGACGGTCGGGTTGGCGGAGTTCAGCAGCAGGTCGACCTCCCCTGCCCGCGCGCCCGCGGCCACCGCATACAGGGTCGCACGCGGACACCGCCCGTAGAGCCGTTGCACGGCCCGGAACGCCATGGGCTGCGGCTCCAATGCCACGACTTGGGCCCCAAGCCGCAGGAAACTGCCCGTCCGGTCCCCGACATGGGCCCCGATGTCGAAAACCAGC
>NZ_SLTR01000121.1:0-335 GCF_004347715.1 Halomonas marinisediminis | reverse complement strand
GCATTCCGTTTTCGATGCATTGTGATGAGGGTGTGACTCAGGTCAACCCGCTGTTTATGATGTGGGGAGCAATGGACAGGAAGTGTATCTTCTCTGGCAATGTTTATGGTGAAGAGGAATGTCTTACGGCTGAGCAGGCATTGCACGCTGTGACATTAGGTGCTGCTTACCTGATGGGACATGAACATATGAAAGGCTCCATTGAAATCGGTAAACTGGCGGATTTCGCGATTCTAGATCAGAACCCATTGGATGTTGCTAAAGAGGATGTGAAAGATATCAAGGTGCACGCAACGATGTTAGGTGGTGATATTACGGTTCACCAGATGGCTAAG
>NZ_SLTR01000015.1:0-89987 GCF_004347715.1 Halomonas marinisediminis | reverse complement strand
GGCATGAAGGACTCCAAGGTGATCGTGGCGATCAACAAGGACGAGGAGGCGCCGATCTTCCAGGTAGCCGACTATGGCCTGGTGGCGGATCTCTTCGACGCCCTGCCGGAGCTCGAGCAGAAGCTCTGATAACGATCGTGATCTTCCAGGTCGCGCTCTCGATGAGCTGCGGCCTGGTAGCTGACCTGTTCGACGCCCTGCCGGAGCTCGAGCAGAAGCTCTGAACGCGATCGTGATCTGCCAGGTCGCGTTCTCGATGAGCCGCGGCCTGGTAGCTGACCTGTTCGACGCCCTGCCGGAGCTTGAGCAGAAGCTCTGATAACGATCGTGATCTTCCAGGTCGCGCTCTCGATGAGCTGCGGCCTGGTAGCTGACCTGTTCGACGCCCTGCCGGAGCTCGAGCAGAAGCTATAATTGTCTGCTTTTTCAGGCTCGAAATCGGAAGCCGGCTCCTTGTGGAGCCGGCTTTCTGCTATTGGGCAGGGCTCCTGCTGGACGGCTTCGTATCGTCTAGAGTAGGGTGAGTCGACGCACCGGCGGTGCTGGTCAAGAAAAATCTGGCCGGGGTGGTTGAAGTTACCGACCGATGGCCGCACCTATAGTGATTGCAGGACAAGAATTGCAGTGTCTGCAAAGCCACCAAAAGGAGATGATCAACATGGCACATACCCTCCCTGACCTTCCGTATGCCTACGATGCGCTCGAGCCGCATATCGATGCGCTGACCATGGAGATCCACCATTCCCGTCACCATCAGACCTACGTCAACAACCTGAACGCTGCCCTCGAAGGCACCGGCCTGGAAGGTGTGCCGGTCGACGAGCTGCTTGCCGATCTGGACAAGGTGCCGGCCGAGAAGCGTCAGGCGGTCATCAACAACGGTGGCGGTCACTCGAACCACTCCATGTTCTGGCAGATGATGTCACCCAATGGTGGCGGTCAGCCCAAGGGCAAGGTGGGCGAGGCCATCGAGAGCGAGCTGGGTGGCTTCGAGGCGTTCAAGGATGCCTTTACCAAGGCCGCACTGGGTCGTTTCGGCAGCGGCTGGGCCTGGCTCAGCGTGACCCCCGAGAAGAAGCTGGTGGTGGAAAACTCCCTCAACCAGGACAGCCCGATCTCCAACGGCAACACGCCGGTGCTGGGGCTGGACGTGTGGGAGCATGCCTACTACCTGAAGTTCCAGAACAAGCGTCCGGACTATATCGCTGCGTTTTTCAACGTGGTGGATTGGGATGAAGTCGAGCGTCGCTACCAGGCTGCCACTGCCTGATCGACCACTTCCCGGTCTGACAAACAGCGCCGCGGCCCCTGGGGCCGCGGCGCTGTTGTATGGGTACCCCTCCGGGCAGAATCGCATTGCCTCTCTGCTGTACTGCTTGCCCCTCGCCCCTCGCCCCTCGCTCCTCGCCCCTCGCTCCTCGCCCCTCGCCCCTCGCCCCAAAGGCGCTATCTAGGCTGTCAAACTCTTGTGTTTGAAGGGTCTATATAACACAACATGTGGTATTTCAAGGGTGACAGTTTCTATATATGGTGTATCCTTTCCTCCGTAGTCACCATATATAGTTTCTTTCCTCAGGGAGTATCGCCATGGAGATCAAGGTC
This sequence comes from Halomonas marinisediminis, assembly GCF_004347715.1. NCBI lineage: Bacteria > Pseudomonadati > Pseudomonadota > Gammaproteobacteria > Oceanospirillales > Halomonadaceae > Halomonas > Halomonas marinisediminis. The sequence continues at coordinate 88,385 of NZ_SLTR01000015.1, read as the reverse complement.
TATACCCGTCCAGCCTGCCCGCAGTGCACGGCTACCTGTCGCACCCTGGAGCGCCAGGGGATCGATTACCGCCTGATCGACCTGGATCGTGATCCGGAGGCTCGCGATCGCGTCATGGCGCTGGGGCACCGCCAGCTGCCGGTCGTGGTAGCCGGTGATGAGCACTGGTCCGGTTTTCGCCCAGACCGACTCGGCGGCCTGACGCCGGCATGAGCGAGGCGCCGTTGAGGAGTGTTCCGCCGGAACTGATCTATTTTTCGACACGCTCCGGCAACACCCATCGCTTTATTCAGAAGCTGGAGCTGTCGGCCCGGCGTATTCCCCTTGAGCGTGGTGCTCGGGCTCTGTTGGCAACACGTCCCTTCGTGCTGGTGACACCTACCTATGGCGGTGGTGGGGCGAAGGGGGCGGTGCCGGCGCCGGTGATCCGTTTTCTCAATGATTCCGACAATCGGGCGCTGCTGAAGGGCGTGATCGCCGCCGGCAATACCTGTTTTGGCGCCGCCTACGGCCTGGCAGGGCGCATCATCGCCAACAAGTGCGGTGTTCCCCTGCTCTATCGATTCGAGTTGCTGGGCACGGACGATGACGTGACCCGGGTTCGCAAGGGAGTGAGAGAGTTTTGGACACGACAATCCTGACCCAGCCGCCTCGCCAGGCGGAGAGTGATGCGGGGCGCAAGCTGGATTACCACGCCTTGAACGCCATGCTCAACCTGTATGACGATGAAGGACGGCTGCAGTTGGCGCGCGACCGCGAAGCGGTACGCGAGTACTTTCTTCAGCACGTCAATCAGAACACGGTGTTCTTCCACTCGCTGAAGGAGAAGCTCGACTACCTGGTGGAGAACCAGTACTACGAGCCTCAGGTGTTGGCGCAGTACGATGCCGACTTTATCAAGGCGCTTTTCGAGCAGGCCTATGCCTGGAAGTTTCGCTTCCCGAGCTTTCTCGGCGCCTTCAAGTACTACACCAGTTATACGCTGAAGACCTTCGATGGACGCCGCTACCTGGAACGCTTCGAGGATCGGGTCTGCATGGTGGCCCTGGCCCTGGCTCGTGGTGATGAGACGCTGGCCCGGTCGCTGGTGGATGAGATCATCGCCGGTCGCTTCCAGCCGGCTACCCCGACCTTCCTCAACGCCGGCAAGCGTCAACGTGGTGAGCTGGTGTCGTGCTTCCTGCTGCGCATCGAGGACAATATGGAGTCCATCGGCCGGGCCATCAATTCGGCCCTGCAGCTCTCCAAGCGTGGGGGAGGGGTGGCGCTGCTGTTGAGCAATATCCGTGAGGCAGGCGCGCCGATCAAGCATATCGAGAACCAGTCGTCGGGCATTATCCCGATCATGAAGCTGCTCGAGGATGCGTTCTCCTATGCCAACCAGCTTGGTGCACGCCAGGGGGCCGGGGCGGTCTATCTCAATGCCCACCATCCCGATATCCTGCGTTTTCTCGACACCAAGCGCGAGAATGCCGATGAGAAGATCCGCATCAAGACGCTGTCATTGGGGGTGACGATTCCCGATATCACCTTCGAGTTGGCCAAGCGCAATGAGCCGATGTACCTCTTCTCGCCCTATGATGTGGAGCGGGTCTACGGCATGCCCTTCGGTGACATTTCTGTGACCGAGAAGTACCGCGAGATGGTCGACGATTCCCGTATTCGCAAGACCAAGATCAATGCCCGGGCTTTCTTCCAGACCCTGGCCGAGGTGCAGTTCGAATCCGGCTATCCCTACGTGATGTTCGAGGATAACGTCAACCGCGCCAACCCCATCGCCGGGCGCATCAATATGAGCAACCTCTGCTCGGAGATCCTGCAGGTCAATACGCCCAGCGAGTTCAACGACGACCTCGGCTACCGTCGGGTGGGGGAGGATATCTCATGCAACCTGGGGTCGCTGAATATTGCCCGGGTGATGGATTCAGGTGATATCGGCAGCAGTGTCGAGGTCGCCGTACGTGGCCTCACCGCGGTGGCCGAGATGACGGAGATCGCCTCGGTGCCCTCGATCGCCAACGGCAATGCTCTGTCCCGGGCGATTGGTCTTGGGCAGATGAACCTGCACGGCTTCCTGGCCAGGGAGCATGTCCACTACGGCTCGCCAGAGGCGCTGGATTTCACCAGCGTCTACTTCGCCTGTGTGGCCTATCACGCCCTGCGCGCATCCAACCGGCTTGCCATTGAGCGCGGTGAAAGTTTTTCCGGTTTCGCGGCGTCGGAATACGCCAGCGGAGTCTTCTTCGACAAGTACACCGAACGCGACTGGCTGCCGCGGACCGAGCGCGGCCAGGCACTCTTCGCGAGTGCCGGCATCGCGCTGCCGACACGCGACGACTGGGCGGCGCTCAAGGCGTCGGTCATGGCCCATGGGCTCTATAACCGCAACCTTCAGGCGGTGCCGCCCACCGGCTCGATCTCCTACATCAATCACGCCACCTCCAGCATTCACCCGGTGGCCTCGCCCATCGAGATTCGCAAGGAGGGCAAGCTCGGACGCGTCTACTACCCGGCCCCCTATCTCGATGACGACAATCTGGCCTACTACCGAGACGCCTACGAGATCGGCCCCGAGGCGATCATCGATACCTACGCCGCCGCCTCCGAGCACGTTGACCAGGGGTTGTCGCTGACGCTGTTCTTCCCCGATACCGCGACGACCCGGGATATCAACCGGGCCCAGATCACCGCCTGGCGCAAGGGTATCAAGACCCTCTACTACGTGCGCCTACGCCAGAGTGCCCTGGAGGGCACCGAGGTAGAAGGCTGTGTCTCCTGCACACTCTAAGGGATTGCTTAACATGTCGATGACTGCCAAACGACTCACCCGCGTGGATGCCATCAACTGGAACCGCCTGCAGGACGACAAGGACCTGGAGGTGTGGAACCGTCTGACCAGCAACTTCTGGTTGCCGGAAAAGGTGCCGCTCTCCAATGATATCCCGTCCTGGAACACCCTGAGCGAGCCCGAGCGTCGGCTTACCATCCGTGTCTTCACCGGCCTGACCCTGCTCGATACCATCCAGAGCAGCGTGGGCGCGCCGATGCTGATGCCTGACTCCCGCACCCCCCACGAGGAGGCGGTTTACGCCAATATCACCTTCATGGAGGCGGTTCATGCGCGCTCCTACAGCTCGATCTTCTCCACGCTTTGCACCACTCGGGAGGTAGACGATGCCTTCCGCTGGAGCGAGGAGAATTCGGCGCTGCAGCGCAAGGCCGAACTGGTGCTGGAGCGCTACTGGGCCGAGGACCCGCTGATGCGCAAGGTGGCCAGTGTCTTCCTGGAGTCGTTCCTGTTCTACTCGGGCTTCTACCTGCCGATGTACTGGTCCAGCCACGCCAAGCTGACCAATACCGCCGACCTGATTCGCCTCATCATTCGCGACGAGGCGGTGCACGGCTATTACATCGGTTACAAGTTCCAGCAGGCCATGGCCGACGCGACGCCTGAGCGCCAGGAGGAGGTCAAGGCCTACGCCTATGAGCTGATGCTGGCCCTCTATGAGAACGAGGTGGCCTATACCGAGCTGCTCTACGACGAGGTCGGGCTTACCGAGGACGTCAAGAAGTTCCTTCACTACAACGCCAACAAGGCGCTGATGAACCTGGGCTTCGATGGGCTCTTTCCCCAGGAGGTGTGTGACGTCGACCCGACCATTCTCGCCGCACTCTCCCCGGGTGCCGACGAGAATCACGACTTCTTCTCCGGTTCGGGCTCCTCCTATGTGGTCGGCCGCACCGAGGCCACCGAAGACGAGGACTGGGCCTTCTAGCGCGACTGCCTCGCTCTTCCTGGGGTGGAGGGGTGGGGCTATCTCCCGCGGTTGGCCGGATAACGGAGTGCTTCGGATCTCTATTCGAGACGCGACTTACTCGGCGCTTAGCCAGTAGCGCAGCCGCTGCATGGGGCCTGGCTGTGAGCGGGCCTGGCGCCCCTCCAGCCTGGCAATTGTCTCCTGCAGTGGCGTTCGGATGGCCTGCAGGTGATGTAGACAGAGGCGTTTTCCGAGGGCGCCGGGGCATTGCGCCAACAGCAGTCCGGCATGATAGACCGCCGTGCCCAGTGACTCGGCCATCTCGGGTACCCCCTGGGCATCTCGGCGGCAGCGCTCCAGTTCGCTGGTGAGCAGGGTGAGGGTACGGGCATCCAGCCAGCAGGGCGTATCATCACCCTGTGTCTGCGCATTCACTCGTTCCTGGAGCTCCCGAAAGGAGACCTCGAGGAAGATGCAGTGGTAGCGGAGCTGGGGAGAGGATGACATGATGGGTAACTCTTATTTGATATTAATTATTATTCTCTTTGGGTGTGAGGGACCTGTCAAGGTAGCGTCAGGCTGGATTATCTCTTGTGCGCGACTCTCGCAGGTTCCAGCAAAGCCAGCGTTTGCCATGGAGGTCGGTCTAGCGAGGCGGCGCTACAGCCGTCGCAGCCCCCACATGAAGTAGGCGCCGCCGAGCAGCGAGGCGACGAGCCCCGCGGGGATCTCCTCCGGGAACAGCAGCTGGCGGCCCAGGGCATCGGCCAGCACCATCAGCAGGGCGCCGGTGAGGGCGGCCCCGAGAAGGTGCGCCCGGGCCCGGGCGAAGCCCAGCAGGCGGGCCATGTGCGGGGCCAGCAGGCCGACGAAGGAGAGCGGTCCCACCACCAGGGTGGCCCCGGCGGTGAGCAGCGCCACCATCAGCAGCAGCGCCAGTCGCGCGCGGGCCAGGGGCAGCCCCAGGGCCGCGGCGGTGGCGCCGCCCAGCGGCAGGATGTCGAGCCAGCGCGCCAGCGGCGCGGCGACCAGGACCAGCAGCAGGGCCGCGCCGGCCACCATCACTGCACTGATCGGGTCGACGTAGTAGGTGGAGCCGGAGAGCCAGGCGATCACCTGCTGGCCGCGGGGATCGCCGCCGGCCTGCACCACGCCCTTGACTGCCTCGAACAGGGCGGTGATCGCCACCCCGGTCAGCAGCAGCCGTTCCGGCTGGAAGCCGCTCTTTCGGTTGAGGCCCACCAGCACCGCCAGGCTGGCCAGCGCCCCCAGGGTGCCGGCGGCCACCAGGGTCAGGTTGCCGGGGGCGGGCAGCAGAAAGATGGCGCCCATCAGGGCGATGGCGCTGCCGCCGCTGATGCCCAGCACCTCGGGGCTGGCCATGGGGTTGGCGGTGAGCCGCTGGATCAGGGTGCCGGCCAAGGCCAGCATCACCCCGCAGCCGGCGGCGGCCAGCGCCCGGGGCGCGCGCCACTGCAGCACGCCCCAGTCGGTCGGCGCGGCCCACTGCCAGCCGTCGGGCCCCTGGCCGGCGAGCACCGCGACCGCCCCCACGCCCACTAGGGCGATGGCGAGCCCGCCGGCCAGCCGCCCGGGCGCCGGATGGCGATGGCCGAGGGCCCGCGCCTCGCGGGGAGGCGTCGCGCCGCCGAGGCGCAGTCGCGGGATCAGCCACAGCAGCAGCGGCGCCCCCAGGGCCGCGGTGGTGGCGCCGGTGGGGATCAGGGTCGGCAGGTGCCCCGAGACGCGCTGCAGCGCCAGGTCGGTGGCGGCCAGCAGCAGGGCGCCGAGCAGCGTCGACCAGGCGAGCCGCGCGCCCAGGCGTCGTGCGCCGGCCAGGCGCACGATATTGGGCGCGGCCAGGCCGATGAAGCCGACGATCCCCACCGCGCTCACCACGCAGCCGGTGAGAAAGACCGCGAGTCCGAGGCCGGCGAGACGCAGATGCTTGAGGGAGACGCCGAGGCTCCGGGCGCCGGCCTCGTCGAGGGCGAGGACCGCCAGGGGGCGCAGCAGCAGCCAGGCGAGCAGGGCGCCGACCGCCAGGCGCGGCGCCAGGAAGGCGACGTCCTGCCAGCCGTTCTGGTTAAGCGACCCCGCCCCCCAGATCAGCAGCCCCTTGAGCGCCTCCTGATGGAAGAGCAGCAGCACCATGGAGAGGGCCCCGAAGTAGAGGTTCACCACCAGTCCGCCGAGCACCACCACCACCGGCGCCAGGCCCCGCCGCCAGGCCAGGGCGAAGACCAGGCCCATGGCCAGGCCGCCGCCGGCCAGCGCCACCCACTCCCGCCCGAGCCCCAGCAGGCCCGGGGCCATCAGCGAGGCGGCCATCAGCGCCAGGTTGGCGCCGCTCGCCACGCCCAGGGTGGTGGGGGCGGCCAGCGGGTTGCGCAGCACCTGCTGCATCAGCACCCCGGCGAGCGCCAGGCCGCCGCCGGCGAGCAGCGCCATGGCGAGGCGCGGCCACCAGGCGTAGTGCAGCACCAGCGTCTCGGCCGTTTCAGCAGGCAGCGAGGCGCGGAGCAGCGCGGCGAACCCGGCGCCCAGGCCGGGGCCGGCGAGCAGGTGGTCGAGGGCGAGGGCCAGCACGCCGAGGGCCAGCGGCAGGCAGAGCCAGGCCGGCGTCAGCCGGGGGCGGCAGGGAGGGCGAGAGGCGAGGGCATCAGGCGGCATCGTCGGGCTCCATTGCGTTCACCAGCTGCTCGGCGAAGCGCTCGGCCGAGGGCAGGGCGCCGAAGCTCCAGATCGGCGGCAGCACGATGGGTTCCCCGCGGCTCGCCTCGACCAGGTGGCCCCAGAGGCCGCCGGCGTTCAGGCGCTCGCGGACCCCGGCGGGATAGGGCTTCACCACCACCAGGCGGGCGTCGAGGCCGGCCAACGCCTCGATGCCCACCAGCGAGAAGCCCCAGGCGTTGGTGGAGCCGGTCCAGGCGTTCTCCAGCCCCAGCCGATCGAGCACCGCCTGGTAGAGTCCGTTCTCGCCGAAGACCCGCACGTGGCGGCCATCCATAAACTGCACCACCAGCAGGGGAGGCGCCTCGTCATCCAGCCGTCCTTGCAGGGCGTCGAGCCGGGCCTCGGTGTCGGCGATCAGTCGCGTCGCCGCCACGGGGCGCTCGACCATCTCGCCGAGCGAGCGGGTTAGCTCGCGCATCTCCGACCAGGTGTCGCGTCCGGGACTGTAGAGCGGCAGCGACGTGACCGGGGCGATGTGCGCAAGACGCGGCGCGAGGTTGGCGAACATCGGCGAGATCAGGATGCGCTTCGGCGCGAGGCTCGCCAGAAGTTCCAGGTTGGGCTGGCTGCGCAGCCCCAGGTCGACGGTCGAGCTGGGCAGGGCCGGCTCGCCGACCCAGGCGTGGTAGGCCTCGACCTGGGCGACGGCGGCGGGGGGCGCGTCGAGCGCGACCAGCGTCTCGGCCAGGGTCCAGTCAAGGGTGGCGAGGCGCGGCGCATCGGCCGGGGTCGCGGCGGCGACCAGCGCGGCCATCAGGCCGGCGAGCCACGTCAGGGCGCGTCGAGGGCGGGGCACGGGCGTCTCCAGGGGGGCAAGGGCGGTTTCCAGGGCGGTTTCAAGGGCAATGGAGAGCGGGGCTAGTGGGCGATGGCGACGCGGTGCTCGCCGGACGGGTGGGCCATGACGTGCATGGGGATGCCGTAGATGGCCTTCAGGGTCTCGCCGTTCATCATCTCCTCGGGCGTGCCCTGGGCCAGCAGGCGGCCGCCGTGCAGGGCCACCAGGCGGTCGCAGTAGCGCGAGGCCATGTTGATGTCGTGCAGCACGATGATCACGCCGAGGCCGAGCTCCCGACACAGCCGACGGGTCAGTGCCAGCACCTCCACCTGATGGGCGACGTCCAGCGCCGCCAGGGGCTCGTCGAGGAGCAGGAAGCGGCTGCCCTGGGCGAGCAGCATGGCCAGCCAGACCCGCTGGCGCTCGCCGCCGGAGAGGGTGTCCACCTGGCGCTCGGCGAAGGGCTCGGTATGGGTCAGGGCCAGGGCCCGGTCGATGGCCGCCTCGTCCTCGCGGCCGCGGCGGCCCAGCAGCCCGCGCCAGGGGTAGCGGCCGAAGCCCACGAGCTCGCGGACGGTGAGGTTGTCGGCGGCGGGCAGATGCTGGGGCAGGTAGGCGACCCGACGGGCGAAGGCGCGATGTCCCCAGGCGGTCATCGGCTCGCCGTTCAGACGAAGCTCGCCGCGAGTGGCGGCCTGCTGGCGGGCCAACAGCTTGAGCAGGGTCGACTTGCCCGAGCCGTTGTGGCCGATCAGGCCGTGGATACGACCCTCCGCGAAGCTCAGGTCGATGGGATGCAGCAGGCACTGGCCGTTGATCTCGAAGGAGGCGGCGCGCGTTTCGATCATGGGAACATCTCCTCCTCGTTTGGACCGGTGATCGTGAATGAGAGTCGCGGTGGCCGGGTCAGAAGTTGTAGCTGACCGTCGCCTTGACGCTGCGCTCGGCGCCGAAGTAGCAGAAGTCGAGGTCGCTGCAGCCGGCGACATACTCCTCGTCGAGCAGGTTGCTGACGTGGACTTGCGCGGAGACGCCTTCGAGGCCCAGGTCGTAGCCCAGGGTGGCGTCGACCAGGGTGTAGTCGGGCACCTTCTCGGTGTTGGCCTCGTCGGCGTAGATGTCGGCGTAGTAGCGAACCCCGAGCCCCGCCTCCAGGCCGGCGAGCATGCCCTGGCGGAAGGCGTACTGCCCCCACACCGAGGCCTGGTGGCGCGGCACCCAGTTGTCAGTATTGCCCTCGTTGGCATCGCCGGTCTTTTCGAGGGTCACGTCGGTGTAGCTGTAGCCGGCCTGCAGGCGCAGGTTATCGGTCAGCCGGCTATGCGCCTCCAGTTCGATGCCCTGGGATTCGATCTCCCCGGTGGCCCGGAAGAAGTTCTCGCTGGCGCGCTTGGTGGCCAGGTTCTCCTGGGTGATATGGAAGAGCGCCACGCTGTAGCGATCCTGCGAGTCGGCCGGCTGGTACTTCAGGCCCGTTTCCACCTGCTCGCCCTGGGAGGGTTCGATCAGGTCGCCGTTCCGGTCGACGGCGGCATTGGGGCTGAAGGAGGTGGTGTAGCTGGCGTAGGGCGCCAGGCCGTTGTCGAACAGGTAGAGCACTCCAGCGCGACCGCTGAACTGGGTGTCGTCCAGTTCACTCTCGGAGCCGCTATCGCGGTCGGTGTTGCTGACATCGACCCAGTCATGGCGGCCGCCCAGGTTCAGTCGCCAGTTCCCCAACGCCAGCTGGTCCTGGAGATAGACGCCGGTCTGCTCCAGCTCGCGTTTCTGGCGCACGTCCGGGTAGAAGGCGGTGGGTTCGGCGCCGTACTCAGGGGCGAAGGCATCGATGGTTGGGAACATGGCCGAGCCCCAGACGACGTCATTGTCGCGCTGCTGGTAGTCGACGCCGGCCAGCAGGGTGTGTTCGGCGGTCCCGGTGGTGAGATGGGCCTCGAGCTGGTTGTCCACCGCCAGGGCCTCGAGCGACTCGTCGCCGCTGGAGAAGTAGCGGTTGAGCTCGGTGTCGCTGGCCCAGCCGAAGGCATAGACCTGCTCCAGCTCGACATCGGACTCGGTGTAGCGCAGCGTCTGGCGGCCAGTCAGGGCGTCGTTGAAGCGGTGCTCCAGCTCGTAGCCCACCATGGTCTGCTCGCGCTCGAACGAATCGTAGTCTTCTTCGCCCTCGAAGAAGGTATTGGCGATGCGACGGCCATTGCGATCTTCCACCGTGCCCTCGAAGGGCAGCCCGGCGTGATAGCCGCCTTCCGGGTCCTTGTGCAGGTAGGCGTGCAGGGTGAGGCTGGTAGCGTCGGTGACGTCCCAGCTCAGCTGGGGAGCGAAGGCGTAGCGCTCCTCTTCCACCGGGCCGAACTGGGTGTCGGCGGCGCGGGCCAGGCCGGTCAGGCGGAAGGCGACGCGGCGCGCGTCATCCAGCGGGCCGGTGAGGTCGAAGGCGGCGCTGCGCTGGGCGTTGTTGCCCGCGCCCAAGCGCAGCTCGCCGCTCTCCTCGAATTCGGGGCGCTTGCTGGTCTGGGCCACCAGGCCGCCCGGGGAGGCGCGACCGTAGAGCACCGAGGCGGGGCCCTTGACCACCTCGATCCGTTCCAGGAACCAAGGATCGATGACCAGCGAGCTGAAGGAGCCGCCGTCGCTCATCACCTTGAGGCCGTCGAGGAAGGTGTTGCTGACGCTGCCGTCGGTGAAGCCACGCAGCACCAGATAGTCGTAGCGGTTGGAGGCGCCGATCTGATTGGTATAGACGCCTGGCGTGTAGTCGGCGGCGCGCTGCACGGTCTCGGCGCCGCGGGCCTCCCACTCCTCGTTCTCGATCACCGAGATCGACTGCGGCGTCTCGTTGAACGGCGTCTCGGTTTTGGTGGCGGCCTGGGCGGTGACGGTCAGGGTGGAGAGCAGCTCGGCCTCTTCGGCGTGGGCCGTCAGGGCAATGCTTGCGGCGGTGAGCGACACCGCCAGCACCAAGGGACGTGGAGTCGGCATGAAGGATTCCTGTGATAAGACCAAGTGACTTCAGGTAATGAGAATTATTACCTTTTGTCTGGTGCCTGAGGTATGCGCGGTGATCACCCTGTTATGCGGGATGCTCAGCTCGTTTCGTGAAGGGAACTCGGCGGGTAGCCGAAGCGACGGCGGAAGGCGGTGGCGAAGTTGCTGGCGTGACGATAGCCGCAGAAGTGGGCCGCCTGCTGCACGCTGAAGCCTTGCTCCAGGTAGTCGTGGGCCAGCGCCAGCCGGCACTCGCGCAGGTAGTCGAACACCGAGTGGCCATAGGCCGCGCGGAACTTTCGCCTGAGGCTTGCCGGGCTCATGGCGGCCAGCTCGGCCAGGGTGGTCAGGCGGTGTTCGCCGGCCGGTTGGTCGTGCAGGGCGGCGCGGACCCGCTCCAGGCGCTGGCGTTCCTGAGGCGACAGCGTGGGAGCGGGGGACGGCGTCGGATCGTCGACGCGGCCTCCGTGGGCCAGCAGTTGCAGGCTCAGTCCCTCGAGCAGCAGACGCTGAGCCTCGCCCGGCAGCGGCGTGGTCAGCTCCTGCTCCAGGCCCTGGCGCAGTGGCTCGGGTAGTTGCCAGGCACGCAGGTGGGAAGCGGCAGGCGCCGGGGCGCTCATGCCCAGCCGCGCCAGGCAGGCGTCGTCGAGGCTCAGGGTCAGGGCACGCAGGCGCTGGCCGGCGGGCTGGGAGGCGGCCAGGCCACAGTCGGCCTCCAGCCGCAGGCTTAGTGCCATGCCGGCGGTCAGCGTCAGGGTGCGGTGCGCGAGGCTGACGTCGGCACGGCCCTCCAGCATGACCACGATCGACAGCGGCGAGGCTGCCCGGGAGTAGGATTCATAGCGGTGCAGCACCTCCACGTCGGAGGCGACCAGCTGCATGCCCGGGCGTGGCGCGAACTCGCGCACCACCCCACGCACCACCGGCGCCTCGGCTCGGGGGGAGAGGTCGGGGGTCCGATAGTCGAGCCCGTAGCGCCGGCCATAGGCCTGCAGGTCGCGCGCGGTGTGCTGGCGCACCTGAGATGTGATGACGCTCATCCGGCCGCCTTGGCGGCGCTGGCGGTGCGCCGGCATCCCAGCGGGCAGTTGGCGCAGTAGCCCAGCTCGTCGATCAGGTAGCGGATGCAGCACAGTCGGCGCACCCGGGCGGGCTGGTCCGATTTGGTCGGTGTGACGTAGCGCACCGGTCGATAGAGCGGGTTGCGGCGGCCGTCGGTCAGTGTTCGGCTCTCCATCAGCGCCCGGGCGGGCTCGGCCACCCCCGACGACGCCATGGGGTGATCGGCCAGGGCGCCGGCAAAGTACTCGAAGTAGTTGCCGGCGTTGCTCCAGAACACCCTGGGCGAGGCTCCGGTGGCTGAGGCCAGGGCATCGACCAGCGGCGTCAGATGGCCGTCAAGCAGTGTGGCGAAGCGGAAGCTGGGAGCCCGTGTGGTCAGGGGGCGGCCGGCATCGCGCAGAATCAGGCCGGTGGTCTGTCCCTCGGGCGACTGCTCGAGGTGCAAGTCATCCAGCCCCAGCGGCAGGTCGCGCTCCAGCAGCAGGTTGGCGGCCAGGCCGTGGGCCGCCAGGGCGCTGAAGTGCCACTTGGACCACAGCGAGGCCACCGCGCGGCGGTCGCCGTGACCGTACCGGGCGCCAAAACGCGTGAACAGCGCGTCCAGGTAGGCTGGGTCAAGCAGGTTCCGGGCGGGCAGGGTGTCGGCCTCGGGAGCCATTGAGACCCGCGGAGGAGGAAGACTCCTCAACGGGCCAATATAGAGCGGCGAGAGGGTGTGAGGCATGGTGTCCATCGGAAAGGTTATCGACCATGTCAGGGGTGTCTCGACCCTGATAGTCGTAGCGAGGCAGTGATACACTTGAGACTTATTATCATTAATTTTTAAGGGTTTTCAATGATTGATAACTATTATCACTTGTGAGAGCATCCGCTCGCCATTCGTCACGGAACCAGGGAGCCTGACGTGAAGAGGATTCGATCAACTCTGATAGGGGGGGCGGCCGCCCTGCTGCTTGTTACCCCCCCGTTGATGGGGCAGGAGCTGGTAGAGGAAGCCAGCGAGGCCCAGCGTGCTCAGGCCGAGTTGCAGGTGCGCATCGATGCCGCCGATGACGCCAGTCGCGAGATGCTGGTCGAGCTGCGTCGCCTGGAAGCCGAGACGCGACGCCTCCGGGCGGACAGCGAGAGCCTGGCGCCGCGTCTCGAGCGCCAGGCCGAGCGTCTGGCGACCCGCGAAGCGGCCCTGGACGCCCTGGCCGAGACGCGTGAAGCCTTGCCGGCGGTCGAGCAGGGGTTGTTGTCGCGGTTGAGGGCCTGGGTGGAGGCCGACCTGCCCTTCCTGAAACAGGAGCGTCTGGCTCGGGTCGAGGGGCTCGTGAATGGCATGGCAGACCCCGATCTCTCCACGGCGGAGCGCCTGGACCGCACCCTGGCCGCCTGGCGCGCCGAGCTGGACTATGGCCGCGAACTCGATGCCTGGCGCGGCATCCTGAAGGAGGGGGAGGTGCGCCGAGAGGTGGACTTTTTCCGCCTGGGACGCGTAGGGCTCTATTATCTGACGCCCGATGGACATCAAGGCGCCGTCTGGCGCTCGGACGAGCAGCGCTGGCAACCGTTGGCTGAGGCCGAGCGTGTCGAACTGCGCCACGGGCTGCGTATCGCTCGCGAACAGCGGGCGCCGGAGCTGCTTACCCTGCCGGTCTCCCACCCGGTGACGCCGGTCGACGCGGAGCACGCCTTATGAACACCTGGAGCAAGAGCAAGACCAGCCTGAGGGGCGTCGCGGCACTGATTCTGGGAGCCATGCTGGTAACGACGGTGCTGCCCGCCGCGGCGCAGAGTGATCCTCTCGCTACCCTGCGCGCCGAGCGAGAAGCAGCAGAAGCCCGGGATGCCGCGCGGCTGGCCGAGCTGGTCGAGGACCGTGATGCACTGGAAGCGGCCCTGGAGGAGGCCCGACAGCTTCATGCCGAGGCCGAGTCGCGCCATGTCGAGCTCGAATCACGTCAGGCCGAGTTGGAGTCTCGTCGAGAGGCCCTCGATAGCCGCCAGGCCGAGCAGAGCGACGACCTGACGGCGGTGTTGGCCGTACTGGCTCGCCATAGCGGAGAGCTGCGTGATGCCCTCGCCGAGAGCTGGCTTACCGTGGGCGGCGCCGAGCTGCCGCCGCGACTGAATGACGTCGAGGTGTTGCGCCCCGAGCACCTCGAGAGGCTTGCCGACTCCCTTATCGCCCTGACGGTCGAGACCGGCCGCATACGCGCCTTCGAGGCGCCGGTGGCCGCCAGCAGTGGTGAGATCGCCCCCCGCGAGGTCGTGCGCCTGGGGAATCTGGCAGCCTTCGGCGCCGGGGAGCTGCTCGAACGCGGCGCCGAAGAGGGCGTATTGGCCACGGTGACGCGTACCCCCAATGAGGTGGCCCAGCAGCTTGCCGCCTTCCAGGCAGGCGAGGGCGAGCGCATTGCCCTGGACCCGACCGGCGGGCAGGTGATCGAGGCCCTGGCGCAGCGCCCCAGCCTGCAGGAGCGCTTCCAGCAGGGGGGCGTCGTCGGCTATGTGGTGGTGGGCCTGGGCGCCTTTGGCCTGCTGGTGGCGCTGTTGCAGTATGGCTACCTGCTCAGCGTCACCGTGGCACTACGTCGTCAACTAATGACGCTGGATGAACTGCGTGATGACAATCCCCTGGGCCGTGTTTTGCTGCGCTTCCGGGCGCTTTCCGATGCCCCCATGCCCGAAGCGCTGGAGGCACGTCTCGACGAGGCGGTGCTGGCCGAGCTGCCGCGGCTCGAGCGAGGACAGCCACTGGTCAAGCTGCTGGCCGCGGTGGCTCCTCTGCTGGGGTTGCTGGGCACCGTCACCGGGATGATCGTGACCTTCCAGGCCATCACCGTCTTCGGCACCGGCGACCCACAGCTGATGGCGGGCGGCATCAGTCAGGCACTGGTGACGACCGTGCTGGGGCTGATCACCGCGGTGCCCCTGCTGTTTGCCCACACCGCCCTGGCCGGCCGCAGTCGTCAGCTGGCCGGCGTGGTGGAGGGGCAGGCCAGTGCCGCCCTGGCCGAGCGACTGGAGCATCGCCGATCCGCCATTACCGCCAAGGAGAAAGGGTCGCATGCTGCCGCTATGGCTTGAGCCCCTGACACGGCTGATTGACGCCGGTGGCGTCGTGTTGGTGGGCATCGCCGCCGTGGCGGCGCTGCTGTTCAGCCTGGCGCTGGAGCGGGTGCTGTTCTTTCGATTCACCTATCGGCGTGCTCGGCGCAGGCTGGTTCGGCGCTGGGCGCAGCGCGCCGACCACCATAGCTGGAGTGCCCTGACCGTTCGCGAGGTGTGGGCCCGCGAACTGATCACCCGGCTGCGCCGGCCACTGCCCTGGCTCAAGTTGCTGGTGGCGCTCTGCCCGCTGTTGGGTCTGCTGGGCACCGTCACCGGGATGATTGCCGTCTTCGATAGCCTGGCGCTGAGTGATACCAGCCAGGCGCGCGCCATGGCCGACGGCGTGGCTCGGGCCACGCTGCCGACCCTGGCGGGCATGGCGGTGGCGGTGGTGGGGCTGCTGTTTACCACTCGGCTGGAACAGGTCATTCGGCGCGAGGATCAGCGGCTGCATGACCGACTGGCCCGTGCCGTGGAGGAGAACGATGCGTAGACGACGTACGCTTGCCGGTGATGCCGGGGATAGCGGTGAGATCAATCTGACCCCGATGCTCGACGTGGTCTTTATCATGTTGATCTTCTTTATCGTGACCACCAGCTTCATCAAGGAGAGCGGGGTGGAGATCGACCGCCCCGAGTCCAGTGCCGCCTCGCCCCGGCCGGATGCCCAGCTGATGGTGGCCATCACTCCCGAGGGGGCGGTGTGGGTCGATGGCGAGCCGGTAGATGTCCATCGCGTCGGCAACGCCGTGGCGGCGCTGGTCAGTGATGAAGGGGGCGTGGTGATCCAAGCCGACCGGGAGTCGACCACCGGGCTGCTGATCGAGGTGATGGATCGTATCCGTCAGGCCGGTGTGGACAATGTCGCCGTGGCGGCGACCAGAGGGGCGTCATGAGGCGAGCCTTACTCTCGGTGCTGGCCGGTGCCGGCATGGCGCTGTTGCTGTTCTGGCTGCTGGCGTTGCTGGTCTCGCCCCCTGAGCCGGATATCGAGGTACAGGAGATGCGCCTGACGATGACAGAGCTGGCATCGGCACCGGAGCCCGAAGCGGCTGAATCTGTCAGCGAGCCCCCTCCCGTGATGCCGCCTGCCGCCACGCCACCGCCACTGCCGGAGCCGTCCCCCTTGCCGAACACCGCACTGGCTCTGCCCGAACCGGAGCTGCCGGCCGAGGAGCCGGCGCCGGTCGAGCTGGACAGCTCACTTCCCGAGCTGGCCGAGGCGCCCCCCGATCCGGCGCCTGAACCGCCGCCGCCCGAGCCGCGCCAGCAGCCCCGAGCGGAGCCGACCCCGACACCGGCCCCCGCGCCTGCGCCCACTTCGTCCCCTTCCTCGGCGGCAAGGAGTCCCGCCGAGACGGTGGCCAAGCCCGTCAGCCGCGAGCCGGTCGACGTCGGCCAGATCGCCCCCACCAGTCGTGTGCCACCCGAGTATCCGTCTCGGGCCCAGCGCCGTGGTCTCGAGGGGTATGTCGAGCTGCAGTTCGTCATTCGTTCTGACGGCAGCGTGGATCCGGGCAGCATTCAGGTGCTCTCGGCGCGACCCACCAATGTCTTCGACAAGGCGGCGCGCCGGTCGGTGTCGCGCTGGCGCTTCGAGCCGGCCCAGGGGCTGCGGCGAGCGCGCCAGCGCCTGGAATTTCAGCTGAGATGAGTCGCGAGGAGTCTCCCATGCGCCACACCCTGCTCTCTGTTTCCGCTCTGCTGCTCTGTTGGCTGGTGGGCGTTTCGCTGGCTCAGGCTGCCCCTCCACTCAAGGCCAGCTTTATCGACGACCTCCAGCAGCTTGAGGCGGCACTCCAGGAGGGGGAGGCCGCGGCGGTGGAGGCGCGTGCCCTGGCGCAGGCGCGGCGTTTGGCCGGTGGCAATGCCGGCGACCGCTGGGCGCGGGCTCTCTATCTGCAGCTGGCCGCCGGCGCCGCGTCGCGGCAGGATGAGCCGGCCCGAGCGGCCGAGCTTCTCGCCGAGGCACGCGGTGTCGAGGGCATCGAGGCAGAGCACCATGATCGCTGGCTGCGCGACGAGGCACGTCTGCGGCTGGCCGCCGGCGATCGCGAGCGGGGGAGTGAGCTGCTGGCGGGGTGGCTGGGTCGTCATGCAGGCGAGCCTCGCGATCACTGGCAATTGGTGCGTTCCCTGGCACAGCTCGAGCGCTGGGAGGAGGCCGCCGAACGAGTGCAACAGGCGCGGAAGCTGGCGCCGCAGCTCGACGATCGCCAGCGTGCCCTGGCCGGTGCCGTGCTGCGACGCGCCGGCCGGGGCAAGGCGGCGCTCTCCCTGCTCGGAGCCGGGCTGACCGAAAGCCGCGACCCGGCGCACTGGCGCGAGGCGGCGGCTCTGGCTCAGCGGCTTGGGGAGGCCGGGAGAGCGGCCGCCATCTGGGAAGCGGGCTGGCGTGCCGGTGTGCTGAGCGGTGAAGAGGATCTGCGCCGATTGATCGAGTTGCACCTCGCCGGCGGCACCCCGGCGCGTGCCGCCGAACATCTCGAGGCGGCCCTGGCGTCGGACGAGCTGATGGATAACGAGGCGAATCGACGCCTGCTGGCCCAGGCCTGGGAGCGCGCTCGCGATCGCGGGCGCGCACTGAAAGCCTGGCGAGATGTGGCGCAGCGCAGCGGTAAGGCCGATGACTGGTCGCGGCTCGACCGGCTGGCTAATGCCTGGGGGCGTGACGAGGCGGCGGAAGAGTCCTTACGGCTCCTGCTGCACCCCGTCGATCTCGCGCACAAAGGGCGGTAGCGAGTCGAGCAGCGCCCGGCCGTAGCGGCGCGTCAGCACGCGTCGGTCGAGCAGGGTGATGCGGCCGTGGTCCGCCTCCTTGCGGATCAGGCGGCCACAGGCCTGTACCAGCTTGATGGAGGCGTCGGGCACGCTGATGCGCATGAAGGAGTTGCCGCCCCGGCTCTCGATCCACTCCGCCAGGGTGGCACCCACCGGATCATCGGGCACCGCGAAGGGCAGCCGGGTGATCACCACATGGGTAAGATAGTCCCCCGGTAGGTCGATGCCCTCGGCGAAGCTGGCCAGCCCGAAGATGATGCTGCCTTCACCGGCATCCACGCGCTTGCGATGACGGTTGATCAGTTCGCGCTTGGGGAGGCGGTCCTGGGCCAGTACCCGTTTGGCCAGATCCTTGGGCAGTGCCTTTTCCACGGCGCGGAGTTGGGCCCGGGACGAGAACAGCATCAGCACCGCCTCCTGGCGTTCGAGTCCGTTGACGAAGTCGACGATGGCCCGCTCGTGTCCCTCGCGGTCGGCCGGGTCGACGGCCTCCCTGGGGACGCTGAGCACCGCCTTCGAGTAGTCGAAGGGGCTTGGGAGTCGCTGGTAGCGGTAACGATTGGCGAGGCCGGCGCGCTCCTGCAGGCGCTCGAAACGCCCCAGGGCAGTAAGCGTCGCGGAGGTGACCACGGCGCCGAAGGTGGTGCCCCACAGGCTCTTGGCCAGGGTGTGGGCGGCCGAGACGGGACTCGCCGAGAAGGTCAGCTCGGGTTCGCCGCCGACATGCTCCAGGGTCAGCCAGCGGGCCCGTGGTGGCTCACCCTCGGGGTCCACCTCGGTAAAGGCCTGCCACAAGGCGTGGGCCTCCAGGGCGCGGCCATGCAGCAGCGCCACCAGCGGTAGCCACGCCTCGGCTGCCTCTCGCGGCAGCCCGGTGTGCTTGTCGGGGTCGAGGCTCTCGCGCAGGATATCGGCCATGCTCTCGAGGATGCGGGAGAGCTCGGCAAACAGCGTGACCAGTGCCGCGGCATGATCGCGCAATGCCTCGGGAGCTCGCCCCATCTCGAAACGGTGCTGGTGAATCTCCTCGCCGTCACCAAGCCCCTGAGGGCGTCCGGCGAGCTGGTGGCCCAGCGCGAAGGCCTCCCCCAGCCGGGGTTCGGCGGCATCCATCGCCTGGGGGAGGCTGGCCAGCAGCCGCGCCAGGGTGGCTTGCCCCCCCAGGGCGGCATTGAGCTCGGTGAGCGACTTCCTGAGATTGCGGAGCCAGCGCAGGCCCGCGTTCACGCCGAAGCGATAGGTAAAGTGGTTGAGGGCCTTGTCGGGCAGATGGTGGCCTTCGTCGAACACATGGATGCAGTCACCCGGGTCGGGCAGCACCACACCCCCCCCCAGGGAGAGGTCGGCCAGCACCAGGTCATGATTGGCGACGATGATGTCGGCCTGCTCCATATCGCGGCGGGCGCGGAAGAAGGCGCAGGCCCCGAAGTGGCCGCAGCGACGATTGGTGCATTGCCGGTGGTCCACGGTGAGGCGACGCCAGTGCTCGTCCTTGATCGCCTCGGGCCAGCTGTCGCGGTCACCCTCCCAGCGGCCATTGCCGTAGGCATCGCCCATCGCCTTGACCAGCGCCTGGAAGTCGTCGCCACCGCTGTCGAGCGCCTGCTCGAACATCGACAGGGTAGGGTTCTCCTCGCCGCCGTCGAGCGCCTGGTCGAGTCGTGCCACGCAGACATAGCGGCCACGCCCCTTGGCCAGGGCGTAGCGGAAGTCGATACCGCTATGGGCCTTGAGTGCCGGCAGATCCTGGTGCAATACCTGCTCCTGCAGCGCCACGGTGGCGGTGGAGAGCACCAGTCGCTTGCCGCGGGCCTTGGCCACCGGCAGGGCGGCCAGCAGGTAGGCGAGGGTCTTGCCGGTGCCGGTGCCGGCCTCGAGCACACAGACATGCTCATCGCTGACGCGCTTGCCGGTCTCATCGGCCTCGATGCCCCCCAGGGTGCGGGCGATCTCGGCGATCATCAGTCGCTGACCGTAGCGGGGCGTGAGACCCAGGCCCTCCAGCGCATGGCGGTAGGCGGTCTGAATCTCGCCTTTCAAGGCCTCGTCAAGCATATCTGTCCAAGCGTTTAAAGCAGCCCTTCGGGCGGATGCTCGCAGGGCAGCTTGTCGTCGATATAGCGCTCGATCTCGGGGAGCGAGAAGGCGTCCTCTTCGCCCACGAAGCTGATGGATACCCCCTTGGCGCCGGCGCGGCCGGTGCGGCCGATGCGGTGGACGTAGTCCTCCGGGTCCTCCGGCAGGGTGTAGTTGATGACGTGGCTGACATCCTCGATATGGATGCCACGGCCGGCCACATCGGTGGCCACCAGTACCTGGATCTCACCGGCACGGAACTTCTCGAGGGTCTCGATGCGCTGATTCTGGGGAACATCGCCGGAGAGCATGGCCACGTCGATGCCTGCCTTGCGCAGCAGATCATCGAGCTTGCGAACCAGGTCGCGGCGGTTGCCGAACACCATCACCCGGTCAAAGCTCTCCTGCTGGAGCAACTTGACCAGCAGGCGTTGCTTCTCCGCATCGCCGACCATATAGACCCGCTGGTCGATGTCGGCGGCGTTGTCGACGGTGACGGCGATCTCGACATGGGCCGGCTCATGGGTCCACTGGCTGGCCAGCTGAAGGATATCCTCGGTGAAGGTGGCCGAGAACAGGAAGGTCTGGCGCTCCTCCTTCTTCGGCGTATGGCGGATGATCCGCTTGACGTCGGGGATGAAGCCCATGGAGAGCATGCGGTCGGCTTCATCGAGGACCAGCACCTCGACCTGGGTGAGGTCGACATCGCGCTTCTGATGGAAGTCGAGCAGACGACCCGGGGTGGCCACCAGGATATCGAGCTTGCCTTCGAGGGCCTCGCGCTGCTTCTGGTAGTCCATGCCACCCACGACGCTGGCCACCTTGAGGTCGGTAAAGCGTGCCAGGGCCTTGGCGTCCTTCTCGATCTGCAGGGCGAGCTCGCGGGTCGGGGCCACGACCAGCGCGCGGGGTGCGCCCGGCTTCTGGCCATTGGGGCGCTCCTCCTCGAGGAAGTAGGCCAGGATCGAGATCAGGAAGGCGGCGGTCTTGCCGGTGCCGGTCTGGGCCTTGCCGACGATATCACCGCCGAGCAGGGTGTGGTCGAGGGCCTCGGCCTGGATCGGGGTGCAGTACTCGAAGCCCAGCGCGTGGATGGCGCGCATCAGTGGCAGGGGCAGGTCGAAGTCGTGAAAGCGCCACTTGCCGGCCACCGGGGTGACCTGGAACTGGCGCAGATCCCAGTTCGACTGGCGACGGCGTGGCTTGCGACGACGACGCTTGGGCTTGTGGTTCTCGGCCGGGGCCGTGGTCTGTTCCGACTCGCTCATAGGCTTGCTGTCTTTCCGTGTCGATAGGGTAGTCATGTCATGCAAACGGGTATTGTACCAGTCTATGCGACGAAGGGCGCGTCTCACCGCGCAGGGCTGATAGAATGCGCGTCACAGCAGAGGAGTATGCCCATGACACGTCGCAAGAAGACCCGTTCGCTGGCCGACAAGGTGCAGATTCGTACCGGTCGGCGCAAGGACTACAAGAAGTGGCGCCACGAGAATCCCGACCAGGTCACCTCGTCGACGCGCTACACCCAGAAGAAACGTCAGCAGCGCAAGCTTCAGGCCGCCCGCAAGCAGGCTCGTCAGGAAACGGGGCAGGCCATTGATATCCATCCGCAACGCGATGCGCAGCAGGCGGACAGCGAAGAGTCCGAGCGGGGAGGCACGCCGAGCTGATGCGTCTGGTTTCATTCAATATCAATGGCATTCGTGCGCGACTTCATCAGCTGGAGGCGTTGGTCACGGCCCACCGGCCGGCGCTGATCGGCCTGCAGGAGACCAAGGTCCAGGACGCCGAGTTTCCCCGCGAGGCGGTGGAGGCGCTGGGCTATCGCGTCATCTATCACGGCCAGAAGGGGCACTACGGCGTCGCGATGATGCTCGATACTGCCCAGTGTGGCGAGCCCGAGGCGGTCCACTACGGCTTTCCCGATGACGGGGATGAGGCTCAGCGGCGCATGATCGGCGTGACCCTGCGGCTGTCAGACGGTGAGCCGCTGACGGTATGGAATGGTTATTTCCCCCAGGGCGAGAGTGTCGAGCATCCGACGAAGTTTCCCCACAAGCGGGCGTTCTACGCCCAGCTGGGGTCGCTGCTCGAACTCCATCACCGCCCCGACGAGCGCCTGGCGGTGATGGGCGATTTCAATATTTCGCCCGAGGATATCGATATCGGTATCGGCGAGGCCAATCGCAAGCGCTGGCTGCGCGAAGGCAAGACCAGCTTCCAGCCGGTGGAGCGTGAGTGGCTGGCGGGTATCAAGGCCTGGGGTCTCACGGACAGCTACCGGCTGCATTATCCCGAGGTGGCCGACCGCTACAGCTGGTTCGACTATCGCTCCAAGGGGTTCGATCGCGAGCCGAAGCGGGGCCTGCGCATCGACCATATCCTGGTGACCGCACCGCTGGCGGAGAAGGTGGTCGACGCCGGCATCGATTATGAGCTGCGCGGCATGCAGAAGCCCTCCGACCATGCCCCCGTATGGACCGAGCTTTCGCTGCCGCAAGTGTGACGGCATAACATGAAAGCCCACGCCGCGGAGGAGCGTGGGCTTGTGTGGTAGGTGCCTGTCGGCGCTATCGGTAGTGTCGATCAGCGCTCGATACGCTTGACCAGGACCGGTGCCAGCTTCTCGTTCATCTCCTTGAAGGCCTGCTCGGTAGTCTCCCAGTCGATGCAGGCATCGGTGATGGAAACGCCGTACTGAAGCTGGTCGAGATCCTCCGGCAACTTCTGGTTGCCCCAGCCGATATTGGACTCGACCATCAGGCCGATGATCGAACGGTTGCCGTCGAGCAGCTGGTTGGTGACGTTCTCCAGCACCAGCGGCTGCAGCGCCGCATCCTTGTTGGAGTTGGCGTGAGAGCAGTCGATCATGATGTTGGGCTTGATGCCGGCCTTGTTGAGCTCCTGCTCTGCCAGTGCCACGCTGACACTGTCATAGTTGGGCTTGCCGTTGCCGCCGCGCAGCACCACGTGCCCATAGACGTTGCCCCGGGTGCGAATGATGGCCACCCGCCCCTTGTAGTCGATGCCCAGGAAGTTGTGCGGATGGGCCACCGACTGCAGGGCATTGACCGCCACGTCCAGGCTGCCGTCGGTGCCGTTCTTGAAGCCGACCGGGCAGGAGAGCCCCGAGGACATCTCGCGGTGCGTCTGGGATTCGGTGGTGCGTGCACCGATGGCCGACCAGCTGATGCAGTCCTGAATGTACTGAGGCGAGATCGGGTCGAGTGCCTCGGTGGCCAACGGCAACCCCATCTCGGACAGCTCCACAAGCAGCTGGCGAGCCGTATGCAGGCCCTTCTCGATCTCGAAGGAGCCGTTCAGGTTGGGGTCGTTGATCAGCCCCTTCCAGCCGACGGTGGTACGCGGTTTCTCGAAGTAGACGCGCATCACGATATACAGGCTGTCCTTCACCTCGTCGGCCAGGCGGCGCAGGCGGCGGGCATAGTCGAGGGCGGCATCCACGTCGTGGATGGAGCAGGGGCCCACCACCACCAGCAGACGCGGGTCTTCGCCGTCCAGGATGCGCTGGATGGTATGGCGCCCTTCGATCACGGTCTGCTCGGCGGCGTCGGTAAGCGGAATCTCCAGCTTGAGGGCTTCCGGGGTGATAAGCACGTCCTGGGAGAGGACGTTGAGGTTGCTGACCTGTTGATCTGTCATGCGATTTCCTGTGGGTCGTGTCTGCGCTGAAGGCCTGACGGCATGGTTGTTTTGGCTCTACTATACACCGGCCGGGGTAGGCCGGATCAATCGCGGGAACCTACGAAGGGCCGGCAGTGTCATAGCGGCCGCGCCCGATGAGGATCCGCGGCTTGATGGATGAACAGGAAAAGGGAACACTTGTGCGACTCTTGATGATGGTCTTTGACCCCCAATCGCCCAGGCTTCAGGTAGACGCTATGCAAGCACGCCATATTGTTGAAGTTTCCATGCCTTACGGACGACGCGCCCCTTCCCGTCGCCTGATGACGGGGAGGGGCTAGATGGGCGCCAGGGAAACCGATCAGCAGCTCGTCGAGCGGGCCCAGAAGGGTGATACACGCGCCTTCGACCTGCTGGTGAGGAAGTATCAGCACAAGATCATCGGCCTGATCGGGCGCTATGTGCATGACCATGCCGAGGTGCAGGATGTCGCCCAGGAGGCCTTCATCAAGGCCTATCGCGCCCTGGGAAAGTTTCGTGCCGAGAGCGCCTTCTACACCTGGATGTATCGAATCGCCATCAACACGGCCAAGAACCATCTGGTCTCCAGGGGGCGGCGCCCGCCCGGCAGCGACCTGGATATCGTCGATGCCGAGATCCTCGATCAGAGTGGCCGCCTCTCCGATACCGAGACCCCCGAGGCGGCCATGGCTCGCGACCAGCTGAAGGGGGCCATCTTCGAGGCGATCGAGGCCCTGCCCGATGACCTGCGTACCGCGATCACGCTGCGCGAGCTGGAGGGGCTCTCCTATGAGGATATCGCCACCATCATGGAGTGCCCGGTGGGTACCGTGCGCTCGCGGATCTTTCGGGCACGAGAGGCGGTCGACCAGCATATCCAGCCGCTGGTGACCACCTCGCGCAACCGCGAACCGGTGGGCGAGTGATGTCCAGCAGTAATTTGTCGATTTATTGTCGATTCGCTGAACTGACCGATGCTTTTGGCGTCTCAAGCAGTGTTCGATCCGCTAAAGGCGGTTCAGAGCGTCGGCATTCGTGGGGCGGCTATTGCGGATGTCGACATCTGGGTGATAACGGATGCAAGGCCGGGGCCTTGCCAGGCTGAGGTGTAAAGAATGAGTCAGAACGCACGGGAATCGCTTTCTGCCCTGATGGACAATGAGGGCGACGAGCTGGAGCTTCGCCGCGTGCTGAAATCGCTGAGTGATGAACCCGATGCCGCCGACGCGTGGCGACGCTACCATCTGATGCGCAGCCTGATGAGACAGGAGTCGGATGTGGATGTCAGCGTCGACCTGTCGGCGGGCATCCTGGCGCGCCTTGAGAGTGAGCCGGCCCCCGTACTCGACGTGGGTCTCCACGACGATAGAGCTCGGCCAGCTGCTGCACGCCGCTCACTTCCGCTGGCACGCAGCGCCGGAATCGCCGCCGCGGTGTCGTTGATGGTGATCACCGGTGTGCAGTTCTACAACGGCGGCGGCCTGCCCAGCGGGGGAGCCCCGTCGGCCGAGCTCGCCGGAGGCACCCCAGAGGGTGCCCCCCAGGCGTCGCCCGCCGGCCTGGCAGCCACCGCCGTGCAGCGACCGTCATTGGCGGATCTGCCACTCTTCCAGTTGCCCCAGGGGGGCGTCAGTGGCCTGATGACCGTTGGCGCCGGCATGCAGAGCACACCGATGTTCCTGGCGCCCAGCCAGCGGCAGTCGTTGATGGCCGATGAGGAGCAGGCGCGCCTGTTGCAATCCTATCTGGATCGTCACGCCGAAGGGACAGCCTACCGCAGCGGTGATGCCTGGATGCCGCTGCTGCGCGCCAGCGGTGGCGACAGCCTCGGTCAGCGCTGACGGGAGGTCGGCGATGCGCGTCTTTCGCAGTTGCGCTACGGTGTTTGTGCCGCTCCTGCTGGCGGCGGTTGCGCCTTCTGTCGTTGCCCTGGAGGCCACTCCCGATAATGACCGTTTCGACTGTCGTCTCCTAACCACGGAGCCGACCCCGCAGACCGCTCGCGACTGGTACGAGCTCAATCTCTGGGCCGGCCACTGCTACCGCTACGATGCCCACGCGGTGCGCATCGGTTTCGATGGGGTGCGCACCCTCGTGATCAGTCACGAGGTCAACGATGGGGTCGAGCGGGGCAGGGCGCGCTTTCTGGATGGTCCCCCCGAGGTGTTTGAGCGACGCAGTCGCATCGGGCGCCTGGGCTGGGCGGAGGGTGGCTCGGCTCCCACGATCCCGGCCGGCATTGCGGCGAAGATTTCGTCTCATTACCGTTTGAGTCTGGCAGGTGAGGAGCGTATCGCCAACCGGCGGGCCTATCGTCTGGATATCTCGCCGCTCGACAGCTTTCGCTACGGCAAGCGGCTGTGGCTCGATGCCGAGACCGGCTTGACCCTCAAGCAGAGTCTGCTCGATGAGACCGGTCGCGCGGTGGAGACCTTTCAGTTGACGGTGCTCGAGCGGCCACGGCTGCATCAGGGCGAGGTGAGCATCGACGCTCCCCGCGAGGCGCCTGGAGATGCCTGGCACATCGGCTGGCTGCCTGCCGGATTCAGCCCTCAGCCAGTGGAGACGCACAGTGGGCGTCATGGCAGCGACGTGACCCATCGTCTGTTCAGCGACGGCCTTTCCACCTTCAGCCTCTTCGTCGCGCCACTCGGCGAGATTGAGCCCCTGGCCCCCGGGCTGCATCGGCTCGGCGTCTCCCATGCCGTTGTGCGGCACCGTGACCTGGACGGTACCCCGTGTCAGGTGGTGGTCATGGGGGAGATGCCGCCGCGGGTGTTGCTGCGGGTTGCCGATGGCTTGAGCTGGGCCGCCGAGGACTCCTGATGCGGTGACGCCCCGATGCTGTCAATACTCTTTTTGCACTGCTCATTTCAACCTGGTTGATCCCATCCTGGTCAATTCAACCCGGTTCATTCCAAGCTACGCAGGAGCCAACATGATGCGAATGCTGCGACACTTCTCCCTATGGATGCTGCTGGCCGTGACCCTGATGGCCTGGCAGGGGGCCATGGCCCGTGAGCTGCCCGACTTCACCGAACTGGTGGAGGAGGCGGCACCCGGTGTGGTGAATATCTCGACGACCCGCATGGTGCAGAGTCGCAATCCCTTCCAGGGATTCGGTGGTGAGGAGGTCCCCGAGATCTTTCGCCACTTCTTCGGCGACCGCTTCCCGGTGCCGCCGGGGCACGGGGCTGGCAAACCCCATGAGCGTCAGTCGCTGGGCTCTGGCTTTATCATCAGCGACGACGGTTACATCATGACCAATGCCCATGTGGTCGATGGCGCCGATGAAATTCTGGTACGTCTCAATGATCGCCGGGAACTGCCCGCCGAGCTGGTAGGCAGCGACGAGCGCACCGATGTGGCGGTACTCAAGGTCAATAGCGATGACCTGCCGACACTGCGTCTCGGCGACTCCGATGACCTCAAGGTCGGTGAATGGGTGGCGGCCATTGGCTCACCCTTCGGCTTCGATCATTCCGTCACGGCGGGCATCGTCAGTGCCATCGACCGGACCCTGCCGCGCGATGCCTATGTGCCCTTTATCCAGACCGATGTGGCCATCAATCCGGGCAACTCCGGTGGCCCGCTGTTCAATCTCGAGGGTGAGGTGGTGGGGATCAACTCCCAGATCTTTACCCGCAGCGGTGGCTTCATGGGGCTGTCATTTGCCATTCCCATCAATGTTGCCATGGATGTGGCCGATCAGCTGCGCAACGATGGTGAAGTGCGTCGCGGCTGGCTGGGTGTGATGATCCAGCCGGTATCGCGCGATCTGGCGGAGTCCTTCGGCATGGACGATCCTCGTGGCGCGCTGATCGCAGACCTGGACCCTGACGGGCCGGCGGCGGCAGGGGGCCTCCAGGCCGGTGACATCATCCTTGAGGTTGATGGCGCCCGGGTGGATGACTCCAGCACGCTGCCGCGGCTGATCGGACGTACCGCACCGGGGAGCGATGTCGAGCTTGAGCTGATGCGTGACGGAAAGCGTCGCAGCCTTGAGATAACATTGGGTGACTGGCCTGAAAGCGGCAGGGGTACTGCCGATAAGGGGCATGACAGTCAGCAGGCGCGCTTGGGGATTGCCGTGACCGAGCTTGATGTCGCCGAGCGCAAGCGACTCGGCATCGAGGGTGGTGTCCGCATTGCCTCGGTCGACCCCAGTGGAGCCGCCGCAGCCGCAGGGGTGCAGGCCGGTGATATTCTGGTCAGTATCGATCACCAGGCCATTACCGACGCTTCACAGCTGGTCTCCCTGGCGCGTGAACTGCCCACGGATCGTGCCGTTCCGGTGCGCCTCTACCGTGATGGTCGTTCGCTGTTTGTCGCGCTTCGCCTGACCGGCGATTGACCTCTTTTCCTGTCAGCTCTCCAGCAGCCCGACGGTCTTCCCGTCGGGCTGCTGTATCTGGCACGGGCATACCGGTACAATGCGCCCATCCTGGCCGCCGGCCGGCCTTGCCGTGCCCGCCGCCCCGAACTCTATTCAGGTAGAAGTCCACCGATGTCCCAAGACACCTCCCTCGACAAGCTCAAGCATATCCGGAATTTCTCGATCATCGCCCATATCGATCATGGCAAGTCCACGCTGGCCGACCGGTTGATCCAGACCTGCGGCGGCCTGACCGAGCGTGAGCTCAAGGAGCAGGTGCTGGACTCCATGGATCTGGAGCGCGAACGGGGCATCACCATCAAGGCGCAGTCGGTGACCCTCGACTATCACTCGCCGGACGGAAATATCTATCAGCTCAACTTCATCGACACCCCTGGGCACGTCGACTTCTCCTATGAGGTCTCGCGCTCCCTGTATGCCTGTGAGGGTGCCCTGCTGGTGGTGGATGCCGGTCAGGGCGTCGAGGCTCAGTCGGTTGCCAACTGCTACACCGCCATCGAGCAGGGGCTCGAAGTGTTGCCGGTGTTGAACAAGATGGACCTGCCCCAGGCCGACCCCGACAAGGTCTCCCACGAGATCGAGGAGATCATCGGCCTGGACGCCACCGATGCCTGTCAGGTATCGGCCAAGAGCGGGCTGGGCATTGATGCCCTGCTGGAGCGCCTGGTGCGCGATATTCCACCGCCCAAGGGGGACCCGGGTGGCCAGCTTCAGGCGCTGATCATCGACTCCTGGTTCGACAACTATCTGGGGGTGGTATCGCTGGTGCGGATCTTCGACGGCACCCTGAAGAAGGGCGAGAAGATCCGTATCAAGTCCACCGGTCGCGACTGGCAGGTCAACGAGGTGGGTATCTTCACCCCGCAGCGCCGCGAGACCGGTATCCTGCGTGCCGGTGAGGTGGGCTTCATCGTGGCCGGTATCAAGGAGATCCAGGGGGCGCCGGTGGGCGATACCATCACCCATACCAAGACCCCGGATGTGGCTCGCCTGCCCGGCTTCCAGAAGGTCAAGCCTCAGGTCTATGCCGGCATGTTCCCGGTCAGTGCCGACGACTATGAGGACTTCCGCGACGCCCTGGAGAAGCTGGCGCTCAACGATGCCTCGCTGGAGTATGAACCGGAGAATTCCGATGCGCTGGGGTTCGGTTTCCGGGTCGGGTTTCTTGGCACTCTGCATATGGAGATCATTCAGGAGCGTCTCGAGCGTGAATATGATCTCGATCTGTTGACCACCGCGCCCACCGTGGTCTATGAGCTTATGCTCAAGGATGGCGAGGTGATCTACGTCGCCAACCCTTCCAAGTTGCCTGATATGGCCGACGTCGAGGAGATGCGCGAGCCCATTGTGCGCGCCAGCATCCTGGTTCCCCAGGAGTTCGTCGGCAACGTGATCACCGAGTGTGAGCAGCGTCGTGGTACCCAGAAGGACATGCAGTTCCTGGGCAGTCAGATCCAGCTTACCTACGAGCTGCCGATGTCCGAAGTGGTGATGGACTTCTTCGATCGCCTGAAGTCGATCTCCAAGGGTTATGCCTCGCTGGAATACAACTTCGAGCGTTTCGAAGCCGCCAAGCTGGTGCGTCTGGATGTATTGATCAATGGTGACAAGGTCGATGCCCTGGCGGTAATCATTCACCGTGATCATGCCCATAGTCGCGGGCGACTGCTGGTGGAAAAGATGAAGGATCTGATCCCCCGGCAGATGTTCGACGTGGCGATTCAGGCGGCCATTGGCGGTCAGGTGGTGGCCCGCTCCACCGTCAAGGCGCTGCGCAAGAACGTGACCGCCAAGTGCTACGGCGGTGATGTATCCCGCAAGAAGAAGCTGCTCGAGAAACAGAAGGCAGGCAAGAAGCGCATGAAGCAGGTAGGGCGGGTGGAGATTCCCCAGGACGCCTTCCTTGCCGTGCTCAAGGTCAACGACTGATTTCACCAGCGAGGGATAACGAACCGCCATGGACTTCTCACTGCTGCTGGTGATTGCCGTTGCCGTCACCGGCGTGATTACCCTGCTCAACTATTTCTGGTGGCGGCCGGCTCGTCGCCAGTCACTGCAAACCGCCGAGGCTGGTACCACCGAAGGTCTGCCGAACAATGCCCGAGAACAGGTGTTGAAAGAGCCCTGGCCGGTTGACTACGCCCGCTCCTTCTTTCCGGTGCTGCTGGTGGTGCTGGTACTGAGAAGCTTCGTGGTGGAGCCGTTTCAGATCCCGTCGGGCTCCATGCGGCCGACTCTCGAGATCGGTGACTTCATCCTCGTCAGCAAGTTTGCCTACGGACTGCGCCTGCCGGTAGTGCATACCGAGATTCTCGATCTGGGTGAGCCCGAGCGTGGTGATGTCATGGTGTTTCGCTTTCCCAGCGAGCCGTCTGTCAATTTCATCAAGCGCGTCGTAGGCCTGCCGGGTGATCGCATCCGTTACGAAGGCAAGCAGCTTTATATCAATGGGAAGCCAGTGCCCAAGACACTGTTGGCCGAAGGGCCGGCAGAGGCGCCGGGAGAGCTGATGTACACCGAACAACTGGGCGAAGTGGAGCACCACATCTACAATAACCCGCGTGACTTCGGTCCCCAGATGCGTGAACTGATCGTACCGGAGGGGCACTACTTCACCATGGGCGATAATCGTGACCACTCCAACGATAGTCGCTACTGGGGCTTCGTGCCGGAAGCCAATGTGGTGGGACGTGCCTTTGCCGTCTGGATGCACTGGGATGGCGGCTTACCTAGCTTCACCAGCATGCGACTCATTCACTAACTGCCTCGTTGTACTTTCAGAAGCTGTACGACCAGAATCAGACGACAGAATCAGATAACAGGATTTTCGTGAGCCAAACCCTCAACGCCTTCAGCCGACGTCTCGGCCACGACTTCGGCGACGACTCGCTGCTCGAGCTTGCCATGACCCACCGAAGCTATGGTGGCCAGAACAATGAGCGCCTCGAGTTTCTGGGTGACTCCATCGTCAACTTCGTCATTGCCGAGGCCCTGTTCCGCCGCTTCCCCGAGGCGCGAGAAGGTCAGTTGTCCCGCCTGCGCGCGCGCCTGGTCAAGGGACAGACACTGGCGGAGTTGGCCCGCGAGATGGAGTTTGGAGAACATCTCAGGCTGGGTTCCGGAGAGATGAAGAGCGGTGGACATCGCCGTGACTCCATCCTCGCCGATGCCGTCGAGGCGGTGATCGGCGCCATCTATCTCGATGCCGGCATGGAAGCCGTGCGTGCCCGGATACTCTCCTGGTATGCGGGGCGTTTGGAAGACACCAGTCTGCAGCATACCCAGAAGGATCCCAAGACACGCCTTCAGGAGTTCCTGCAGTCGCGTCAGGAGCCCTTGCCCCGCTACGAGGTGGTCAGTGTCGAGGGCGAGGCCCATGCCCAGACCTTTACCGTGGAGTGCCATGTGGAACTGCTGCAGGATCATACCACCGGCATTGGCTCCAGCCGCCGTCATGCCGAGCAGCAGGCCGCCGAGATGGCCCTGAAGCAGCTTGAGCCAAGAGGAGTTCGGTCATGACCCAGACCTGTGGTTTCGTGGCCATCGTCGGCCGCCCCAACGTCGGCAAGTCCACGCTGATGAACCGTATCCTCGGCCAGAAGGTGTCGATCACCTCGCGGCGGCCCCAGACGACCCGCCATCAGGTGATGGGCATCAAGACCGAGGAGGAGACTCAGTTCATCTACGTCGACACGCCCGGCATCCATATCATGGCCAAGGATCGCAACAAGGCGATCAATCGCTTCATGAATCAGGCGGCCGTGCAGGCGCTGCGCGATGTGGACTGTGTGGTGTTCATCATCGACCGCACTCGCTGGAGCGACGAGGACCAGGTCGTTCTGCAGCGCCTCGAGCATGTCAACGCGCCGGTGATTCTGGCCGTCAACAAGGTTGATCGCCTGCAGGACAAGTCCGAGCTGCTGCCCTGGCTGGAGTCGGTCGGTGCGCGCCGGGATTTTGCCGCCATCGTGCCGATCTCCGCCAAGCACGGCACCAACGTGCCGGAGCTAGAGGCCGAAGTGGCCAAGCACCTGCCGGAGAGTGTGCACTTCTTCCCCGAGGATCAGATCACCGACAAGAGCCAGCGATTCCTGGCGGCCGAGCTGGTGCGTGAAAAGGTCATGCGTCAGCTTGGCGATGAGCTGCCCTACCAGATGACCGTGGAGATCGAGGAGTTCCGCGACGAGGGCAGGGTGGTGCATATCAGCGCCCTGATCCTGGTGGAGCGCCAGGGCCAGAAGAAGATCCTGATCGGCGAGAACGGCGAGCGCATCAAGAGCATCGGCCGCGAGGCGCGTCTCGATATGGAGCGTGCCCTGGGAGCCAAGGTGATGCTGAATCTGTGGGTCAAGGTCAAGCGTGGCTGGTCCGATGACGAGCGAGCGCTCAAGAGCCTGGGTTACGACCTCGACTAATGATGCTGCGCCAGTCGTCCTATGGGGTCAGACCCCGACGTGGCCAGGGTCTGACACCAAACAATCCCAAACAGGCGGCACGAGGCTGGCGTCTCGTATGACCCCCGAGCCGGCTTTCCTGCTGCACAAGCGCCCCTATCGCGAGACCAGTGCGCTGGTAGAGCTGTTGACGCTTCACCATGGCCGGGTACGTGCGGTCGCTCAGGGCGTGCAGCGACCCGGATCTCGGTCGCGTGGCGGGCTGCAGCCCTTCGCCCCGCTGCATGTGACCTGGATCGGGAAAGGTGAGCTCAAACGACTGAGACTAATGGAGAGTCGTGGTGGGGTGGCGCTGCTGGCGGGCGAAGGGCTGCTGTGCGGGCTTTATGCCAACGAGCTGCTGACACGCACCCTCCCGGTGGAGTTTCCGGTAGCGGAGGTGTTTGCCTTCTATACCGCGCTGCTCGAGGCCCTTCCCAGCCCTGGCTCACGCGCCGGAGCCCTTCGACGCCTGGAGTTTACCCTGCTCGAGTCACTGGATGCTGCCCCACGCTTCGTTACGAGCGAAGGTGGCGAGCTCGACCCCCAGGCTCGCTATGTCTTCGACGCTGCCAGCCGCGCCTTCCGCCTCGGCCGGCCAGGGCTCGATGGCCGTACCCTTCGCCTGCTCGCCGCCGAAGACTGGAGTGCGCCGGGGCTTGCCGGTCCTGCCAAAATGGTGGCTCGCGCCGCCCTGGCGCCACTGCTGGGCAGCCGTCCGTTGCATTCCCGGGAGCTGATGCGTGAGCTTGCCGAGGCCCGGCGCGCCGGACTTCGTTCGGAGCTGGGCCCATCTTCGTCGGAAGCTATAAGTTATAAGCTATAAGCCTTAAGCTGTAACCAAAACCCCTGCCGCTAGGCCTGGCGCCGATATCCTGGCTTACGGCTTACGGCTTACGGCTTACGGCTTACGGCTTACGGCTTACGGCTTACGGCTTACGGCTTACGGCTTACGGCTTACGGCTTATTTTAAGGAGACCCATATGCATCCCCCCCGTATCCTGCTTGGCGTCAATATCGATCATATCGCCACCCTGCGTCAGTCTCGTGGTACGCGCTACCCCGACCCGCTCCAGGCAGCGCTGCTTGCCGAGGAGGCCGGCGCCGATGGTATTACCATCCACCTTCGCGAGGATCGCCGGCATATTCAGGAACGCGATGTACGGCTGTTGGCCGAGGTGCTGAATACCCGCATGAACCTCGAGATCGCGGTGACCGAGGAGATGATGGCCCTGGCCGAGGAGGTGCGCCCGGCCCACGTCTGTCTGGTGCCTGAGAAGCGCGAAGAGTTGACTACCGAGGGGGGGCTCGATGTAGTAGGTGGTTTTGAGACGATTCGCGATGCCTGCCAACGCCTGACCGCGGCGGGCTGTGAGGTCTCGCTGTTCGTCGACCCCGAGCCCGAGCAGATCGCGGCCGCCGCCAGGGCCGGCGCACCAGTCATCGAACTGCATACCGGTAGTTATGCCGAAGCCACAGGAGACGAGGCCGTCCGTGAGCATGCGCGACTCGCCGCGGCCACCGAAATGGCCCTCGAGTTGGGGCTGACCGTCAATGCCGGTCATGGCCTGCACTACCATAACGTCGAGGCGGTGGCCGCCATTCCGGGGCTGCATGAACTCAACATCGGTCATGCGATCATCGCACGGGCGTTGTTCGTGGGCCTCAAGGAAGCGGTATCCGAGATGAAGCGCCTGGCAATTGCGGGGCAGGAGGCTGGCTTCGTCGCCGCCCTCGAGGAACATGATCATGACCATGATGACCATGATGACCATGATGACCATGTCCATTAAGTCATGATTCTGGGGATCGGTACTGATATTGCCAGGGTGGCGCGTTTCGAGGCCGCGCTCTCACGCAGGGGAGAACGCTTTACCCGTCGTCTGCTGGGGGAGGTAGAGCGCGAGCGTATCCAGAGGCATGCCAGGCCGGCGGCCTTCCTGGCCAAGCGCTTTGCGGCCAAGGAGGCCTTCGTCAAGGCGCTGGGCACCGGTCTGCGTCACGGCATGCGCTGGACCGAGATCCAGGTGATCAATGACAGCCTCGGTCGGCCATCGCTGCTGTTGGCCGGCAAGGCCCATGAGCTGGCACGCAGTGTCGGTGTACGTGTCGCTCATCTGACGCTATCCGATGAGGAGGAGTTCGCGGTCGCCTTCGTGATACTGGAGGGGTGAGCTCCCTCGGACTGGGCCTTGCGCCATTGGCGAAGTTCCTCCATGGCGTCGGCCAGGTCCTCTATCAGTGGGGCCATGGCCACGCGTCCGCGGCTACGCAGGCGTGTTTCCATCGTTTCGGCAAGCAGCCCCAGGCGTGGTGCCCCGCAGTAACGGCAGGCACCATTGAGGGCGTGTATGGCATCCAGCAGCGCTTCGTCGTTCCGACTCTCATAGGCCTGGTGTATTGCCTCCTCGCTTGCATCGAGAGAGTCGGCGAGCTGAAGAAGCAGTTGATGTGCCAACTCTTCTCGCCCACCAGCCAATCGCGTACCCAGAGTGAGATCCACAGTGGCAAGTACCGATGACGGTGTTTTCTCCGATGATGCGCCGGTTGTCAGGAGGTGGTGGGGAGCGCTCCCCAGGTGACGACTCAGCAGGTCAGCCAGGTCTCTGGCGTCCAGCGGTTTTATGAGCACATCATCAAGGCCGCTGGCCATCAGCCGACGGCGCTCCTCCTCCAATGCATGGGCGGTTACGGCGATGATCGGAGTGCACCGCCACCTGTCGTCTAGGCGGCGTAGTGCACGAGTTGCCGCGAGTCCATCCATGCCCGGCATGCGGATATCCATCAACACCAGGTCAAAATGTTGTTCACGCCCCAGCGAGACGGCCTGCTCACCGCCTTCGGCGATCGTGATCTCCACGCCAGGGCCGGTCAGCAGTTCACACAGCAGACGGCGATTGGTGTTGTTGTCGTCGACGGCGAGCAGTCGTAAGGTCGTGTCGGCCATGCCAGCCGATCTGTCGACGATGGTCAGTGCAGCAGGCTGCCTGCTTGTCAGGATGCGTTGGATGGCATCGGCGAGCGCGCGCCGCGTAAACGGCTTGGCCAGCATCTCGCTTCTGGTGGGCAGCATGATGTCGGGAAACTCGAGTG
Source organism: Halomonas marinisediminis (assembly GCF_004347715.1). Taxonomy (NCBI): domain Bacteria; kingdom Pseudomonadati; phylum Pseudomonadota; class Gammaproteobacteria; order Oceanospirillales; family Halomonadaceae; genus Halomonas; species Halomonas marinisediminis. The sequence goes on along the minus strand of NZ_SLTR01000015.1, from coordinate 53,522 downwards.
GACTGGCGGTACACAGCACGAGTGCGGGGCATTGCAGCTCGCTGATCCGTTCTTGCCAGTGCTGAAGAAGTTCGGGAGTGTAGGGCGGTGCGCCCAGGCTCACGATCAGCAGGCTCGGGCTAGATGGCGATGTGATGTCGGCCGGCCGTGGCGTGGCTCCCCAGCGGCGTAACAGGTGCAGCAGCGCGTATCGACTGGGAGAGTGCGGCTCCTCCAGCAGGATAGACTCTCCGGCCAGGTTAAGCTCCGGCGGTCGTTCCGACTCGAGATCGCCAGTCAACGGCAGGGTAAATGAAAAGCAGCTGCCGCGGCCCGGTTCGCTCTCCACTCCGATTTCACCGCCCATCTGCTCCACCAGTTGGCGGCAGATTGATAGGCCAAGCCCACTGCCGCCGAACTCACGAGGGTGGCTTGGAGAGGTCTGATGGAAGGCATCGAAGAGGCGTTGTCTATGCTCATCCGAAAGCCCTATGCCGGTGTCCGTCACGCTGATCCGCAGGATGACGCGACTCTCCTCGCTCTCCTCTACCATCACACGGACCAGAATGTCTCCGTGTTCAGTAAATTTTACGGCATTGCTGACCAGGTTGGTCAGCACCTGGCGGATGCGCATCGGGTCGCCCTGTAGCACCGCAGGCACGTCATCGTAGACCATGCCAAGCAGTTCAAGCCCCTTCTGCTGGGCCAGGGGCGCCTGTAATGCCAGTACCTCATCGATCAGCTCCACCATTTCCATCGGCATTCGCTCGAGTTCCAGCCTACCGGCTTCGAGCCTCGAGTAGTCCAGGATATCGTTGACCAGCATCAGCAGATTGCTACAGGCGCGATCGACGTGCTCCAGCCACTCCTGTTGGCGGCTATCCAGGGACGAGCGCCCCAGTAGTCGACAGAAGCCGATGATGCCGTTGAGCGGGGTGCGGATCTCGTGACTCATATTGGCGAGAAATTCTGACTTAACCCGGTTGGCCTCCACGGCGCGACGATGTGCCATATCCAGCTGCATGTTCTGGATCTCGACCGTCTCCATCGATTCCTCCAGCTCCCTGGTGGCCTGGGCGATCTGGCGCTGCATCTCTTCACGAGTCTCCTGAAGGCGCCAGGCCAGCATATTGATATGATCATCCAGTGGCGGCAGCTCAGGAGGCGAAGGGGGCAGTGGCTGGGTAGTCTCCTCCTGGGCCAGTCTCGCCAGCGTGGCAGCGATCTGCTCAAGTGGGCGCTGCAGGCGCCGATAGGTATTGGCGGTGGCAAGCCCCAGGATGGCGGCACCAAGGATAAGCAGCAGGCCGCTGGCACCCAGTTGTCGATAATGGCCCAACAGCAGTCCGCTGGCATCGATATCCATCACCAGGCGCGTATTAGCGTTGTCCTCAAGAGGATGGATCAAACGCCAGTGGCCGTCGCCCAGTCGCACGATGCCCCTGGTATCCTCGTCAGGAGCCCCCGGCGTCAGACGACCGACCTCCACCTGTGGCGTGCCGTCGGTGTCGATGATGGCCGCAGCCGTGACTTCCGGCAGGTCGAGCAGGTTGGCGGTATGTGCCTCCAGAGCTGAAAGGTCCTTCGCTCGCAGTGCAGTCAATAGGCTGGGTTCGATCAGAGCCGTGGCCTGATTCAGCCTGGCCTCGAGCTGCCCCTCATGATCATCACGGTGCAGGGACAGGGTAATGACCGCCACGGCGAGCATCAGCAGCAAGGGGAGAACCAGTGCGGTCAGCAGCAGTCGCAGCTTTAGTGACATGGAGAATCTCGACGGTGAGTGAGATGGGGCCCGCAGCCGGCGGAGGTGTCTGTCCACCCTGCATTCACGCGGATATAATGGTGAAAATACCTTTAGAGAAGGATGCTTGCATGCACTTTCCGACCATCGAGGACGTCGTCGGTCATACGCCGCTGGTGCGCCTCAAGCGTATCGCGGCCGGTCGCAACAATGTGCTGCTGGCCAAGCTTGAGGGTAACAACCCTGCGGGTTCGGTAAAGGACCGGCCAGCCCTGGCCATGCTGGAGCAGGCCGAGGCCCGGGGAGAGATCGTCCCGGGCGATACGTTGATCGAGGCAACCTCGGGCAATACCGGCATCGCCCTCGCCATGGCGGCGGCCATCAAGGGCTATCGCATGGTGCTGATCATGCCCGACAACGCCTCGGAGGAGCGCAAGCAGTGCATGGCGGCCTACGGCGCCAGGCTGATCACCGTGAGCCAGGAGGGCGGCATGGAGGAGGCACGTGATCTGGCGGAGGCCATGCTCGCGCGCGGTGAAGGCAAGCGTCTGGATCAGTTTGCCAACCCCGACAACCCGCTCTCCCACTATCGTGGCACCGGCCCGGAGATCTGGGAACAGACCGCCGGCAGCGTGACCCACTTCATCAGCTCGATGGGGACCACCGGTACCATCATGGGGGTTTCCCAGGCTCTCAAGGAGCGCAACTCCGGCATCGAGATCATCGGCCTGCAGCCCGAGGATGGCGCCAGTATCGCCGGTATTCGCCGCTGGCCCGAGGCGTATCTACCGAGCATCTTCGATGCCAGTCGCGTCGATCGGGTGCTCGATATCGGCCAACGTGAGGCCGAGGAACATATGCGACGCCTGGCTCGGGAGGAGGGCATCCTGGCCGGCGTCAGCTCCGGTGGGGCATTGGCCGGCGCCCTGCGAGTCGCCGAGCAGGTCGAGAATGCGGTGATCGTGTTTATCGTCTGCGACCGCGGCGACCGTTATCTTTCCACCGGTCTCTACGCCCCGGAGGAGTGAGTCATGGCGATGCTGGGCAAGCGGCGACCGCGTCGCGAGCGGTCGGGTGTTTCCGGCCTGCAGGGCCGACAGCCACACTCGCCGGCATACACGAGTAGCAGGGGGGATGCGCCCTCGAGGGAGTGCGAGGCGCAGGGCCTGGTGATCGAGCGGTTGGCCCATGATGGCCGTGGCGTGACCCATGATGCCGAGGGCAAGACGCTGTTCGTCGACGGCGCGCTGCCCGGAGAGCGGGTCGAGGTGGCGATCCACCTTACCCGTAAGCGTTTCGACGAGGCTCATGTGCGTGAGGTGCTTGAGGCCTCGCCCGAGCGCGTCACCCCCCCCTGCAACCATTATCAGCGCTGTGGCGGCTGTGATCTTCAGCATCTGGCAGTGCCTGCTCAGCGTCGCCACAAGCAGGCAGTTCTCGTTGATCTGCTGGCGCGCCAGGGGATCGAGCTTGCCGCTGAGCCAGAGCTGCTGGCCGGTGCCAGCCAGGGCTATCGACGCCGCGCACGACTGGGGGTCAAGCTGGATGCCGAGGGCCGCCTGCATCTGGGGTTCCGCGCACGCCATAGTCACCGCCTGGTGGATATCGCTCATTGCACCATCCTGATGCCTGAACTCGATGCCCTGCTGGCCCCCCTGCATCGTCAGTTGATATCGCTGCAGGCGCCACGCCAGGTGGGGCATCTGGAGCTACTGGCCAGCGATCAGGGCAGCACCCTGGTGATCCGTCAGCTCAAGGAACACGTCACGGATCGTGAAGCCTGGCGAGCCTTTGCCACAGAACACGGGATCCATCTGGGCTGGCTGGTAGGGCGTGAGGCTCCCGCCCTGGAGTGGCTGACACCCGCTCCGCTGCTGAGCTGCCGAGTGCCGGGTGTCGAAAGAGAGCTCGAGCTGCGTTTTGCTCCCGGCGACTTCCTGCAGGTCAATGCCGAGGTCAACCGACAGATGGTGAAGACCGCCCTGAACTGGCTAGGTGATCTTGACGGTGAAACGCTGCTTGATCTGTTTGCCGGTGTTGGCAACTTCAGCCTGCCGTTGGCTTCCGCGGGAGCACGAGTCGTGGCGGTCGAGGGGAGCCCGTCGATGGTCGAGCGCCTGGATGCCAATGCGCGTGACAACTCCCTGGGCGGTGAGCTGCAGCTGTCGGCACAACAGGCCGACCTGGCAAAGCAGAAGACAGTGGCAGCGCTGCTGCAGAACATCGGCCCCGAGGTGGTGGTGCTCGATCCGCCACGCGAGGGTGCCGAAGCCGCCGCCCAGGCCCTGGCGTCGGCGCCAGGGCCGCGTGTGCTCTATATCGCCTGTGATCCGGCGACCCTGGCACGGGATGCCGCACACCTGGTGCAGGGAGGGTATCGGATCACGCGCATCGCCGTGGCCGATATGTTCGTGCATACCTCTCACCTGGAATCTATGCTGCTGTTTGAACATTCACGGACAGAGAAACGGCGGCAAGGAGCCTTGGTCGATGGTTAAAGTACGTGAGGATCAGCCACTTACCCAGGCGGGGTGCGTGGATATCGAACGCTGGGTCGAGCGCCTGCAGGAGGATGTGAAGCTGCGCGACCCTGCCGAGATGATCGCGGCCTGTCGGCTCGCCGAGAGGCTGGAGGGCGAGTCGGACCGGCCCCACCGGGCCTGGATGGCGGAAGGGTCCAGTTTTCGCATGGGCCTGGAGATGGCCGATATCCTGGGTGAGCTCAAGCTCGACCAGGCGGCGCTGGTTGCCGCGGTACTCTATCGCGCGGTGCGTGAAGGGCTGGTCGGCCTCGAGGCCGTCGGCAAGCAGTTTGGCAAGGAGGTCGCCGGACTGATCGATGGCGTGTTGCAGATGGCGGCGATCAGTGCGACGCAGCTGCCCAGCCATGACATGGGCCAGCATGACCAGCAGGACAATCTGCGCAAGATGCTGGTCAATATGATCGACGACGTTCGTGTGGCACTGATCAAGATCGCCGAGCGCACCTGTGCGCTGCGCCAGGTCCGGGAAGCGCCCCGCGACAAACAGTTGCGCGTAGCCCGCGAGGTGTTCGATATCTATGCGCCCCTGGCGCATCGGCTGGGGATCGGTCACCTCAAGTGGGAGCTCGAGGACCTCTCCTTCCGCTATCTCCATGAGGATGACTACAAGGCCATCGCGCGCCAGCTGGCCGAAAAGCGCCTGGATCGCGACCGCTACATCACCGAGATTGTGAATACTCTCAATGGCCTGCTGGATGCTCAAGGTATCCAGCGCTACGATGTCGATGGCCGCGCCAAGCATATCTACTCGATCTGGCGGAAGATGAAGCGCAAGCGCATCGACTTCTCCCAGGTCCATGATATTCGGGCGGTGCGCATTCTGGTGCCCGAAGTCGCCGACTGCTATACCGTGCTGGGCCTGGTGCACTCGCGCTGGCACCACGTACCCAACGAGTTCGACGACTATATTGCCAACCCCAAGCAGAATGGCTATCAGTCGTTGCACACCGCGGTCCTCGGCCCCGAGCACAAGGTCGTGGAGATCCAGATACGTACCTTCGCCATGCATGAGGAGGCGGAGCTGGGGGTCTGTGCTCACTGGCGCTACAAGGGACATGATACCCGGGCCAAGAGCACCAGCTACGAGGACAAGATCGCCTGGCTGCGTCAGGTGCTCGAATGGCAGGAGGAGGTCGGTGATCTCGGCGATCTGCGCGAGGGCCTCAACAGCGATGTGGCCCCGGATCGCATCTACGTCTTCACCCCGGATGGTCATATCATCGACCTGCCGCGTGTCGCGACCCCCATCGACTTCGCCTACCGGGTGCACACCGAGGTGGGACACCGCTGCCGTGGGGCCAAGGTCAATGGCCGCATCGTGCCCCTTACCTATACGCTGAAGACCGGCCAGCAGGTCGAGATCCTCACCGCCAGCAAGGGGGGGCCGAGTCGCGACTGGCTCAACCCCAGCCTGGCCTATGTACGCACCTCCCGGGCACGTTCCAAGATTCAGGCCTGGTTCAAGTACCAGGCCCGTGATCAGAACATCCTCGAGGGGCGTACCCTGTTCGAGCGTGAGATGAAGCGCCTCGACCTCGAAGACATGGCCCTCGATACCCTGGCGCGCAAGGTCAACTATGCAACACCCGATGACATGTACGCCGCTCTGGGGGCGGGGGATCTGCGCATCGGTCAGGTGTTGAACCAGGCTCAGCAGCTGTTCGGTGAGAACGACGACCAGGAGCAGCTCGACCGCCTGTTGGCCAAGCCCAGGCGTACCACCGGAAAGGGCGAGAAGAGTGATATCACCGTGCTGGGCGTGGGTAACCTCAAGACCAGCATGGCCAACTGCTGTCATCCGGTACCGGGTGAGCCGATCGTCGGCTTTATTACCCAGGGTCGCGGAGTGACGGTGCACCGCGAGGACTGCCCCAATATTCTGCAGTTGAGTGTGGACGAGCCCCAGCGCATCATCGAGGTGGAGTGGGGCGAGCGGGCGCGAACCCAGTACCCGGTCAATATCGAGGTGCAGGCGTGGGATCGCTCCGGCCTGCTGCGCGACGTCACCGGTGTGCTGGGCAACGAGAAGGTCAACGTGTTGGCGGTCAATACCCTCACCGATACCGATGATGGCATCGCCCGGCTGACCATTACCGTCGAAGTGGATGGCCTGGAGTCGCTGGGGCGGCTCTTCTCTCGCATCCAGCAGCTGCCCAACGTTATCGAGGTGAGGCGCCTGCGCAGCGGCGGCAAGCCCGGCAAGCGCAAGGGCAAGGAGAAGAAGGCATGAGCCAGCACCACGGTCTGGACGATCTGCTGACCCTGATGGCGGTGCTGCGCGACCCGGACCGGGGATGCCCCTGGGACCTCAGGCAGAACTGGGACACCATCGTGCCCCACACCCTGGAGGAGGCCTACGAGGTCGCCGATGCCATCGAGCGCCGCGCCTGGGAGGAGCTGCCCGGAGAGCTGGGGGATCTGCTCTTCCAGGTGGTCTACTACGCCCAGTTCGCGAGTGAAGAGGGACGTTTCGATTTCCACACGGTGGTGGATACCCTGACCGCCAAGATGCTGCGTCGCCACCCCCATGTCTTCCCCGATGGCAGCCTGGCCTCACGGCGTTCCCCCGGCGTTGGTGTGGCGGATATCGGGCTACGCCAGGCCCCCGAACTCGAAAGCATCAATCGCCGCTGGGAGGCCCTCAAGGCCGAAGAGCGTGTGCAGCGGAGGCGTGAAACGCACGACACCTCTGATGCCCCAGGGGTCGACGGTGTTGCGTTCTCGGCTCTGGATGATGTGCCGCGCACCCTGCCGGCGCTGTCGCGAGCCGCCAAGCTCTCGAAGCGTGCCGCCCGGGTAGGGTTCGACTGGCCCGACTCCCAAGGGGTGATCGCCAAGATTCGCGAGGAGCTCGATGAGGTCGAGGAGGCGCTGGCCGAGGGGAGTCGGGAACATGCCATCGAGGAGGTGGGAGACCTGCTGTTTGCGGTGACCAATCTCGCCCGCACCCTCAAGGCCGACCCCGAGCAGTGCCTGCGGGCCACCAACACCAAGTTCGAGCGCCGCTTCCGTCACGTGGAGGCGGCCCTGGCGGCCACGGGCACTAGCCCCGCCGATGCCGATCTTGCGACCATGGAGCGTCACTGGCAGGCCGCCAAGCGTAATGAATACAACGATGCTGCCACTTGATCCGGAGACTCAGTTTCATGAGCCATGACCTTCACGAATCCCTGCGTGACAATGTTCGTATCCTTGGCGATAGCCTGGGGCGCACCATCGCCGATGACCTGGGGGCCGACTTCGTCGACAAGATCGAGGCCATCCGCGATTTCGCCAAGCGAGGTCGTCAGGGCGATGAGCAGGCTCAGCGTGAACTGATCGAGTACCTGCGCCGCTTGCCTGATCGCGACCTGCTGCCGGTAACCCGCGCCTTCAACCAGTTTCTCAACCTGGCCAATATCGCCGAACAGCACTACCGGGCCCGCTTTCGTCGCGTCGAGGATTACCGGCCGGGAACGCAACCGGTGCTCTCCGAGCTGGTGGAGCGGGCGCGCCGTGCCGGCCACTCACCACGCAAGCTGGTCGAGAGCCTGGCCGGCATGCGTGTCGAATTGGTACTGACCGCCCACCCCACCGAGGTCATCCGACGCACCCTGATCCAGAAGTACGATGCCATCGACGATTGCCTGACCGCCATCGAGTCATCGGGTGATTATCCCGAGCGCGGTGCGCGGGCCAAGGGGCGTCTCGAGGAGCTGATCAGTCAGGCCTGGCATACCGACGAGATCCGTCACGAACGACCGTCTCCGGTGGATGAGGCGAAATGGGGCTTCGCGGTGATCGAAAACTCGCTGTGGCAGGCGGTTCCCGACTTTCACCGCGACCTGGACAATCTGCTGCTGGATACGGCCGGCGAGCGACTGCCTCTGGATGCCGCGCCGATCAGTTTCTCGTCGTGGATGGGGGGCGATCGCGATGGCAACCCCAACGTGACCTCCCGGGTGACTCGCGAGGTGTTGCTGCTGGGGCGCTGGATGGCCGCGGATCTTTATCTGCGCGATCTGGAACAGCTCAAGGCCGAGCTCTCCATGTGGAAGGCCAACAGCGCGCTCAAGGCCGAGGTTGGCGACGCACCGGAGCCCTATCGCGAGTTGTTGCGCCAGCTGCTGGCGCGAGTCGAGGCTACCCGTGACTGGGCCAAGGCGAGTCTCGATGGCAAGCCCTATGATGGGGGGCCGATCATCGAGAGCCGTGATCAGCTCTATTCACCGCTGCTTGCCTGCTACCGCTCGCTTTGCGATGTGGGCCTCGACACCATCGCCAATGGTGCGCTGCTGGATACCCTGCGGCGGGTGGCGGTGTTCGGTGTCACCCTGACCCAGCTCGATATCCGCCAGGAGGCGAGTCGCCATGCCCAGGTGATGGAGGAGCTCACCGCCGGTCTGGGCCTGGGGCACTATCGTGACTGGAGCGAAGAGCAGCGTCAGGCCTTTCTGCTCGAGGAACTCGAGTCACGCCGACCATTGATACCGCGGCGCTGGGAGTGCTCGACGGAGTCGCGGGAGGTGATCGATACCTTCAGAGTCATCGCCAGTGAGCAGGCCGAAGCACTCGGGACCTATGTCATCTCCATGGCGGCAGAGCCGTCCGACGTGTTGACCGTGGCACTGCTGATGAAGGAGGTGGGGGGCGAGGTCAAGCTGCCGATCGCACCGCTGTTCGAGACCCTCAACGATCTCAATCATGCCGGCGAGGCGATCGACCGCCTGCTCTCGCTGCCCGGCTATCGTCGTCTGATCGACGGCCGGCAGGAGGTGATGATTGGCTACTCGGACTCGGCCAAGGATGCCGGCCAGCTGGCCGCCGCCTGGGCCCAGTACCGTGCCCAGGAGAGCCTGGTGACGGTGTGCCGTCGTCACGCCGTGGACTTGACGCTGTTCCATGGACGCGGTGGTACCGTGGGGCGCGGTGGTGGCCCGGCTCATGCGGCGATTCTCTCTCAACCGCCTGGCTCGGTGAATGGCAGCCTCAGGGTGACCGAGCAGGGCGAGATGATCCGCTTCAAGTTCGGTCAGCCGGAGATCGCCCTGCGCTCCATGGAGATCTACGCCTGCGCGGTGCTGGAGGCAACGCTGCTGCCGCCACCCGACCCGGAACCCCACTGGCGCGATGAGATGGATCGCCTGGCCGAGATTGCCCATGGGGCCTACGTGGGGGTGGTGCGTGAGGATGACGATTTCGTGCCGTACTTCCGTGCGGTGACACCGGAGGGTTCGCTAGGGCGTCTGCCTCTGGGCTCGCGGCCTACCAAGCGGCGCCAGGATGGTGGAGTGGAGACACTGCGGGCGATTCCCTGGATCTTTGCCTGGACCCAGGTACGCCTGATGCTGCCCGCCTGGCTGGGGAGTGGCGAGGCCTTCGCCACCCGCCTCGAAGAGGAGGGGGGGCGCGAGGTGCTTCAGGAGATGCGTGACCGCTGGCCCTTCTTCGGCACCTACCTGGACATGCTGGAAATGCTGCTGTCCAAGGCCGATGTGGGCATCTCTGCCTACTATGAGCATCGCCTCGTCGACGAGCCGAGTCTCAAGGCGCTGGGGCAGCGCCTTCGGCAGCGTTTCGAGCGGCTCAATGGAGTGCTGCTGGAGATTCTCGAGCAGCAGGAACTGCTGGAGAAGACGCCGTTGATCCACCAGGCGATAGCCGTGCGTAATCCCTATATCGACCCGCTACATGGGCTGCAGGCGGAGCTGCTGCAGCGTAATCGTGACGCCGACGGGGCGATCAGCGCCGATCTGTCGCGGGCGCTGATGGTCACCATGGCGGGTATCGCCGCGGGGCTGCGAAATACGGGATAGGGCCTGCGGTCAGGGGCGAGGAACAAGGTACGAGGAACAAGGTGCGAGGAAGCTTTTGCACTCCTGGGGGTGAAGCGATGAAATTCCCTTGCGCCTTGCGCCTTGCGCCTTGCGCCTTGCGCCCTGAAGCGGTGTAGTCGCGCTCTTTAGAAGGGAATATGAATCGAGGCGGTCAACAGGTTGAGATGCGCCATGTCGGGCGAATCGTACTCCTCGAGCTCGAGGCGGCTGGTAAAGCCCGGGAGCTGCAGGCGGGCGCCGAAGCCCCGAACCCGCGTGGTGCCGGTTTCATCGCTGTCTCCACGTGGAATCACGGCGTCGCCCTCCCAGCCGACCAGGCCCGACTTGGCATAGAGGCCTAAGCGGCCCAGACGCACGCCGGCCACCAGGCTGCCGCCGAGGCTGACGGTATTGACCAGTAGCTGCTGATTATCGAGGCGGGTCGGCATCTCGTCACTATGGTGGTAGCGGAACTCGGCACCGAGATCCAGCTTGGGGAGCTGAAATGGACTGAAGCCGGCAATCAGCCGAAAACCGGAGGTATAGCCGTCGGGACTCTCGATGTCATGGCCGTCGATGACAACACCGTTTTCCAGGCGCATCAGGTTGTCTGGCTGGCTGGCATAAGCGGGGCTATGCTGATCGGCCTGTCTGACGACCTCTTCGGCGAGGGAGCTCCCTTCGGCGCCGACAGCGCCAAGGGATGTCCCGAAGGCAAGAGCAGCCAGTAGCGCGGTAATAGTATGACGGGGTGCGGTATGACGGGGTGCGGTATGACGGGATGCGGTATGACGGGGTGCGGTATGACGGGATGACATGGGTCCCTGTCCTTGCGCTGAGGCCTGATTCATTCGTACCAGGCCGCAGGGCGAGTAGCGATGAGATCCATATAGGCTAGCAAGCCCATCCCCGGTTCGCCAGCCAACTGGTCCGACGATAGCAGGGACACTCTCCGACAGTGTCGACGCTGCAGGCGCAATGCATCAAGGCTGGCATGGCAGCTCGTCCGGGGAATGTCTCTCGTGCTAGGCGGAATCACCGGCCAGGGACTCCAGCAACGAATCCAGCCTGGGTGTCGCCAGGCCGTGGCGCCTGGCGGTCTCGCTAAGAGGGCCGAGAATGGCGACATGCTCCGTGGGACGTCCCGCCAACACGTCCTGGAGCATCGAGGCGCGATTGCTGGCGGTGGCCTCCACCACCCTCCAGACCAGGGTGCGCCAGCCATCGAGCCCGCTGCCTTCGGGCGGTGCGATGCCTTCGGCTTCCATTACCCTCGCCACCTCACCGATCACCGCCTCTACTTCCTCACGAAACGGCGTGTCGCGAAGCTCGCCATTGCGAATCCTGTGGTGGGCAACCAGGGGATTGATGGCGGCGTTGATGGCCAGCTTGTGCCATAGCCGTCGCCGAATGTCCGGCACCGCCTGGGCCGACAGGCCGCTTGTGCTCAGCAGGCTGGCCACTGTTCTCGCCAGGTCGTCATGACCATCCTCCAGCGAGCCGATCAGGGTGTTGCCCCGGCCGGCGTGGACGACGCGATCATCCGCGGCAACATAGGCCCCTTCGGTGGTGGTGGCGCACAGCACAGGGCCCAAGTGACGTGTCGCGAGTCGTGGCTGGGTGTGAAAGCCGTTCTGCCACAGTACCAGCGGGAGGTCGGCGGGAAGTCGGGAAGCGAGCTCAAGATAGGCCCCCTCGGCGGCGTAGGCCTTGGTGGTCAGGTGGAGGAGATCGGGAACCCCGTCGGGTGGGCGAGTCCGCGTGACCACCTCCATGTCGAGAGTTTCACCCCGGGGGGTGACCAGTGTCTGAAGGCCGGGAAGGGGGCGGCGGCCGATCAGCGTTATCCGCTGGCCCTGTTGGGCCAGACGCAGGGCGAGCAGCCGGCCGATGGCGCCTGGCCCGACGATCCAGTGTGTTTGAAGGGCCATCAACGGCTCTCCTTGCGGCGTTGGGGAGTGCGACGCTTGCCGCTCCTGGCCGAGCGGCCGGAACTGCGGCGCCCGCTGGTGCGACGGGGCGCCTTGGCCTCGGCGCCCTCGGCACTATGTAGTGCCTGACGCAGGCGGCCGGCATCGGCGGCGGCGAGCAGGGTGCGCAGGTCGGCCACCAGTGACTCGAGGAAGGGGGCGGGGGCGGCGTCCTCTTCGGCGATGGCCCCCAGGCGCTGCTCCCATAACGCGGTGCGCTCGGGGCGACTCACCGCTTCGGGCAGGGACGCGATCAGTGCACTGCCCAGGCGGGTGGCACGCAGGGCCTTGCCCTCCCGGACCAGATATCCGCGCTCCACCAGCGTCTCGATGATGCCGGCGCGGGTCGCTTCGGTGCCCAGGCCATCGTGTTCGCGCAGGGTGCGTCTCACGGCGGGATCGTCCACGTAACGGCCGATGTTCATCATCGCCTTGATCAGGCTGGCGTCATTGAACGGCTCCGGTGGCCGGGTCTCGCGATCCTCCACGTCGCTGTTCTGGACGCGACACCCCTCACCCTCGCTGAGCGGCGGCAGCGGTGGTGCCTCGTCGCGGGTGGTGAACAGCGGCTTCCAGCCGGGATCGAGGATCTCCTGGCCCCGGGCACGGAAGGTCTCCCCGAGGATCGAGAACTCCGCCTTCACGTCGCGGGTGGAGAGCGGCGGATAGAACTGGGCGATCACGTTGCGGGCGATCAGTCGGAAGACGTTCGCCTCGGTGGTCGTGAGGCGTGCCATGTCCGCCGGTCGTCCGGTGGGCGCCAGGGCATGGTGTGCGCCCACCTTGCTGTCATTCCAGGCTCGCGATCGGCGCGTGAAATCGGCCCCGTCCAACCAGCCGCGCAGGGTGTCATCTTCACGGCAGGCACCTTCCAGGGTGCCTCGGGCGGCGGCGAAATGCTCCTCGGGAAGATAGCGACAGTCGGAGCGCGGGTAGGTGATCAGCTGATGGCGCTCATAGAGCGACTGGCAGGTGTCCAGCACGACCTTGGCGGAGATGCCATGGCGCCTGGCGGCATCGACCTGCAGCGCCGACAGCGAGTAGGGCAGGGGGGCGGGCTGGCGCTTCTGCTGGGTCTCCAGCGTTACCAGTCGCCCCTCGGCCCCGGGCAGGCGTTCGGCAAGGCTGGCCGCGGGTTCCCGGGCCAGCAGGCGCCCCTGGTCGTCGAGCGGGTGGTGTTCCCCGGGGGACCACCAGGCGCGTAGCTCACCGCGGCTCACCGCAAGATCGGCCCATAGCACGAAGAAGGGCCTGGGCGTGAAGCCGCGAATTTCGGCGTCCCGGCGTACCACCAGGCCGAGCACCGGGGTCTGTACGCGACCTACCGAGAGCACCCCGTCATGACCGGCCTGACGGCCCGTCAGCGTCCAGGCCCGGGTCAGGTTGATGCCATAAAGCCAGTCGGCGCGGGAGCGTGATTCGGCGGCCCGGTAGAGCGGCTGATAGCGACGGTTGTCCTCCAGTCGCGACAGCGCCCGCTGCACGGCGGGACGGTTGAGATCGCTGACCAGCAGTCGTGAGACTCTGCCCTTCCAGCCTAGGTATTCGATCACCTCCTGGACCAGCAGCTGACCTTCACGGTCGGGGTCGCCGGCATGCACCACCTCATTGGCGGCCTTGAGCAGCTTGCGAATCGCCGCCAGTTGGCCGCGAGCCTTGGGGCGTGGGGTGAGCTTCCAGTGCTCGGGCAGGATCGGCAGGGTGTCCAGCCGCCACTGCTTGTGGGCCGGGTCATAGGCGTCGGGAGGCGCCTGCTCCAGCAGATGGCCGAGGCACCAGGTCACGGTGGTATCGCCCACGACGATCGCCCCCCCCTGCTTGCGGGGGGAGCCGGGCAGGGCGTCGGCGATGGCCCGGGCCAGGCTGGGCTTCTCGGCGATGATCAGGCGCATGGCGTCCTCGCTTGCGGTGAGAGTTGAGGATTCTTCCAGTGTTACCGACGCTTGGCTAGGTGTTGCATTGCGATTATGGTGTACAATTGTTGTATCAATATTTTCATGGAGTCCGGGCGATGCGCGAGCGAGGCAGAACACGCCGGCTAATGGGGCTGGGAGCGCGTACCGGTGGTGCGCTGTTGCGGACTCGCCTGGGCGGGCAGGCCGACTGGCGGGCCCTGGGTGAGGCGCTGTTCGAGGGGCTCTCCGAACTCAAGGGGCCAGCCATGAAACTGGCCCAGATCATGTCCCAGTGGGACGATCTGCTGCCTGCGGACCTTGCCGAGGAGTTGGCCAGGTTGCAGCGCCAGGCCGAACCGATGCCCTGGGAGTCGATCCGCCACACCCTGGATGATCACTATGGGGATATCGACAGGGTGTTTCGCGAGGTCGAGACACGCCCCTTCGCCAGCGCCTCCATGGGCCAGGTGCATCGCGCCGTGACGCATGAGGGGGAGACGCTGGTGCTCAAGGTGCAGTACCCGGGGCTGGCCGAGGTGCTGGAGGGAGATCTCGCACAGGTCCGCCGCCTGATGCGCCTCGGGCGCTGGTTCAAGGTGCCTCAGGCACGCCTCGATTCGCTGTTCGAGGAGCTGGCGGCGAGCCTGCGAGGAGAGCTTGACTACTGCGCCGAGGCCGAGGCACTGGCGCGCTATCGACAGCGCTATGCCGACTGGCCGGGCGTGGTGATTCCCGAGCCGCTACCGGCCTACTCCGGTGAGCGCGTGCTGGCCATGCGCCATGTGCCGGGCACCCCGCTTCGTGACCTGGAGACGGCGGATGACGCCACCCGTCAGCGCATCGCCGCCACCCTCGCCGACTGGCTCACCGAGGAGCTCTTCACTCATGGCGAGCTGCATGCCGACCCCCATGCCGGCAACTTCGCCGCCGATGACCAGGCTCGGCTGGTGGTCTACGACCTGGGAGCGGTGATCCCGGTGCCTGACGAGCGGCTCAAGGCGATGATGCATCTGCTCGACGCCACCTTGCAGGGGGATGCCATGGCCATGGATAGCGCCCTGCTCGAGCTGGGTGGTCGTCAGGGGCAGGGCGCACCGCTGTCGCTTTACCGAGAGGCGGCGGAGGCCGTCTCGGCGCTCTTCGCTCCCGGCGAGCAGGACCTCGGCGATGTGCGCGTCCATCGTCGCCTGCGTGAGCTCTCACCCAAGGTGTGGGCGGCCATGGACCGTCTGCAGCCGCCCGCCGACACCCTGCTGCTGTCGCGAACCCTCAACGGCCACTACTGGAACCTGGTGCGCCTCGGCGCCCGGCTCGATATGCAGGCCCGCACCGCACCGCTGCTGGAGTGGGCGACGAGGTAGCAAGCGGCTGCCAAGCCCCCCGGCGGGCTGGTAGACTGTGCCGTTTTCCGGACGGTGGAGTGCGCAATGCTGGCGGTATGGGTGGAACAGCTGCTGGGATTTGCCTCGGGGGCGCTCAAGGCGATTCGCCAGGATGAGCGTTATCCGGCGCTGATGGCCTGGGCGCGGGAAGAGGGGCCCCGACTGGTGGGCGGCGATCTGTCACTGGCCCAGGCGCTGGCGCCGGAGCTGTGGTCACAGACGCCCCTGGCGCGCCTGGAGTTCCTCTGCGAACCGCTGGCGCGCCCCGGGCGAAACGAGCCCTGCTGGTGTGACTCCGGTCGCAAGACCAAGCACTGCTGTGGCGCGGTGTCGCTGCCCGGCTCGGTGCCCGAACACCTGATGTGGATGCTCTCGCTGCGCGACTGGAAGGGCGACACGCTCAAGGCGGCGCTGGCCAGCGGCCGTGCCCCCGCCCAGGCGCTGCTCGAGGCGGGGCTGATCGCGGCCGAGACCGGCCAACGCGGCCGCGCCCAGCAGGTTCTCGAGTCACTCTTCGAATCCAGTGACTGGTCTCGACTACCGGAGCAGGCCGAGCCCGCCTTCGAGATCCTGATCGACCTCTTCCAGGAGCGCGGCTTTCATCGCAAGCGCGAGGCGCTTCTCGATGCGGTGCTCGAGCATGGCCCACTGTTCCTGCGCGGCGTGGCGCTGGAGCGCCTGTGCCTGATGCATCTCGACAACGACGACCTGGACAGTGCCCGGGCGGCCTTCGTGCGTGCCCAGCAGGCGCTGCCGGACTCGCCGACCCTGGCCTATATCGAGGCCATGCTGCTGCTGCACGAGGGGCACGAGCAGGAGGCTGCCGAGCGAGCGAGTTTCTGGTTTCGTCGTCTGGCACGCCAGGGGGATCTGGCGCCGGAGCAGCTGCAGTTCCTCGCCGACCTGGCCGAGAACCCCGGTGCCACCCTGGCCGAGCAGCTGCTCAATGCCGAGGAAGACCTGGCCGAGCCGCTGGCGTCGCTGCAGGCGCTTCTCGAGGAGCTCCCGATCGCTCCGCGCCTGGCCGTGTCATGCACCGGGGAGGGGCGGCTCCTGTATCACACCACCGCCCGCGAGGACACCCTGCACGCCGCCTGGCGACGGGTCTTCCCGATATCGGGTGTTTCCGACTCCCCACTGGGACTCGATGATGATCCCTGGCCCGCTGCCGCGGAGTGGTTGCCCGAGCTTTGCCGCCATCCGGAGTGGCTGGATGCACCGGCAGTCGTCCAGGAACTGACTCTGGCGCTGACCTCGCGCTTCGGCAGCCTGCCCTGGATGGCGCCGAGCCTGTTCGTGCCGCTTGCCCTGCGGCTGGAGCGCTGGCTGGAGCAGGTGGCGGCCGAGGGGCCGGGCACCCTGGCCTGGGAAGATGCCGACAACACGCTGCTGTTGCGGACGGGGCTGGCGCTGGTGGTTGGCATGGAGCGCGGGGCGCGGGAGCGTTCACGACGGCTCGCCGAAGGCCTGCTGGCCCTGGATCGCCATGACAGCCTGGGGCTTCGCGAGCTGGTGCTCGACCAGCTGTTGCGCGACGGACGCGACAGCGAGGCACTGGCGCTCAGTGAGCAGCCACCGGAAGCCGAGGCCGAGGGGCCGGTGTTGGGCGTGCTGATGGGACGTGTTTTGGCGCTCTATCGCCTCGACCGGCTCGACGAGGCGGCCCAGGCACTGGAGGAGACTCATGCCCACAATGCTCACGCGGTGAAGCTGATGTGTGGCGACAGCTCGGCGCCGCCGACGCCGGTGGGCGAGGATGGCGCGGTCGTGCCGGGCAGCCGGGCCGAGGCCTGGCAGTATCGCACCCTGATGCGCGATCAGTGGCGGGCCACACCGGGGGCCCTGGCGTGGCTGCAGGAGTGGCTCAGCCGGCGCTGAGCCATTCTGCCATGTAGGAGGCCGGCTCTGCCGGGCGAATGGCGCCGCCAGGCGCCCGGTATTCATGCTCTCGATGCTTCAGGGACGGGCATCAGCTCACGGTCGCGGCTGATCCAGAGTGCCAGCAGCACCGCCGGAATCCCCATGACGGCGGAGATCAGGAAGAAGGTGGCATAGCCCTCGACCTCGACGACCAGCCCGCCGAAGCCGCTCAGGAACTTGCCTGGCAGGGTCATCAGCGACGAGAACAGCGCGTACTGCGTCGCGGTGTAGGCCCTCGAGGTCAGGCTGGAGAGGAAGGCGATAAAGACCGCACTGGCCAGGCCATTGGCCAGGTTGTCGCCGACGATGGCCATGACCAGCATGGGCAGGCTCTGGCCGGTCAGCGCCAGGGCGCTGAACAGCAGGTTGGTCAGTGCGGCGGCCGTGGCGCCGAGCACCAGGAGCGGCCCGATGCCGTAGCGTGCCACCAGCAGCCCCCCCAGCATGCCCCCACCGATGCTCATGGCGATACCGAACGCATTGGTGACGTTGGCGATCTCCTTGAGTGAGAAGCCCAGGTCGATATAGAGCGGGTTGGCCATGGACGCCATGGCCAGGTCGCTGATGCGAAATACCGCCACGAAGAGCAGCAGCCACAGGGCCTTGTGCCGATAGCGGGTAAAGAAGTCGGTGAAGGGGCAGACGATGGCGCCGATCACCCAGGCGCCCAGGCGCCGCAGGGGCTTGGGTCTTCCGCGACTGGCCCGCAGGAAGGCGCGCACGCGTGGCTCGTGGATCAACTGCGTGCTCAGCGAGAGCCGCTCGGGTTCCGGGCGCACCAGCACCGTGATGATGCCGATGCCCACCAGTGCCGCCATGCTCAGGTAGGCGGCCTCCCAGGAGAGCCACGAGGCCACGTAGAGGGCGCCGGCGCCGGCGGCCAGCAGCCCGCCCCGGTAGCCGATGATATAGGTGGAGGCCATGGCCGCCTGGATGTCCTCAGGCGCCGACTCGATGCGGAAGGCATCGATGGCGATATCCTGGGTGGCGCTGCCGAAGGCGACCAGCAGGGCGAAGGCGGCCACCAGGGGCAGCTGCCCGAGCGGGTCGATTCCGGCGAGCCCCACCAGCCCGGCGACGATCATTGCCTGAGCCAGCAGCATCCAGCCGCGGCGCTGGCCGAGGCGGCGAGTCAGCAACGGCAGTGGCAGGCGGTCCACCACTGGCGCCCAGAAGAACTTGATCGAATAGAGCATGCCGATCCAGGCGAAGAAGCCGATCGCCGCCACCTCGACACCGTCGCTGCGCAGCCAGGCCGACAGCGTGGAGAACACCAGCAGGAAGGGCAGGCCGGCGGAGAAGCCCAGGAACAGCATGGTGATGACAGGCGCACGCAGATAGATCGCCAGGGCATCTTGCCAGCTTCTCTGCACGGGTGGCGTCGGCATGGGGCTCTCCTTGCAACGGTGTTAGAATCCTCGCCTCTTTCGCCGGGCGCCCGGCCCGCAAGCGGGGCGCACAAGCAACGAGCGATTGTTGCAGAGCCCCGGCAGTGATACCAGCATCCAGAGCGACGGGAGACCCCATGAAGGAGAGCGATACGATCCGCCAGGAAGAGGATGCGGCCGTGCCGCGCTGGTATGTGATCCAGTGCAAGGGGGGCGAATCCTTTCGCGCCACCGAGAATCTGCTCAACCAGGGCTTCGAGGTCTTCCATCCGGTACTCGACGTTCAGAAGAAGCGCCGCGGCAAGCTGACCTGGGTCACCGAGCCGCTGTTTCCCTACTATCTGTTTATTCGCCTCGACCGACTGGTCAGCAACTGGCGGCCGATCCGCTCCACCCGGGGCGTGTTGAAACTGGTCACCTTCGGCGATACGCCGGTCGCCGTGGATGACAGCCTGGTGGCGACCCTGCGCGACAAGGGTAACGAGCGCGACCAGGATGCCAACTTCTATTTCCAGGCCGGTGAGGTGGTGCAGATCACCGAAGGGCCCTTCAAGGAGCTGCAGGCGGTGTTCGAGAGCCACAAGGGGGAAGAGCGCGCCATCGTGCTGCTCAACATGCTGCAGCGTCAGCAGCGTCTGGAGATGCCGGTCGCCAATCTACGGCGCGGCTAGGTCGCCCCCGCCCTGTCACGTTATCCCCTCCCACTCAGGAGAAGCCCATGACCATCGCTCCCCAGTGTGTCGTCACGCTGCACTATGTGCTGATTGATGCCGACGGCCGGGTCCTCGATGACTCCCGCGCCCGCCAGCAGCCCCTCGAATACCTGCACGGCCACCACAACATCGTCGCCGGGCTGGAGCGTGCCCTGGACGGCCAGGCCGAGGGGGCCGAACTGACCGTGACCCTGATGCCCGCCGAGGCCTATGGCCTGCGTAATGAGGCCCTCAAGCGCGAGGTGGGGCGGGACGCCTTTCCGGTCCCCGAGCTCTCGCCTGGCATGCGTTTCCAGACCCCCGGCGATGATGGCCCCCAGATCGTCACCGTCCTGGAGGTGCGCGACGACAGCGTGCTGATCGACACCAACCACCCCCTGGCCGGTCAAACCCTGCGCTATGAGCTCGAGGTGCTGACGGTTCGCGATGCCACCCGTGCCGAGTTCGCCAAGGGACACCCGCTGCCCCCCGACACGGATCACACCCAGGTCGAGGACAAGAAGTTGCTCTGAAAACTGACCTGAATCAATTGCCTGATGGCTCCCGGCAGGCGCCGAAGCGTAACTTGATTCAGATCAGAATTCCCCCCGCCGTTCCGGCTTACAGTGGATTCAACACATCAGGGCGGGGAGGAGATCAACATGTATCTGGATGACGCTGTAGTCTTTGGGCTAGTCACCGTCGCGATGATGGTCGCTTTCATGGGTGGCTGGATCACCTTCATCGTGCGGGATCACCGCAAGAAGCGCTGAAGTCAGTCACGGCACGAGTCGTCAGGGGAGGGGGGAGCCATCCGCCCAGTGGGCCGACCTTCACGGGTCGGCCTTTTTTTATTGGCCATCGAAGTGTCGCGATCCTGCAACGCTCATGAAAACAATACGACAACGATCGTCCGGTGGGGACTTCTCGTTTCCTCAATGGTTAGTATGAACAGTGTTCGATTATGGCCTATTGGGTAAGCTGGAGGCTGATATGTCACAACAGGATCATGAGAATACGGCTGCTGAGCAGCATCGCCAGCGCCGCCGACGGTTGCTTGCCACTCTGGGGGCAGGAGTGGCCAGTGCCTATGTGGCCCCCACGTTGCTCAGTGTTGGCCAGGCCCATGCGTGGGACGGGGGGCATCGTTCGCGCCCCAGCCACTCACGACCCAGCTGGTCGCGTCCCAGCTATTCCCGACCCAGTCGTTACGATGGGGGTTACCGGAAGGAGAAGAGGGTCTACCACGAGCACTATCATCATCGGGAAGGTGGTCACTATAGAAAAGACGACCGCTACCATTCGCGTCGGCAATATGAGCGAGACCGTCGCCGCCTGCGTGAATATCGCGAAGACCCGTTGACGATTGTCGAGGATATCGTCTTTGGTCGCCCCGATTATCGGCGATGAGGGACGGCGCATTTGATATTTCCCTCCCCGGTCTCGGTCGTTGCCTGCGTGTAGAGGAGTCACCCGACGTCATCGAGGCGCTAAGACAGGCGCTGGCGCATTGGCCCCCCTCCATCAGGCAAGCCCGGGGGTTGGCGCCCGCCATACGCCTGCGGCGACGCCCTGGGGGATATTGGCAGCGTTCGCCCAGGTTGCCCCGCGGACTCGAGTTACCGACCTCGACGGCGGCGGTATGCAGCCTGATCGCGGATCTGGGTGGTGATTATCTCGATCGCGAGGCCTCACTGCTGGGGCTGCACTGTGCCTCTGTCGAAGTTGATGGCCGTTTGGTGCTGTTCCCGGAGGGCCATCGGGCCGGCAAGAGCACTCTGGCGGTGGCCTTCTCCGCGGCCGGTTATCGGCTGTTCGGGGACGATGTTCTGGGTCTGACACGAGAGGGTGAGGGTGTCGCGCTGGGCATGGCACCGAGGCTACGTCTGCCGCTTCCCGAGAGCTTCTCGCCGCCGTTGGTCGAGTATGCCGAGGCCCATGCCGGCCCGCAGGATTCACGTTACCGCTTCGTGTTGCCGCCGGGCAATGGGCTCGCTGAACATGGTGAGCGATGCGCGGTGGGTGCCCTGGTTCTCCTCGAGCGCGATGACCGGCTAACCAGCCCCGATATCATCCGGCTCCAGCCTGGGGAGGGATTGCTGCAGCTGCTGATGCAGAACTTCGCCTACCATGCCCGCCCCGAGGCGTTGATGGCACACCTGCTTCCGCTGATGGAGCGTGTTCCCTGTCTGCTGTTGCGCTATGCCGAACCGCTGACGGCAGCGCGCCATCTGGGAGCCACGCTCGAAGGAGGCATGCAGGGAAATCAAGGCTGCGGCGTCGGCAGCCGGGAGGGGTTTCGACCTGACAGACGTGGAGCGCCCGCGATAAATGACCCGGTTCCGGCGCAACGGCGCTGGGTGACGTGCCGGGAGGTGCGAACCTATCCGCTTGGCCGGGAGCTTTTCCTGATTCAGTCGGGTAGCGGCGAGATACATCGTCTGAACGAAACGGGCACGATGATCTGGCGCCTGCTGGGTCAGGAGTCGCTTGGCGGGAGGGAGTTGGGAGAGCTGCTGGCCGAATATTACGGTCAACCTGCTGAGCCAGTGATCGAGGATGTCTGCCGGTGGTTGGCAGGTCTGGCCGATGTTGGCCTGGTGACCAGCGGTGAATAGCCTCAACGCCTGACCGTCAGGCGCTCCTCGGCGGGGCGCCAGTGGCGCTGCCAGGCGCGCATCACCCGCTCCGGGTACCAGGTCTTGCCCAGGCTGCCGTTGTAGCGGGCCAGGGCGTCGGTGAGATCACCGTTCTCCACCGCCAGGTAGTGGGCCAGTATCGTGCAGCCATAGCGCAGATTGCGCCAGGGGTCCTTGAGGTCATCGGCGGGCAGGCCCAGCTCGCGGATCCAGAATGGCATGATCTGCATCAGCCCAACCGCCCCGGCAGAGGAGACCGCCTCGATTCGAAAGGCGCTCTCCACCTGGATCAGGGCCAGCACCAGCTCGGGAGGCAGGCCCGCCAGGGTCGCTTCGTGATAGACCCGGCGCAGCAGCTCGCGGCGCAGCCCCGGCTCATTGATATAGCGCTCGAGTGAGGGCTCCATGGCGTTGAGCCACTGACGCGCGGCCCACACCTCGGCCGGTGGGCGAGGGCGAGAGAGCGCCTCGTCGAGGGTGGTGCGAAGGGTGTGCGGCGCGGGCGGCAGCGGCTGGATCAGCAACGGCTTGCCGTCGGCCTCGAGCGCGCTCAGGAAGCCCTGCTCGTCGGCCGCTGACGCCGTCGCCAACCACCCGCCTATCACCAGGGCGACAAGCGGGCGCTGCACGTTAACCCAGCTGAACCTTCTGACGCAGGAAGTCGAGGATCTCCCCGGCCGGCACCATGGTGGCGTCGTTGTCACGGCGTCCCTTGTATTCCAGTTCACCCTTGTCCAGTCCGCGATCGCCCACCACCAGGCGGTGAGGAAGCCCCATCAGCTCGTGGTCGGCAAACTTCACCCCGGGGCGCAGGTCGCGGTCGTCCAGCAGCACCTCGAAACCGGCGGCGCTCAGCTCGGCATAGAGCTTCTCCGACTCCTCGCGTACGCGCTGTGACTTGTGGGCATTCATGGGCACCAGCGCGATATGGAAGGGAGCGAGGGCGTCGGGCCAGATGATGCCGGCGTCGTCATGGTTCTGCTCGATGGCGGCGGCCACCACGCGGGTGACACCGATGCCGTAGCAGCCCATCCAGGGGTGGATGGCACGGCCTTCGTCACCCAGCACGCTGGCGTTCATGGCCTCGGAGTATTTCTGCCCCAGCTGGAAGACATGACCGACCTCGATGCCGCGCTTGATGGCGAGCACACCCTTGCCATCCGGCGAGGGGTCGCCCTCGACCACATTGCGGATATCGGCCACGCTGGGCAGTGCCACATCACGCTCCCAGTTGATGCCGAAGTAGTGCTTGCCGTCGATGTTGGCGCCGGCACCGAAGTCGCTCATCAGTGCCACGCTACGGTCGATGATGACCGGCATCTCGAGGTTGACCGGACCGAGGGAGCCAGGGCCGGCACCCACCGCGGCGCGGATCTCCTCTTCACTGGCCATGGTCAGCGGAGCGGCCACCTCGGGCAGGTTCTCGGCCTTCACCTCGTTGAGCTCGTGGTCACCACGCACCAGCAGGGCGATCAGGCCGCCCTCGGCGGCATGAACCATCAGTGTCTTGATGGTCTTCTCGATGGGCAGGCCGTGCTGCTCCACCAAGGCGGCGATGGTCCTGGCATCGGGGGTGTCGACCAGGCGCAGCTCCTCGCCGGGGGCGGCGCGCTGAACATCGCTGCCCAGCGGTGCCGGCAGTGCCTCGGCCTTCTCCATGTTGGCGGCGTAGTCGGAGTCGGTGGAGAAGACGATGTCGTCTTCGCCGGACTCGGCCAGCACATGAAACTCGTGGGAGCCGGTACCGCCGATGGCGCCGTTGTCGGCGATTACCGGGCGGAAGTCCAGCCCCAGGCGGGTGAAGATTCGCGTGTAGGCGTCATACATCGCCTGGTAGGTCTCCTTGAGGGAGTCCTCGTCCACATGGAAGGAGTAGGCGTCCTTCATGATGAACTCGCGGGAGCGCATGACCCCGAAGCGCGGGCGAATCTCGTCGCGGAACTTGGTCTGGATCTGATAGAAGTTGGCCGGCAGCTGCTTGTAGCTGGAGATCTCCTTGCGGACCAGGTCGGTGATCACCTCTTCGTGGGTAGGACCCACGCAGTAGTCGCGGTCGTGGCGATCCTTGAGACGCAGAAGCTCCGGGCCGTACTGCTCCCAGCGGCCGGACTCCTGCCATAGTTCGGCAGGCTGAACCGCCGGCATCAGCACTTCCTGGGCGCCCGCCCGGTTCATCTCCTCACGCACGATGCGCTCGACCTTGCGCAGGGTCTTCACCCCCAGCGGCAACCAGGTGTACAGGCCGGAGGTGAGGCGGCGGATCATGCCGGCCCGCAGCATCAGCTGGTGGCTGATGACCTCTGCATCGGCGGGGGTTTCCTTCAGGGTGGAAATCAGCATCTGGGTAGCGCGCATGGGTCCGGCGTTTCCTCGGTAGTCAAACAGGGGGGCCGCAAGGGCGGCAATGATGGTGGCATTGTACGGCCAAGCCACGGGCGCGGCAAAAGGCGGCCATTTCCAGGGGTGCACAGAGGCTTGCACAGACAGCTCATGGCCAAGGTTAAATTGACTGTTCTTACAACTAGCGTGCTAAATAAAAGCATGTAAGCATCATGACATGATCCATTCTGTCTTTCGGCCTCCACGCCGACCGTAAAAGGAGATGATCTTGGATAGGAGCGACACAAGTTCGATCGAGGCGCGTTGCCGCTGGGCCGGCTGGCAGGACAAGCGGCGTACCGCGGAGCAGGCCGCGGCCTTGATCGAGGATGGCATGACGGTGGGCATGAGCGGTTTTACCCGGGCCGGTGAGGCCAAGGAGGTGCCGCGTGCCCTGGCCGAGCGTGCCGCACGGAGTCCGCTCTCGATCACCCTGATGACCGGCGCATCGCTGGGCAATGACCTCGACAAGGTGCTGACCGATGCCAAGGTGCTGTCGCGGCGCATGCCGTTTCAGGTCGATGCCACCCTGCGCCGGGCCATCAATGCCGGCGAGGTGATGTTCATCGACCAGCATCTCTCCGAGACCGTGGAGCTGCTGCGCAACCGTCAGCTGGCCGAGATCGATGTGGCGGTGGTGGAGGCCTGTGCCATCACCGAGGAGGGCGGCATCGTGCCCACCTCTTCGGTGGGCAACTCCGCCAGCTATGCGATCCTTGCCGACAAGGTGATCATCGAGCTCAATCTCGACGCTCCCGCCGAGTTCGAGGGGCTTCACGATATCTATATCCCCCAGATGCGGCCCACGCGCACGCCGATTCCCGTGGTGGCGCCGGACTCGCGCATCGGCACCCCCTATATCCCGATCGACCCGCAGAAGATCGCCGCCATCGTGGTGACGAAGGGCAAGGACAGTCCCTCCACGGTGCTGCCGCCGGATGTCGATACGCAGCGAATCGCCGATCATCTGATCAGCTTCTTTTCCGACGAGGTCAGGGTCGGACGACTGACGCCCTCGCTGCTGCCCCTGCAGGCCGGTATCGGCACCATGGCCAATGCGGTGATGACCGGGCTGGCCGAGGGGCCCTTCGAGCATCTGACCATGTACTCCGAGGTGCTTCAGGACTCGACCTTCGACCTGCTCGACTCCGGCAAGCTCGATTACGCCTCCGGCTGCTCCATCACCCTCTCCGAGGCCTGTGGCGAGCGGGTGTGGCCTCGTCTGGATGACTATCGCGACCGCCTTATCCTGCGCCCCCAGGAGCTCTCCAACCATCCGGGGATCGTGCGTCGTCTGGGCATCATCGCGATCAACACCGCCCTTGAGGTGGATATCTATGGCAACGTCAACTCCACCCACGTGGGGGGGACGAAGATGATGAACGGCATCGGCGGCTCCGGCGACTTCGCCCGCAACGCCCAGCTCTCGATCTTCGTCACCAAGTCGGTGGCCAAGGGTGGCGATCTCTCCAGCGTGGTCCCCTTCGCCAGCCATGTGGACCATACCGAGCACGACGTCGATATCCTGGTGACCGAGCATGGTTTGGCCGATCTGCGTGGGTTGGCGCCCAGGGAGCGTGCGGTCAGGGTGATCGAGCAGTGCGCCGACCCGCTCTATCGTCCGGCGTTGCGTCGCTACTTCGAGGAGGCCTGTCGACGCGGTGGCCATACGCCGCACTGCCTGGAGCAGGCGCTGTCATGGCATATGGCGGTGGAGCGTGATGGTCATATGCGCAGCCTTCAGGAGGAGGTCGGCGCCCTGAGTGCCTGATTGGCGATAGTGCCTGATTGGCAATGGCGGTCCCGGTGCCTTCTTCGCTGAGAGCCTGATTTATCGACGATGGCGGTGATCTCAATGCCATCGTCGAATCGCACTCCCTATATGGGGCTGGATAGCAGAAGTCGCAGCGTCAGGCCCAGTACCAGCGTCGTGGCAACGCTGACCAGGGTGCCCAGCAGCACGTATTCGGTCAGCTTGCGATCCCCCGCCTCACGCAGGTCGCCGTAGCGCAATACCGACTTGGCCGCGAGCAGAAAGCCCACGGCGGTGAGCTGATCCAGCAGCACCAGGGAGAGCACCAGCAGGCGCTCGAGCATGCCGATCTGTGCTCCGGCCTGGTCCAGCGTACCGGCCTCCTCGATCTGGCGGCTCCAGGGTGTCAACACCATGGCGATGGCAAACGACAGGGGGCGCGTCACGATCAGGTAGGCCGCCGCCACACCCAGCACCCCGGGCGAGAGCAGCCAGGCACCGAGGGATTCCAGCGGTGCCATGCTGCCGATCCAGGCCAGCCAGATCAGGAGGAGCACACTCAGGTGCAGCGCCTGGTCGAGCAGGAACCAGCGTAAGGTGCCGGGTAGCCGGGCCTTCACCAGATCGATTATCCAGTGGCTGACTCCCACCCCCAGGGCGCCGCCGAGTGCTCCTGCCGGCCCCGGCGCGTCGGGCAGCAACAGGGTCGCGACAAGCAGCACCAGGGCGGTGAGTCCCCCATGCACGGCACCGTGATAGTAGAGATGGCGTGAGCGGTGGCGTAGCCGAAAACGCTCTTCGACCCAGTGGCGTGGCTGCAGCAGGAAGTCGCCGACCAGATGGGCGAGCACCAGGCCCAGCAGCAGCGAGAGTTCGTTCGGTGTCATGGTCAGCCAGCGTCCTTGTCGGCCAGGCGGGTCTCGAGATAGGCGAGGGTATCGCTGAGCAGTGGCCAGCGTGCCGCCTTCAGGCGTTTGTAGACGCTGGGCTGGCTGATGCCGAGATGCGTCGCCATGGCTTGCTGGGACAGGGTCCGCTCGAGGCTCAGCTGGACCACCTCCGCCGAATAGGGGGACCAGCCAGCGAGCAGGTCATCGAGAAAGCGCATCAGCAACGCCAGGCTGCCATCGTCAGGGTCGTCGAGCAGTGTCAGCGCGAGATGTTCGCTACCCTCTCCCAGGCGATCCAGTCGGTGCCCCGAGGCGACGAAGGGGGCGTCATCGGCCTCGGCGATGCGCAGGTCGGCGTGCCATCTGGCCGGCCCCACGGCCACCGCGATACGGGCATCCCAGCGTTGATCGGGTTCGGAGTGTTCGATCAGCGCCGCACGCAGGGCGATGGCCGCCGTCATGGCATGCCGAGCCCGGGGCAGGGCGATCTGGAAGCCATCGCCGCGAAAGCGCTCGGCATGACCCTGTTGTTGCCTGGCCAGGCGCTGCAGGCTGTCATCCAGGAGGCGATAGAGGCGACGGCGGTCGCTCACCTTGCGTGAGTCGACCACGTCGCCGGTCAGTACGGCGATGCGTTGGGTCGGGGTGGTCTTCTCGAACACGCAGTCACTCCTTGAGCCTGCGTCTCAGTATAGCCGCCTGTGGCTATGTCGCCAGTTTATAGCCTTTAAAGGCTATTAAATGGGTTTATAGCCCTTATGGGCTATTTGGCCAGCGTTCGCATGGCGCTCTCCAGCCCCTCGAGAGTCATGGGGTACATGCGATCCTCGACCAGCTGGCGGATCAGCCGGGTGGAGTGGGTAACGTCCCAGGTGTGACGTGGCATGGGGTTGAGCCACACCAGACGCGGGAACTTGTCGATCACGCGCTTCAGCCACACCGCGCCGGCCTCGTCATTGAAGTGCTCCACGCTGCCGCCGGGGTGGGTGATCTCGTAGGGCGACATGGCCGCATCGCCGACGATCACCACCTGATAGTCATCGCCATAGGTGTGCAGCAACTCCATGGTCGGGAGGCGTTCGGCATGACGGCGAGTCTGGGTGCCGGCACTGCTGCGCCACACCCCCTCGTAGATGCAGTTATGGAAGTAGTAGGCTTCCAGGTGCTTGAACTCCGAACGGGCCGCCGAGAAAAGCTCCTCGCAGGTGCGGACATGGTCGTCCATGGAGCCGCCCACATCGAGCAGCAGCAACACCTTCACCGCGTTATGGCGCTCGGGGCGCATCTGCACATTGAGCAGGCCGGCATCCCGCGCGGTTTCGCGAATGGTGGCATCGACATCGAACTCCTCCGCGGCCCCCTGGCGCGCGAACTTCCTGAGCCGGCGCAGCGCCATCTTGGTGTTGCGCGTGCCAAGCTCCAGGGAGTCGTCATAGTCGCGAAAGCGGCGCTCATCCCACACCTTGGCCGCACGCCGGTGGCGAGAGCCATCCTGGCCGATGCGAATTCCCTCCGGGTTATAGCCGTAGGCACCGAAGGGGCTGGTGCCGCCGGTACCGATCCACTTGTTGCCCCCGGCATGGCGCTCCTGCTGCTCCTCGAGACGCTTCTTGAAGGTTTCGATCAGCTGCTCGAGGCCGCCCAGAGATTCGATCTGGGCCTTCTCCTCATCGGAGAGCTGCTTCTCGAACTCGCGGCGCAGCCAGTCATCGGGGATCAGCGCCTCGATGGCGGCGTCGAGGTTCTCGAGTCCTTCGAACCAGGCGGCGAAGGCCCGATCGAAGCGGTCGAAGTGGCGCTCATCCTTGACCATCACGGTGCGGGCAATCTGGTAGAACGCCTCCATGTCGGCGAAGACCACGCCGCGTTCCACCACCGCATGGAGGTCGAGCAATTCGCGCAGCGATACCGGGACGCCGGCACGCTTGAGGGTCTCGAACAGGCCGATAAACATGGTTCAGCGCCTCTGGTTGCCCTGGCGGCGCATCATGAAGGCCAACCGCTCCAGTAACTGGGTATCCTGTTCGTTCTTGACCAGCGCGCCTGCCAGCGGCGGGATCGCCTTGACCGGGTCACGCTGATAGAGCGCCTCGCGGGCCAGCTCGTCGCTCATCAGCAGCTTCAGCCAGTCGACCAGCTCCGAGGTGGAGGGTTTCTTCTTGAGGCCCGGGGCCTGACGCAGGTCGAAGAACACCTCCAGCGCCTCGCTGACCAGCTTCGGGGCGATGTCCGGAAAGTGCACATCGACGATCGCCTGCATGGTGTCGCGGTCGGGAAACTCGATGTAGTGGAAGAAGCAGCGGCGCAGGAAGGCGTCGGGCAGCTCCTTCTCGTTGTTGGAGGTGATGATGATGATCGGGCGGTGGCGTGCGGTGATGGTCTCGCCGGTCTCGTAGACATGGAACTCCATGCGATCCAGCTCCTGGAGCAGATCGTTGGGGAACTCGATATCCGCCTTGTCGATCTCGTCAATCAGCAGTACCACCCGCCTGTCGGCGGTAAAGGCGTCCCACAGCTTGCCGGGCTTGATGTAGTTGGCGACGTTCTCCACGCCCTCGACGCCCAGCTGGGAGTCACGCAGGCGGCTTACCGCATCGTACTCGTAGAGCCCCTGGGCGGCCTTGGTGGAGGACTTGATATGCCAGGTGTGAAGTTCGGTGCCCAGCGAGGCCGCCAGCTCCTCGGCGAGCAGAGTCTTGCCGGTGCCGGGCTCGCCCTTGATCAGCAGCGGACGCTCCAGGGTCACCGCGGCGTTGACCGCCTGCTTGAGGGCCTCGGTGGCTACATAGGTGGAAGTGGAATCAAACGCCATGCGTCATGCCTCGGCTTGTCATCAGAGGGGTGAAGGGATCAAACAAGTGTACGGAAGGGCGCCAGCAGGGACAAACCTCAGCACGGTTATGCAAGAAGGATTACCAAGTTAACAGCCAGGCCAGGGTTTCATGGTTTATCTGTAGACTTGTGAAAGGGTGGCCCAGGAATCTTCAAGGGAGGAAACATGCTTCGCAACCTCTATGCATCACTTCCCGATAAGCTGGAAGAAGAGCAGTTCGATGAGCTGGCCGCCGGCCAGGGGGTGCGCATCGAGCGCATCGTCTCGCGCGGCCACAGTTCGCCTGAAGAGGGCTGGTACGATCAGCCCCGGCACGAGTGGGTAGCGGTGCTGCAGGGGCGTGCGGTACTGGCCTTCGCGACGGGTGAGGAGCGAGAGCTCGGCCCGGGCGATCATCTGGTGATTCCGGCACACTGCCGACACCGGGTGACGTGGTCGGATCCGGGGCAGCCGACCATCTGGCTGGCGGTGCACTATGAGGGATAGCCTGCGTCTGGGCGCGTGGCCTTCGCGTGGAGCCTGTATCAAACTGTGTCCGAAATGGCATGCCACAAAGGGATTCTGAACCATGCGCTTGAGGATACTCTCCGATCTGCACCTCGAGTGCTTCGATGAAGGGCGAGAGCTGCCGGATGTGGAGTGTGACGTGGTGATTCTGGCCGGAGATATCTCGCGCGGGACTCGAGGGCTCGAGTGGGCGGCCGAGCGCTTCGCTGGCATACCGACTCTCTATGTCCCCGGCAACCATGAGTTCTATCGTAGCAGTATGCCGGTGCTACGCCGGGAGCTGGCCGACGAGGCAGCCAGGCTCGGCATCCACCTGCTCGACAACCGCTCACTGACCCTGGGCGGCGTGCGCTTCCACGGCACTACCCTGTGGACCGACTTCGAGCTCTATGTCGGCGAGCCCGATCATGACCCGGCGCTTACCGAAGAGAGGGTACTGGCCTTTATGCCGGACTTTCGCATCGTCGAGCAGCCGGACGCAGTGGTGTTCACCCCGGCGGAGAGCCGTCGTCTGCATGCCAAGGCGAGGAGCTGGCTGGAGTCCGCGCTCGCCGAGCCCTTCGGCGGCCCCCGGGTGGTGATCAGCCACCATGCGCCGCTGGCCGAGTGCATCCCGCCCGGCTATCGGGGCGATGCGGCCTCGCCGGCCTTCGCGTCTCATCTGCCCGAGCTGATGGGGCGCATGGACCTCTGGATCCACGGCCACGTCCACGAGCCGGTCGATGTCGAAATCGCGGGGACCCGCGTTATCGCCAACCCAGGCGGCTACCCGGGAGAGTTCGACCCGCCGCTCTTCGTTCCCGACCTGGTCGTTGCGGTGCCGGGGCCATCAAGCTGATGCACATCACCCCTGTGCTGCCTGCCGCCCGAACTGCAGCTCGGCCAGGCGGCGATAGAGTGGGCTCGTGACGAGCAGCTGCTCATGGCTGCCGGCGGCCACCAGGCGTCCCTCGTCGATCACCAGGAGGCGGTCGGCGGCGGCCACCGTGGCCAGGCGATGAGCGATCACCAGGCTGGTGCGTCCCACCATCAGCCGGTCCAGGGCCTGCTGTACCAGGCGCTCGCTCTCGGCATCCAGGGCGCTGGTCGCCTCGTCCAGCAACAGCACTCGGGGATCCTTGAGCAGCGCCCGGGCAATCGCCAGGCGCTGGCGCTGGCCGCCGGAGAGTTGTACGCCCCCGGGGCCCAAGGGGGTATCGAAGCCCCTGGGTAGCGCCTCGATAAAGGCCAGCGCGTTGGCCGCTTCGGCGGCCCTGCGCAGTGCATCGGTCGAGGCATCGAAGTCGCCGTAACGCAGATTGTCGGCCACGCTGCCGGTGAACAGCACAGGCTCCTGAGCCACCAGGCCCAGGGTCGAGCGCAGCTCGAAGGGGGCGAGGTCGCGAAGGTCGATGCCGTCGAGGCGCAGGGTGCCGCTGTCCGGATCATGGAAACGCAGCAGAAGCGCGAGCAGGGTGCTCTTGCCGGCGCCCGAGGGGCCGACCAGCGCCACCCGCTCGCCCGGGCGGATGATCAGATCGATGGCCTCAAGTGCCGGGGTCTTCCGGCCCGGATAGGTAAAGCTTACTCCCTCCAGGCGGATCTCGCCGGTGAGTGGCCGAGGCAGAGGGATCGGCCGGCTCGGTGGTGCGATGCCAGGGCGGGTGTCGAGCAGCTCCAGCAGGCGCTCGGCGGCCCCCGCGGCGCGCTGCACATCGCCGGCCACCTCGGCAAGTGTGGCCACGGCGCCGGCCGCCAGCACGGCATAGAAGACGAAGGCCGAGAGCTCACCGGCGCTGATCTCGCCGGCGAGTACCGCCAGCCCGCCCTGCCACAGCATGATGCCCACCCCCGCGAAGACCACCAGCATGGCGACGCCGGTCAGCCAGGCGCGCTGGCGGGTACGCGCGATGGCGCTGGCGAAGGCCTCTTCGACGCGCCCGGCATAGTCGCGCCGATCGAGCCGCTCATGGGTGAAGGCCTGGATGGTGCGGATGCCGGAGAGCGCCTCATCGGCATAACGGCCGAGCTCCGCCACACGGTCCTGGCTGGCCCGCGAGAGCCCCCGCACCCGCCTGCCGAACCATAGAATCGGCAGCACCGTGGCCGGAATGCCCACCAACACGATGGCCGACAGCCATGGCTGGGTCGCCAGCATCAGCAGGACGGCACCGATCAACATCACCAGGTTGCGCAGGGCCAGGGAGATTGAGGAGCCGAACAGGCTCTGCAGCACGCTGGTATCGGCGGTGAGTCGCGAGGTGATCTCGCCGGCGGCCTGGTCGGGCGCCTGGGCACTCTCGAAGAAGCCGGGCTCCAGGGTCAACAGATGATCGAAGACCCGGCGGCGCAGGTCCGCGGCCAGCCGCTCGCCGATCCAGGATACCAGGTAGTAGCGTAGTGCCGAGGCCATCGCCAGCACCGTGACCACGACCAGCATCATGCCCAGGGTGCGCCCCAGGGCGGCGCTGTCGGCGTCCATGAAGCCGCGGTCGATCACCAGGCGCAGCCCCTGGCCTAGCAGCAGCACGCTGCCCGAGGCCATCAGCAGGGCCAGGGCGGCCAGCGCCAGGCGCCCTCGATAGGGGGCCAGCAGGCTCAGCAGACGCAGCAGTATGCGAGGATCGGGGCGTGACGACATCACCGCCTCCCTAGCCCTGACCCTTGAGCTGCTCCCTGAGCTGCTTGGGTACCTGCTTGATGATCAGGCGGTCGCTTGCCTCGTCGTATTCGATGCTGGAGCCCAGCAGGTGGGAGTCGAAGCTGATCGAGACCCCGCCGGCGCGTCCGGTAAAGCGCTTGAACTGGTTCAGGGTCTTGCGATCCGGCGGGATCTCCGGCGACAGCCCGTAGTCGGCGTTGCGAATATGATCGTAGAAGGCCTTGGGCTGCTGCTCGTCGAGCAGCCCCGAGAGCTCCTCCAGGGTGATCGGCTCGCCCCGGCTGGCCTGCTCGCTGGCATACTCCACCAGGGTCTCGGTCTTCTCGCGGCTGTTTTCTTCGGGCAGGTCCTCCTGCTCGACATAGTCGCTGAAGGCCTTGAGCAGGGTGCGGGTCTCTCCCGGGGCATCGACGCCCTCCACGGCACCCAGCAGGGCCGCGAAGCCCTCGGCCAGCGCCTTGCCGCCACGCTCGCGGGTCCAGGAGAGGTACTGTCGGGAGTCGCCGCGCTGCCACTGGCTGATATCGAGCCGGGCGGCCAGGCTCATCTGGGTCATATTGAGCTGGCGCGCCGTCGTCGGCTGCAG
The DNA here is from genome assembly GCF_004347715.1 of Halomonas marinisediminis. NCBI lineage: Bacteria > Pseudomonadati > Pseudomonadota > Gammaproteobacteria > Oceanospirillales > Halomonadaceae > Halomonas > Halomonas marinisediminis. The sequence goes on along the minus strand of NZ_SLTR01000015.1, from coordinate 19,989 downwards.
GTCGTCGTCGATGGCGAACCCCTCTCGATGGTGCAGCAGGGCCAGGGTCAGGAAGCGAGCATCGCCGAAACGCGTGTCCAGCACCATCAGGTCACCGGACACGGAGAGGTGGGCATCCAGCAGCGTGGCGAGGCGGCCGGCGAGGTCTCGTGTCACGGCAACGAAGTCGCGTTGCTCCTCCAGATAGGCAGTGAGCTCCATCGCCAGCGGTGAGGCGGCATCACTCTCATCATCCTGGCCGCGCTCCGCGAAGTGGCCCCAGGCCTTGTTCTTGGCATGATAGGCGCGGGTCAGGTCCTCGAGCATGGCCTCCAGAGCCTCCGACTCGGACAGCGGTTCACTTGCCGGCAGTAGACGAGCCGGGGCGTCACCGCCTTTCTCGATGCGATGCACGATGGCGTTGAGGATGGGCATGGGACCTCCCGCGATGGTGGACGAGGGCAGGCATGATACCCGCCGCTGGTCGCCGCCGATAGGCGCGACGGTCTCAGCGCTCCTCGAGATAGGCGGTCATCGAACCGGCCAGCAGCAGCGCGATCAGATCCGCCTGACGATGGGTATCGGTCTTCTGGAACAGGTTGCGCAGGTGAAAGGCCACGGTAGTAGGAGAGACGCCCATCTGCTCGGCAATCTCCTCGCTGCGCAGGCCCTCCAGCAGTGCGGTGGCGATTCGCGACTCGGTAGGCGTCAGCCCGAACAGGCTGGCCAGTATCTCCCGAGGCAATGGCGGACGCTGATCCGGCGCCGATAACAGCACCACGACACTGGCGTCCTTCCCCGTGGCTTCCGGTGTCTGTCCTAGCGCGCAGATCAGCACCAGCAGGCCGTGTCCGCCCGGCTGATGGGGCAGACGCAGGGAGAAGACCGGCTCCTCGCCCTGGCAACTGGCCAGGGTCGCCGCCGCGAGGGTCTCGCGTAATTTTCGGGCCATGGCACCGCGCACGGAGAGTGTCCGGTTCAATCGAAGAACGTCGCTCGCTGCGGCCAATTGCTGCGCTCGCTGATTGATGAAAGTGATCTCGCCCTGGCAATCAAGCAGCACCATGCCCGGTGCCACCAGATCCAGCACACGGGTGGCGGCCTGAAACGCCTGTTGTGATACTTCCTGGTGCAGCGCGCTCATGGCCTGGCGCAGCTCCTGGAGTTCATGGCTCGACTTGTCGCGCATGCGTGAGACCTGCCGCAACCGGGCATCGATCGTGGCCAGCAACAGGTCGAAGTCGATAGGTTTGACCAGGTAGTCGTCGGCCCCGAGGCGCTTGCCTTCGACCACCTCCCGAGGATCCGAAAGGGCGGTGAGAAACACGAAGGGCGTATCGGCCAGGTGTGGCCGCTGTTCGCGCACGGCATCGAGTACCCCGTAGCCGTTGAGCCCGGGCATATTGATATCGCACAGGATCAGATCCGGAGTACAGGCGTCGACCTGCTGCAGAGTGGCCTCACCATCGGCCGCCTCGAGCACGGCATATCCCGCTTCTCTGAGCTCATCGCAGATGTCGGCGCGCAGATCTTCCTGATCCTCGGCGCATAGAATCAGCGGTGAACGGTGAGTGATGTCATGACTGTTCATTGCCGGTCTCCCTGACCTCGGCGGCGGGTAGCCGCAGCGTAAAGGTGGTGCCCTCACCGGGGCGCGAGCACATCGTCAGGTCGCCGTGCTGGATCTGGGCCAGATGGCGAGCGATATTCAACCCCAGGCCGGTACCATCGCTGCCGGCCGCAGCGCTGCCGCGGAAGAATCGCTCGAACAGTCGCGGTTGCTCGTCGACAGCAATGCCACGACCGAAATCCGTGACCCGACAGATGATCTGATTCGCCTCGCGGGCCGTGGTGAGATGTACCGGTTGACTCTCGGGGGAGTACTTCACGGCATTCTCGACAAGATTGGCCAGTATCTGCTCGGTCAGGGTGCGGTCGCACCAGGCCCAGGCGTCTTCAGCGCCGTGCCGTGCCTGCAGACGCCGGGTGCCGGAGACGTCGGCCTCCAGGTGGCAGAGCTCATCGACGATACGGCGCAACGAATGCCGTCCCAGGCTGGCTATGACCTGCTTGCCGTCGATACGCGCGGCGGTCAGCGAGGACTCCACCAGGCGGGTCATCTGGGTGACCGCCTCGCGCAGCCGCGTATAGCGTTCGCTGCGCTGTTCGGGGCTGAACTGCAGATGCCGTCGTTGTAGCCGCTGCAGGCCCGAGTCGATGACCGCCAGCGGCGTTCGGAACTGATGGGAGACCATGGCCGCGAAGCTGCGATAGAACTCGCTGACGCCACGCTCGCGGTCGAGGGACTGGGCGAGGGCCTCGGAGGTCTGACGATAGCGATAGACGTGACGTTCGACCTCCTCCTCCAGGCGGTCACGATGCACCATCAATTCACGCTGTGCGGCGCGTCGCTGGCGCAGGGCGATGACCAGCAGCATGACCAGTACCATGCCGCTCAGGCCAATGCCGATGATGGAAGCGATCACCTGCCTGAGGCTGCTATGGTACGTATCCAGGCGTGCCCCCGTACTCTCCCACTCGGCCATCATGACACGGTTGGCGATGCGATTGAGGCTGGCCATCAGCGCATCGAGATCTGGCGTGAGCCGTTGAGGGTCGAACCCGTTCATCCCCTCCGGGGTCGTGGCACTGTCACGCAGGGCTTGCATCTGAAGCAGTGCATCATCGAGACGCGCCGCCAATCCTTCGTTGCTGAGGTAGCGTCGCTGGGGCCCATCATCCAGCAGCGTCAGGCGGCTGGTGAGGATATCCAGGCGTAGCTCGGGGTCCTCGCGGAGGTCTCCCAGCGCCTGCCGGTTGATCGCCTGATCCAGTCGGTGGCTGGCCACCTGGGCCTGGGTCACCACCCACAGCATGTTCTCATCCACATTGACGCGCATGGCCTGCTCGACCTGGACGAGGCGAACCAGTGCGAAGACGAGAAACGCGGTCAATGCCACGATCACCAGAGTCGGCGCGGCATAGGCGGGTACGCTTCGCAGCTTGGCCATCAGTCGATCTCGAGCCGATGCAGCTGCCAGACCCAGCGGTAGTCGTAACGGATATCCTGCAGCTCGAGGTGGTCGTCACGCGGATAGACGATCCACAGGGGCCCCTTGTCGCGACGGGTGAGGCGTTGCTCGTTCATGGTGTCGGCCAGCAGCACATCGTAGCGCCGGAAGTCCTCGATCGGGATCTCGACCCGGTAGTCGTTGAGGGCCAGGGCCGTCACCGTTTCGCCGTCCGCCGCCAGGGCATCCAGCAGATCCCGAACCAGAAAGCCCTCGAATGTCTGGCGGCCGTCGGTAACGCTGGTATGGGTCGTCAGCCGCTCACGGGGCAGGGCATTCAGCATCTGGGCATCCAGATGAGCCTCATCACCGAGATTGGTGAGTGCAATATCGCCGGCGACCTCCAACAAGACGTCACCCCTGGGGGGAGGAAAGGGGGTGTCGGTGGACCAGGTCGCGGTCGGGAAGGCGAGTAACAGAGCCACCAGAAAGCAGTATCGGAGAAAACGGTATCGGAGAAAACAGTATCGGAGAAAACAGTATCGGATCGGTATCACGTCAACGTCTCCCTTGTGATCGCCCCTCTTTTGTGATCGCCCCTATTGCACTGTAGCCCGCCGGGATCAAGGGTGACCCCCTGCGTATGAAGGGGTCGCGTGCTGCATCGGGGCGCTAGGCTATGAGAAGGCGGCGGCAGCAGGAACGCCTGGCGTCCAGGCTTTCGAGGGCGCACCTTCAGGGCACCCTAGCATGTTGCCGTATCGAGGGTGAGATAGGGAGCGACAGCCACTCAGGCTGGGTAGGCCGGGGGAGTCAAGACGATGACGAGTAATACGCTGCGACAGCCTGATATGCGCGAGCGCATTCAGCAATTATTACACCCGACAGGAGTTGCGGCAGAGCTGGCCGGTGAGTAGGGCCTGCAGGGCGAGCAGCGCACGAACTCTCTGATTGGTGAGGGTGGTGAGGCGGATTAATGGGACCAGGCGCTGGAGTCGCCAGGAGCCTGAAGCGGGGCAGGTCCCCGGAATTAGCGAGGAGATCATCATGAAACGTGGCATGGCAGTTATTGCAGCCGGTGCGCTGAGCCTCGGGAGCTGGGTGGCACAGGCCCAGGCCGACGAAGTGGTCGAGCAGATCGAGCTGGGCCTGGAGCTCTACCAGGAGGAGGAGTATGGCGCGGCGATCACCGAACTGGAGTTCGCCATTAGCGATATGCGCAAGCTGATGGCGGCGAGAATCGCCGAGACCTTCCCCGCGCCTCCCGACGGGTGGAGCGCCGCCGAGGTCAGCACCAGTGGTGGTGGCGGTGCGGCGGCGATGTTCGGTGGGGGAGGGAGCATGCTGGAGCGCGAGTATCGGCAGGACGGCGGCGAGGGTCGGCTTACCGCCAAGCTGATGATCGACAATCCGATGATTCAGGCCATGTCGGCGATGTTCAACAACCCGGCATTGATCGCCGCCCAACCCAATATGGAGCGTATTCGCATCGGGCGCGAATCCGCGATTCTCAAGTGGGATCCCGACAACGGCAGCGCCGAGGCCTCCTTCCTGATGGATGGACGCATCCTGATGCAGGTCGATGGCAGCAGGCTGGAATCGGAAGCTCCTGCCGTCGAGCTGCTCAAGGCGTGGGATCTTGACGCCGTGCGCGAGCAGTCCGCCCGTTGACCGTAACAGTCCCGCTCCTGCGGGACTGTTACGATGGCTGGTCCCGGTGGCTAGGGCTTCAGTCGATAGCCGGTACGGAAGATCCAGGCCACCACCGCCAGTGCCGCGGCAAGGAATAAAACGATCATACCCAGGCTGAGCAGAGGGCTGACATCGCTGATTCCGTAGAAACTCCAGCGGAAGCCGCTGACCAGATAGACCACCGGATTGGCCAGGGTGACCGCCTGCCAGAAGGGGGGCAGCATATCGATGGAGTAGAAGGTGCCACCGAGGAAGGTCAGCGGCGTGATCACCAGCAGCGGCACCAGCTGTAGCTTCTCGAAGCCATCGGCCCAGATGCCGATGATGAAGCCCAGCAGGCTGAAGGTAGTCGCCGTCAGCACCAGGAACAGTGCCATCATCAGCGGGTGCGCGATGGTGTAGGGCACGAACAGCCGTGCGGTGATCAGCACGATGATCCCCAGGATCAGCGACTTGCTGGCCGCGGCGCCCACATATCCCGCGACGACCTCCCAGTAGGACATGGGCGCGGAGAGCACCTCGTAGACGGTGCCCGAGAAGCGCGGAAAGAAGATGCCGAACGAGGCGTTGGAGACGCTCTGGGTGAGCAGCATCAGCATGATCAGGCCAGGCACGATAAAGGCGCCGTAGCTGATGCCGTCCACCTCGCTGATCCGCGTGCCGATGGCGGCACCGAACACCACGAAGTAGAGCGAGGTGGAGAGTACTGGCGAGACGATGCTCTGCAGCACGGTACGCAGGCTGCGGGCCATCTCGGCACGGTAGAGGGTCTTGACGGACTCGAGGTTCACGCCGACTCCTTGACCAGATTGACGAAGATCTCCTCCAGGGAGCTCTGGCGGGTATACAGGTCCTTGACGGCGATGTCCGCGGCCTCCAGGTCGGCCAGCAGCCCGGCGATACCGGTGCCATCATCCTCGTCTGCCGTGGCGTCATAGGCGTAGACCAGGGCGTGTCCCTCCTCGGCCAGCGTCAGGCGATGACGGGCGAGGCGTTCCGGCACCGATGCCAGCGGATCACGCAGATGGAGGGTGAGCTCCTTGCGGCCCAGCTGCTGCATCAGCGCCTGCTTGCCCTCCACCAGCACCAGCTCGCCGGAGCGGATCACCCCGATGCGGTCGGCCATCTCCTCGGCCTCCTCGATATAGTGGGTGGTGAGGATGATGGTCACTCCGCTGTCGCGCAGCGCCCGCACCACCTCCCACATGTCGCGGCGCAGGGCCACATCGACCCCGGCGGTGGGTTCGTCGAGAAACAGGATCTCCGGCTCGTGGGCCAGCGCCTTGGCGATCAGCACCCGGCGCTTCATGCCGCCGGAGAGGGTGATCATGCGATTGTTGCGCTTCTCCCACAGCGACAGCGAGCGTAGCACCTTCTCGATATGTGCCGGATCCCTCGGCTTGCCGAACAGCCCCCGGCTGAAGCTCACCGTATCCCACACCTTGATGAAGGCGTCGTTGGTCAGCTCCTGGGGCACCAGGCCGATGCGTGCCCGTGCCTCGCGAAACTGACGCACATTGTCGTAGCCATCGACCAGCACGCGTCCGCGGCTCGGGTTGACCAGCCCGCAGATCACGCTGATCAGGGTGGTCTTGCCCGCTCCATTGGGGCCGAGCAGGGCGAAGATCTCGCCACGACGAATCTCGAGGTCGATATCCTTGAGTGCCTCGAAGCCGCCGGCAAATGTCTTGCCCAGGCCCTCGACGCGAATGGCCGTGCTGTCCTGCGCTTCACTCAAGGGTAATGTCGCCGTCGAAGGTCAGCGCCAGGTCGATGCCGTCGACCGTCACGGTGACCCGCGCCGGCAGCTGCTCGTCCCCCTTGAGGTCGCCCGCATCGATCGCCTGCTGCACGGCCTTCTCGATCTCCTGCTGGGTATTCACGCCGACGGTCTTGAGCAGCTTGCGAATGCTGTGCTGGAAAGCGTCCTGGTTCATGCTGAGACTCCTTTAGCAAGGGGGATCAATTTCCATCCTACCGTGACTGCTCGAGACTGTCGCCTCGGCGCCGATGGCATTTAGTCGGGAGATGGCACTTAGCCTGGAGATGGCACCGACGAGGTTCGCGTGAGTCTACGCAGAACGAAAAAAGCGCCCCGAAGGGCGCTTTGGTATCGGCTCCGGCCGCCGCGAACGGCGGCCTGCGATGTTGCGAGCATCGGAGTCGAAGCTGAGGATATCAGAACCGCGGCACTCAGGCCTCTTGAGCGATCGGAATCACGTTGGAGGCGGCGTTCTGATACTCCTCAATCTCGTGGAAGTTCATGTAGCGATAGATCTCGCCGGCCATGGCGTCGAACTCGCTCATGTAGCGGCGATATTCGTCGACGCTCGGCAGGCGGCCTTCCACGGCGGCCACGGCCGCCAGTTCCGCAGAGGCGAGGTAGACGTTGGCACCGTCGCCCAGGCGGTTCGGGAAGTTACGGGTGGAGGTGGAGACCACGGTGCTCTTGGCGGCGACGCGCGCCTGGTTACCCATGCACAGCGAGCAGCCCGGCATCTCCATGCGTGCCCCGGCACGCCCATAGATGCCGTAGTAGCCCTCCTCGGTCAGCTGGTGCTGATCCATCTTGGTCGGCGGTGCCAGCCACAGGCGCGTCTTCAGGCTGCCGGCCGGCTGCTTCTCGAGCAGCTTGCCCGCGGCGCGGAAGTGGCCGATGTTGGTCATGCACGAACCGATGAAGACTTCGTCGATCTTCTCGCCGGCCACCTCGGAGAGCAGACGGGCGTCGTCCGGGTCGTTGGGCGCGCAGAGTACCGGCTCATTGAGCTGGTCGAGATCGATCTCGATGATCTCGGCGTACTCGGCGTCCTGGTCGGCACGCATCAGGCTCGGGTTGGCCAGCCACTCCTCCATGCCCTGGATGCGGCGCTCGATGGTACGGCGGTCGCCGTAGCCGTTGGCGATCATCCACTTGAGCAGGGTGATGTTGGACTTGAGGTACTCGGTCACGCTCTCCTCGGACAGCGTGATGGTGCAGCCGGCGGCGGAGCGCTCGGCGGAGGCGTCGGAGAGCTCGAAGGCCTGCTCCACGGTGAGGTCCTCGAGACCCTCGATCTCCAGCACGCGACCGGAGAAGGCGTTCTTCTTGCCGGACTTCTCGACGGTCAGCAGGCCGTTCTTGATAGCGTAGTAGGGGATCGCGTGGACCAGGTCACGCAGGGTGACACCCGGCTGACGCTTGCCCTTGAAGCGCACCAGCACCGATTCCGGCATATCCAGCGGCATCACGCCGGTGGCGGCGGCGAAGGCCACCAGCCCGGAGCCGGCCGGGAAGGAGATACCCAGCGGAAAGCGGGTATGGGAGTCGCCGCCGGTGCCCACGGTGTCGGGCAGCAGCATGCGGTTCAGCCAGCTGTGGATGATGCCGTCGCCCGGGCGCAGCGAGACGCCGCCGCGGTTCATGATGAAGTCGGGCAGGGTGTGGTGGGTATCCACATCGACCGGCTTGGGGTAGGCGGCGGTGTGGCAGAAGGACTGCATCACCAGATCGGCCTGGAAGCCGAGACACGCCAGATCCTTGAGCTCGTCGCGGGTCATCGGCCCGGTGGTGTCCTGAGAGCCCACGGTGGCCATCTTCGGCTCGCAGTACATGCCGGGACGCACGCCGTCCAGGCCGCAGGCCTTGCCGACCATCTTCTGGGCCAGGGTGAACCCCTTGCCGGTGTCGGCGGGCTGCTCGGGCAGGCGGAAGACGTCGGAGGCGGGCAGGCCCAGAGACTCACGCGCCTTGGTGGTCAGGCCGCGACCGATGATCAGCGGGATACGGCCGCCGGCGCGCACCTCGTCGAGGATCAGCTGGGTCTTGAGCTCGAATGTGGTCAGCACCTCGTCGGTGCCGTGCTTGCACACCTTGCCCTCGTAGGGGTAGACGTCGATGACGTCGCCCATCTCGAGCCTGGAGACATCCATCTCGACCGGCAGGGCGCCGGAGTCTTCCATGGTGTTGAAGAAGATCGGGGCGATCTTGCCGCCGAAGCAGAAGCCGCCGGCGCGCTTGTTCGGCACGTTGGGGATATCGTCACCGAAGAACCACAGCACGGAGTTGGTGGCGGACTTGCGCGAGGAGCCGGTGCCGACCACATCGCCGACGTAGGCCACCGGGAAGCCCTTGGCCTTCACGTCCTCGATCTGCTTGAGGGGGCCCTTGACGCCCGGCTCCTCCGGCTCGATGCCGTCACGCTCGTTCTTGAGCATGGCGTTGGCGTGCACCGGAATATCGGGGCGCGACCAGGCGTCCGGGGCCGGGGAGAGGTCGTCGGTGTTGGTCTCGCCAGGCACCTTGAAGACGGTCAGGGTGATCTTCTCGTCCAGCTTGGGCTTGGCGAGGAACCACTCGGCGTCGGCCCAGGACTGGATGACATCCTTGGCCACGGCGTTGCCCGCCTTGGCACGCTCCTCCACGTCGTGGAAGGCGTCGAACATCAGCAGGGTATGCTTGAGCTGTTCGCCCACTTCCTTGGCCAGGTCGGCATCGTCGAGCAGCTCGACCAGCGAGACGATGTTGTAACCGCCCTGCATGGTGCCCAGCAGCTTGACGGCGTGGACCCTGTCGATCAGCGGGGACTCGGTCTCGCCCTTGGCGATGGCGGTCAGGAAGGCGGCCTTGACGTAGGCAGCCTCGTCGACGCCCGGCGGGACGCGGTTGGTCAGCAGGTCGAGGATGAACTCCTCTTCACCCGCCGGCGGCGTCTTCAGCAGTTCCACCAGGGCGGCGACCTGCTCGGCGTTCAGCGGCTTAGGCGGCACGCCTTCGGCGGCACGCTCCTCGACATGTTGGCGATAGGCTTCAAGCACGTTAGGGCCCTCATTGCGTGTGGGGCCAGAGTGTCGCGACCCGGTGGAATCACGACCCAGTAGAGTCGCTGTCCGATAGAGTCGCTACCCGGTAGAAACAGCACCGGAACAAGCCTCTGGCGTGTGGAACAGGGAGGGAAGTCCCCGTTTCAGGTGGCGGCGATTCTACGCGAGACTGTCGACAATGTTAAGAGAAGCCCATGCTGGCGGGCCTTGCACTTTGGTCGGCGGGATGTGGGTTTGGCTACATAGTGATGGCTACATAGTGTTTGGCGTGGAAGGTGGGAGGGGGGCCTTGTGGGAGGGACGCCTTGTGGGAGGGCGGCTATGCCGCGCGAATGGCGCCGTCAGGCGCCTCGGCGGTGTTCCCCATGTTCAGAGACATTACCGGGAGGCCTTCGGCCTCCATTCGCCCGGGATGACCCGGCCTCCCACAGGAGCGAATGGCGCCGTCAGGCATCCCTGCAGGCTCACAACGGCAGGTTGAGCTGGCGCCTCGCATCGGCCTCCACCAGCCGGGTGCCGACGCCCAGCAGGCGCACCGGGCGTTGGCCGCGCCGCCAGGCCTGCTCCAGCAATCTGGCGTAGTTCTCGGGGGAGGGCGCCAGGCCACGGCTCTCCAGGGTGGTGAGGCTGAAGTCATCGAAGCGTACCTTGATGACGATGCCGGCAAGCGCCGGGTGGCCGTGGCGTGCCAGGCGCTCCTCCAGCTTCTCGCAGAGCGGCAGCAGTGCCTCCCGGCAGTGGGCGAGGTCGGGCAGGTCGCGGGCGAAGGTGGTCTCCACGCTGACCGACTTGCGCTCGCGCTCGGGCTTGACCGGGCGGTCATCGATGCCGCGGGCCAGCTCGAAGAGGCGCTTGCCGAACTTGCCGAACTCCTCCACCAGGCGCTCGATGGGCAGCTCTCGCAGCTCGGCGCAAGTGTCGATGCCCAGGGCGTCCAGGCGAGCGCCGGTGGCCGGGCCCACGCCGTGGAGTTTTTTTACCGGCAGCGCGCTGACGAACTCCTCGACTCGGTGTGGAGGGATGACCGTCAGGCCATCGGGCTTCTCCCAGTCGCTGGCGATCTTGGCCAGAAACTTGCTGGAGGCCGCCCCTACCGAGACGGTGATCCCGGTACGTCTCAGGCTCTCCTGCTTGATCCACTGCGCCATCCAGGTGGCGCTGCCCGAGAAACGCTCCACGCCGGTGACATCGAGAAACGCCTCGTCCAGCGAGAGCGGTTCCACCAGGGGGGTCAGCTCATGGAAGATCGCCTGGATCTGGCGAGAGACCTCGCGGTACTTGTCGAAGTCGCCGCGCAGCAGGGTGAGGTGAGGGCAGAGGCGTAGTGCGCGGGCCGTGGGCATCGCCGAATGGATGCCGAAGGCCCGCGCCGGGTAGTTGCAGGTCGCGATGACCCCGCGCCGATCGACACTCCCGCCGATGGCCAGCGGAATGTCGCGTAACGCAGGGTTGTCGCGCATCTCCACCGCCGCATAGAAGCAGTCGCAGTCGGCGTGGAGGATCTTGCGCTCAGGAGAGGGCTTGACCGTTGCCGCCACGGATCACGCCAACGCCGATGCCTTCGATCTCCAGTGGATCGTGCCGCAGGTCGACCTCGATGGGGGCGAAATCGGCATTTTCCGCCACCAGGGTCACCTGGTGACCCTTGCGCTGGAAACGCTTCACGGTGACCTCATCCTCCAGTCGTGCCACCACGATCTGACCATTGCGCACTCGATCGGTGCGATGCACCGCCAGCAGGTCGCCCTCGAGGATGCCGGTCTCCTTCATCGACAGGCCGCGGACTCGCAGCAGGTAGTCGGCCCGGGGCGTGAAATACTCCGGGGGCAGCGGGCAGTAGCGATCGATATGTTCGGCGGCCAGGATCGGGCTGCCCGCCGCCACCTCACCGATGATCGGCAGCTGCCGCGCCGGGGCCTCCTCGGTCTCGGCCTCCGCTTCCTGGGCGGGCAGTCGAATCCCCCGTGAGGTGCCGGAGATCATGCGGATGGCGCCCTTGCGCTCGAGGGCGCGCAGATGCTCCTCGGCCGCATTGGGCGAGCGATACCCCATCGCCCGGGAGATCTCCGCCCGGGTCGGTGGGTACCCGAGTTCCTGCATGGTCTTGACGATAAAGTCGTAGACGTTCTGTTGGCGCTGGGTCAGCGGACGAGCCATGGGAACCTCCTGTGCGAATGGCGCAAGCGTATTGATCAAGTATACAGCATGTCGTTCCTTACAGTAATTGGGATGTTCCAGCGTGGAAACATCGGAAAGGGGCTCGATCTCAAGGTCGTTTTAAACGATGCGTTACCCGAGCGTTGAGCCCAAACTGCCCACTAGCGTAGAATTGCGCTAAGTTTCAAACAAATGTTTATAACTGGACGCTCCCAGCATGGCACAGAATGATACCGTCACCCGGATCCTCGACACCGCCGAGGTGCTGTTCGCCGAGCGTGGCTTCGCCGAGACATCGCTGCGCACCATTACCAGCAAGGCCAAGGTCAACCTGGCGGCGGTGAACTACCATTTCGGTTCCAAGAAGTCGTTGATCCAGGCGGTCTTCGCGCGTTATCTCGACCCCTTTACCGAACGCTTTCATCGTGCTCTGGATGAGCTCGAGGCGCACTATGCTGGCCAGCCCATTCCCCTGGAACGTCTGCTCGAGACCATGGCGGGCAGCGTGCTGGAGGTGCCTGCGGAGCGCAACAGCCTCAAGGTCTTCATGCGTCTGCTTGGGCTCGCCTACAGTCAGGCCCAGGGCCACCTGCGCCGCTATATCCAGGAGGAGTATGGCAGCGTCTTTACCCGCTTCACCGCGCTGATTCGCCAGGCGACGCCGGAGCTGCCCGATAGCGAACGCTTCTGGCGCCTGCACTTCATGCTCGGCTCGGTGATCTTTACCCTCTCGGGCCTGGATGCGCTGCGTGATATCGCCGAGAAGGACTATGGTGAGCATGTCACGGTACGTGATCTGGTACGTCGCCTGCGGCCGGTGGTGGTGGCCGCCATGCAGGCACCGTTACCGGACCACCTGTCGTCTGCCCCACAGGAGGCCTGATCATGTCCCAGACGCCCACTCCTCAGGTGCATATGTCTCAACCCGCCAGAGACCCTTTGGGTCCCGTCATGCTGGATCTGGAGGGCACGCGGTTGACGGCCGATGAGGCCGACCTGCTGTGCCGTCCGGAGGTAGGGGGCGTGATCCTGTTCGCGCGCAATGTCGATTCGGCCACTCAGGTGCGCAAGCTGTGTGACTCGATTCGTCGACTGCGGCCCACTCTGTTGATCGGCATCGATCAGGAGGGGGGGCGTGTCCAGCGCATTCGCGAGGGCGTGACGCGGCTGCCCGCCATGCGCCGCCTGGGGCGTGACATGGATAGCCGCCCCGACGAGACCCGGCGGCTGTGTCAGGACACCGGCTGGCTGCTGGGCATGGAGATGGCCGCCTGCGGTCTCGATCTCACCTTCGCCCCGGTACTCGATGTCGATGGTGGCACCTCCACGGTGATCGGCGACCGCAGCCTCTCCTCCTCTCCCGAGGTCGTGACGACGCTGGCCGGTGCCTTGATCGATGGCCTCCACGAGGCCGGCATGGTGGCGGTGGGCAAGCACTTTCCGGGGCATGGCGGGGTATCGGCCGACTCTCATCACGAGCTGCCGGTCGATGGTCGCCCCCTCGAGGCCCTGCGCGCCCATGATCTGGTGCCTTTCGAGCGGCTGGCCTCGCGGCTCGACGCCGTGATGCCGGCCCATGTCGTCTATTCCGACTTCGATAGCCGCCCCGCAGGCTTTTCGCCGGCCTGGCTAGGCATGCTGCGGGAGAGCCTGGGGTTCCGGGGGGTGATCTTCTCCGACGATCTGAGCATGGCCGGTGCCGCCTCGGCGGGGACGCCCGCCGAGCGTGCCCAGGCGGCACTCTCTGCCGGCTGTGACATGCTGCTGGTCTGCAATGATCGTCAGGCGGCCCTGGAGGTGCTCGACGCCTGTCGCGATCACCGCACCACGCCACGCCTGTCGAAGCTACGCTTCGGCCGCGCGCGGCCGTCCCTGGAGAGCCTCTCCGCGCTGTCGCGCTGGCGCCGCCTGCATGCCCACCTCGAGGCCATGGGGTAATCCCACCTTTAATTCCATACGAGATCCTTTCGATGTCCAGACTCGACCCCGAGACCCATCAGTCGTTGACCGATATGCGCGAACTGATGGCCAACGCCGACTGCCTGATCAGCCAGGAGGAGGTCGAACGCGCCCTCGACCGCATGGCAGAGGAGATCACCCGCGACCTGGGTGACAAGCTGCCGGTCTTCTACTGCGTCATGAATGGGGGGTTGATCACCACCGGCCACCTGCTGACTCGCCTCGGCTTCCCGCTGGAGGTGGATTACCTGCATGCCACCCGCTACCGCGGCAAGACGCGGGGAGGGGAGCTTTTCTGGCGGGTATCGCCGGAGATCCCCATGGCGGGACGCCATGTGGTAATCGTCGACGATATCCTCGATGAGGGCGCGACCCTGGCCGCCATTCTCGACTACTGCCGCGAGGCGGGCGCGGACAGCGTCACCACCGCCGTGCTGGTCGACAAGCAGCACGACCGCAAGGCGGTTCCCGGCCTCAAGGCGGACTACTGCAGCCTGGAGGTCGCCGACCGCTATGTGTACGGCTTCGGCATGGATATCAAGGGTTACTGGCGCAACGCCCCGGGAATCTTCGCACCCAAAGGACGATAAACAGTGCTAACTGCTGGTGGGAGGCCGGCTTTGCCGGGCGAAGGCGCCGCCAGGCGCCCCGTGTACGGCTTCGGCATGGATATCAAGGGCTACTGGCGCAACGCCCCGGGGATCTTCGCACCCAAAGGACGATAAACAGTGCTAACTGCTGGTGGGAGGCCGGCTTTGCCGGGCGAAGGCGCCGCCAGGCGCCCCGTGTACGGCTTCGGCATGGATATCAAGGGCTACTGGCGCAACGCCCCGGGGATCTTCGCGCCCAAAGGACTATAAGCATTGCTAACTGCTGGTGGGAGGCCGGCTTTGCCGGGCGAAGGCGCCGCCAGGCGCCCCGGAGGAGTTGCTCAGCTCCTTGGCATTGCCAGGGAGGCCTTCGGCCTCCATTCGCCCGGGGGACCCGGCCTCCCACCACACCCAGCCTTCCTGCCATAGTTTGTCAGCCTCCCAGCGGGTGGCGGTGCATAGAATCAGAAACCCCGCCGGCCCTTGAGGCCTGCGGGGTTTCCCTTTCTAGTTTCTACCTTTCGCTTGGCTGCCTGGCTGCCTGGCTGCCTGGCTGCCTGGCTGCCTGGCTGCCTGGCTGCCTGGCTGCTTGGCCCCTACTTCAAGCCAAGCTCATGCACGGCCTCCTCGCGCATCTTGAACTTCTGGATCTTGCCGGTGACGGTCATCGGGAACTCGTCGACGAACTTCACATAGCGCGGTACCTTGTAGTGGGCGATCTTGCCCTTGCAGAACGCCTTGAGCGCCTCCTCGGTCAGCGCCTGGCCCTCGGTCAGCTTGATCCAGGCCATCACCTCCTCGCCATACTTCTCGTCCGGGACGCCGATCACCTGCACATCCGAGACGGCGGGGTGGGTGTAGAGGAAGTCCTCGATCTCGCGCGGATAGATGTTCTCGCCGCCGCGGATGATCATGTCCTTGATGCGCCCGACGATCGCCACATACCCCTCGTCATCCATGGTGGCGAGGTCGCCGGTGTGCATCCAGCCCGCCGCATCGATGGCCTTGTCGGTGGCCTCCTGGTTGTTCCAGTAGCCGAGCATCACGCTGTAGCCGCGGGTGCAGAGTTCACCGGTCTCGCCACGCGCCACCACGGCGCCGGTCTCGGGGCTGACCAGCTTGACCTCCAGGTGGGGGTGAATCGTGCCCACGGTGGTCACGCGCTTCTCCAGCGGGGCGTCGGTCTCGGTCTGGAAGCTCACCGGGCTGGTCTCGGTCATGCCGTAGCAGATGGTGACATCCTGCATGTTCATGCGATCGATCACCTTGCGCATCACCTCGATGGGGCAGATCGAGCCCGCCATGATGCCGGTACGCAGATGCGAGAGATCGAAGCTCTCGAAATCCGGGTGCTCCAGCTCGGCGATGAACATGGTCGGCACGCCATAGAGGGTGGTCGCCTTCTCCTCGGAGACCGCACGCAGGGTCTGCTCGGGATCGAAGCCATCCCCCGGATAGATCATGGTGGCACCATGGGTCATGCAGCCCAGGTTGCCCATCACCATGCCGAAGCAGTGGTAGAGCGGTACCGGGATCACCATGCGGTCCTTCTCGGTCAGCGCCATGGTGCGCGCCACGAAGAAACCGTTGTTGAGGATATTGTGGTGGGAGAGGGTGGCACCCTTCGGCGCGCCGGTGGTGCCAGAGGTGTACTGAATATTGATCGGGTCGTCGAACTGCAGGGTGGCCTGCACCTCGGCGAGGTGCTCGGCGGAGACCTCGTCGGCGTGAGCCAGCATCGACTGCCAGCTGAACATTCCGGTCAGGGCGCGATCGCCATCCAGGCAGATGACCCGCTTGAGCTCCGGAAGCTTGGCGCTCTTGAAGGTGCTCGGTCCTCCGTCTCGCAGCTCTGGTGCCAGCTCTGCAAGGGTCGCCACATAGTCGGAGCTCTTGAAGACCCCCTGCAGAATCAGCGTCGAGGCGCCGGACTGCTTGAGGGCGTACTCCAGCTCGTGGGTGCGATAGCTGGGATTGATATTGACCAGGATGGCACCGATCTTGGCCGTGGCGAACTGGGTAATGGTCCACTCGGCACAGTTCGGCGACCAGATGCCCACCCGCTCGCCTTTCTGCACGCCGATGGCGAGCAGGGCGCGGGCGGCCTGGTCGACGGTGGCCTGCAGCTCCTTCCAAGTATAGCGCAGCCCCTGGTGACGGCTGATCAGGGCGTCACCGTCGGGGAAGCGTGCGACGGTCTCGTCGAAGCAGTCACCGATGGTCTGGCCCTTGAGCGGGGTATCACTGGTGCCGCTGACATAGCTGATCGAGTTGATTTGACGTGTCATGAGCGTGTCTCGCGCTTGTTGCTGAATTGTTGCTGAAATTGTTGGGCGGTTGGACAGCACTGCGTGGGGGCTGGCACGGATGCGTCAGTCGCTATCGCCGAGGCTCGCCAGCACATCCCGGGCGCGGCGCTCGACGTCGTCGAGCTCGAGCTGCATCAGCCGGATATCCTCCAGCTGGCGCTCCAGGTTGCTGCGCTTGTCGGCCAGGATCTCGATAAGGCGTCGCAGTTGGCGCCGATTCCCGTCGGGCATGGCGTCGTACATCATGACCACCTCACGGATCTCGGCCAGCGAGAAGCCCAGGCGCTTGCCGCGCAGGGTGAGCTTCAGGCGTACGCGGTCCTTCTCGTCATAGATGCGAGTCTGGCCGCGACGCTCCGGAGCCAGCAGCCCCTCCTGCTCATAGAAGCGGATGGTGCGCGTGGTGACCTCGAACATCTTGGCCAGCTCGCCGATGCTGTAGGTACGTCGCTGGCGGGGCAGCGGGCCGTCCTGGGCGGTGGCGGGAGCCGAGGTGGAGGGTGGTTGAGTCATGAGTGTCTTCCGTTTGTTATTGGCAAGCGGAGCGTGGCTCGCCCGCCTTCAGGCAACACTAGCCGAGGTTTACGTTAACGTAAAGGTCTTGTTAGACCATGGGTTGATATGGGATAAACCAAGCAAGTGCTAGGTTGGTGCCACTATTCCGTAGCGCCAGACATCACGGCCGCGAAGCGCCACTACACTGTCCATAACATTGTTCTTGACACTGTTCTTAACACTGCTCTTAACACTGTTCTTGACACGGCCCATAACAACCAGACGACGAGGAACCTTCCATGGACTTCTCCTTGACCGACGACCAGAAGGCACTGGCCCAGGCCGCGGCGGACTTCGCCCGCGCCGAGCTCGCCGACCATGCCGCCGAGTGGGACGCCAACGCTCACTTCCCGGTTGACGTGATTCGCCGGGCAGGAGAGGCCGGCTTCCTGGGCATCTATACGCCCGAGGAGCACGGCGGCCTGGGGCTCTCGCGACTGGAGGCCTCGCTGATCTTCGAGCAGCTCGCCCAGGGCTGTGTGGCCACCACCGCCTACCTCACCATCCACAACATGGTGACCTGGATGATCGCCAGCTGGGGCGATGACGCCCTGCGCGAGGCCTGGGTGCCCGCCATGGTAGCCGGCGAGGCGCTGGGTTCCTACTGCCTCACCGAGCCCGGTGCCGGTTCGGATGCCGCGAGCCTGCGCACCAAGGCCGTGCGCGAGGGCGACGAGTATGTGCTGAGCGGCTCGAAGATGTTTATCTCCGGGGCCGGTGCCACCGAGGTGCTGGTGGTGATGGCGCGTACCGGGGCGCCGGACAGTGGTGCCGGGGGCGTCTCGGCGATCGTGGTGCCTGCCGATGCCGCCGGTATCGAGTATGGCAAGAACGAGGAGAAGATGGGCTGGAAGAGTCAGCCGACCCGCCTGGTCAGCTTCGACGGCGTGCGGGTGCCGGTCACCAATCGCCTGGGCGAGGAGGGCGAGGGCTTCAAGTTCGCCATGAAGGGCCTCGACGGCGGCCGCCTCAATATCGCCAGCTGCTCCCTGGGCGCCGCCCAGCAGGCGCTGACCCTCTCTCGCGACTACCTGGCCGAGCGCAAGCAGTTCGGGCGCGAGCTCAACCAGTTCCAGGCGCTGCAGTTCAAGCTCGCCGATATGGCCAGCGAGCTCACCGCCGCGCGCCTGATGGTGCGTCACGCCGCCTGGCGCCTGGACAATGGTGACCCCGAGGCCACCGCCCACTGTGCCATGGCGAAGCGCTTCGCCACCGACATGGGGTTCACTGTCTGCAACGAGGCCCTGCAGCTGCATGGCGGTTATGGTTATATCCGCGAGTACCCCCTGGAGCGGCTGGTGCGCGATACCCGCGTTCACCAGATTCTCGAAGGGACCAACGAGATCATGCGTCTGATCGTCGCGCGGCGCCTGCTCGCCGACGGCGTGATCGAATCGCTGCAATAGCTCGCTTGAACAAACCATCTTGTCTGAATCGGGCAGCTCGCCTGAATCCAGTAACTCGCCTGAAAAAAGCCATAAGGAGACCAGGATGTCGGATCTACCCGTGCTCTTCGACGAGCGGCCCACCGCCGACGGTGGGCGCATCGGCGTCGCCACCCTCAATGCCCCGCGCTCGCTCAACTCGCTGTCACTCGAGATGGCGCGCCAGCTCGATGCCAAGCTCGAGGCCTGGGCGGTGGACCGCAATATCGTCGCGGTATGGATCGAGGGCAGTGGCGACAAGGCCTTCTGCGCCGGTGGCGATGTGGTCGCACTCTACCGGGCCCTGAACGAAGAGGATGAGAACCGCGGGTCGGGTCGCGACAGCGAGCTGCCGGCGAGCTACTTCACCCTGGAGTACCGTCTCGACTACCGTATCCACACCTTTCCCAAGCCGGTAATGGTGTGGGCGGATGGCATCGTCATGGGCGGTGGCCTGGGGCTGACGGCCGGGGCGTCCCATCGTCTCGTCACCGAGACCACCCTGATCGCCATGCCCGAGATCACCATCGGGCTCTATCCGGATATCGGCGCCAGCTGGTTCCTCAACCGCATGCCGCCGGGCGTGGGCGCCTACCTGGGCCTGACCGGCGCCCAGCTCAATGCTCGGGATGCCCTGGACCTCGGCCTGGGGGATCACTTTATCCCTCGTGAGTGTCGTGCGGCGCTGCTCGAGGCACTGGGCGAGGCCGACTTTGGCGATCGCAGCGCCAAGACACGGCGTGCCACCGTGCAGGCCGTGATCGACCGCTTCGAGGCGCGTGAACAGGCGCCGGCAGGGCAGGTAGCACCACATCAGGACACCATTCAGGCACTGGTCGGCAATGTCGATGTCGAGACCGCCGTGTCCCGCATCCTGGCCGATGACAGCGACGACAAGTGGCTCGCCGTCAACCGCAAGCGCCTCGCCGCCGGCTGCCCGATCAGTGCCCACCTGGTGTGGCGCATGCTCGAGCGCCACGCCCACACCAGCCTCGCCGACGCCTTCCGCGACGAGCTGGTGCTCTCGGTGCAGTGCGGCCGCCTCGGCGACTTCGTCGAAGGCGTACGCGCGCTGCTGATCGACAAGGACAAGAGTCCCCAGTGGACCTACCGCGACGTCGCCAGCGTCCCCGCCACCTTTATTGACGCCATGTTCGAATCCCCCTGGACCAGCGAGGAGCACCCGCTGCGCGACCTGGGCCATGGCCAGCGGGTGGGATGAAGCGTGATGTAGGAGGGATCGATCCGCCGCAGCGGCTCCGCATCGTGACTGGCGCCGTAGGCGCCCCGCGGGTGCTGACAAACCATGGGATGGCCTCACTTGTGGGAGGCCGGCTCTGCCGGGCGACTGGCGCCGTAGGCGCCCCGCGGGTGCTGATGACAAACCATGGGTTGGCCTCACTTGTGGGAGGCCGGCTCTGCCGGGCGAATGGCGCCGTAGGCGTCCCGCGGGTGCTGATGACAAACCATGGGTTGGCCTCACTTGTGGGAGGCCGGCTCTGCCGGGCGA